>CALEKU010000120.1 GCA_937902745.1 uncultured Armatimonadota bacterium
AGACCAACAGGTCCGGCCGGTTCGCCTTGATCTTGGCGAGGGCCTGCGCGCCGTTGTTGGCGGTCTCCACAGTATACCCATGCCGCTCCAGGTTCACCTGAATGAGGCGGACGATGTTGGGCTCGTCGTCCACGGCCAGAATGCGAGGCATGTAGCGTCAGCGTCCTTTCGTATCTTCGGGGCTCCGGCGGGACCGTCCGTGCCTGAATCGCCCGTCGCCCGCGCGAACGGAATTTACGCTTCATTCTACACAGCGGGGACGGCCCTGTCAATCCGGACTCATGCCCGTCCTGTTACCGGTCTCCTGCCTCGAAGCAGCCGGCCGGGATTAGATTCGAGCAGAACCGGGTACTAAGGGTCAGATAACGTATACCTGGTAAAAAAGCCTATGGCGATTTCACCAGGGGATTACGATTATCTAAACAGTAGCGGGCGAGACACGGCAGGGCCGAGAGCGAACCTCTCATTCCAAATGACTGCTCCGGTTGATTCCCCCTGACGGGGCCTCTGTGTTCGTCGGACAGAAAATCAAGGAAAAGGTTCAAATCCATGGCTGACGGCGTTACGAAGGAAGACGCGCAGAGCGCGATCAAGCTGACCAAGCGTGAGGTGGAAGTGCTGACGCTCGTGATCGAGGGCAACTCCTCGAAGGAAGTGGCGGACCAGCTCTTCGTCAGCAAGCGCACGGTGGATTTCCATCTCGCGAACATCTACCAGAAGCTCAACGTGAACAACCGGGTGCAGGCCTTCCGCGAGGCTACCCGGCGCAACCTGATCCCGTTCAGCATCGTCGGCATCCGGTAGAGGCGCCGCTTCCAGCGAAATACAGCCCGGCACGGAGGCCGGACCTGGCAGTCAACCTGCCGGGTCCGGCCTCCGTTTATTCGCCGGGTTTGCGGCCAGGCGAAAAACTTCGAACTCTGGTGCGGAAAATGCGTCATGTACAAACGGTTGAATAACGGTATCCGTGGGTGATTCCGGTCCTTCTTCCGAGGCCGTGAGGAAAGGCAGACACGGAGGTCTGTGGGACGGGAACCCGCCTGCAAGAGGGCCCGCGCGCTCGCGCAAAGGCTCTTGGGGCGGTGTAAAGAACGCGCCGGCGACTCTGCCGGCGCTCCTGAAAACAGACGGAAGGCTGCCAGAACAAAATGTATGTAGGACAGGTGCGGGCTTCGGGGACGGGGCAGAGGACACGAAGGGAAGGGGAAGCGGGCGGCGAAACCGTCCACTTCGCCGTTGCCGAGGGGGCGCCGGGCAACCGGCGCGTTCTGATCGTCGCCCTGGTGCCGCTGGCCCTCGCGGTGCTGTTTTGCCTTTCCACGGTCTTCGCTCGCGCGGCACGGCCGCGCCTGGAGACGCAGGCATTCGGACAGACCACGCGCGCCCAGGCGAGTCGGATCGCCGATGGACTGCTGAGCCAGGTGACCGGTGGGGAGGCGCGCACGGTGGACGTATCGACCCAGTCGGCGTACGCTTTCCGCCGGGGCGAGATGGTGCGTGAGTGGGATGTGGTCGCGGAGACGCGCGCTGGCGACTACCTGCTGCGCATCAACGCGGACAACGGCCTGGTGTACGCCGTGAACCGCATGAGCCGGCCGGAAGCGGAGGACAGCGCGGCCACCGCGCTGTCCTCCCGTCAGAATCTTTCTCGCGAGCAGGCGGAGCAGCGGGCGAAGGGGTACCTTGCCCTCCTGGGAGTGGAGGCGAGGGGCCTGGAGCGGATGGACGATAGCGCCCTGTTCGCCCCGGACCCCGGCCACCCGGCCGGCAAGCGTCTCCGGGCCAGGGCGTCGCAGATCGAGGTGTACAATTTCACTTACCGGCGCCATGTGCCGGGAATTGGTGCGCGCTTGCTGAAGGTCTCCGTGAACGGCCAGACGGGTGCGCTGGAACACCTCTGGAACCCCGCTTCCGCGCTCTGAATCCACCTGAGTTACGATGGTAAGAAAGGCCACACAAGGGTGTGTGGCCTTTCCTAACTTTTTTCGTTGACAAATCGACCAATTGCATGTAACTTCTAACCGGTTCGACAATGTACCGTCGAACCGTTCCGTTTTACCGTTGTCGTTTCTCGAGACTTTTCCCAACGAGGGGATGAGGCAGGGGTATGGCGACTATTCGCGACGTAGCGAGAGAAAGCGGTGTCTCTGTGGCCACCGTGTCCTACGTTCTCAACAACGGTCCCCGTCCGGTTCGTGACTCCACGCGTCAGCGCGTCCTGGCTGTCATGCGCCGCCTTGACTATCACCCCAACGCCATGGCGCGCGGTCTGGTGCGCCGTCGTCTCAACACGCTGGGAGTGCTGTTCTCCAGCGTCGAAGCTCCAGTAGCCAACAACTACGCTATCTGTGTGCTCCGCGGCATTATGGCCGCCGCGGCAGACCAGGCCTACAACATCACGCTGTTCACCCGTATGTGGCACGACGAGCGCTGCTCAGCCCGATTCGGGGACCGGCGCACCGACGGTATCCTCGTGGTCGCTCCGCTGATTGGCAGCGATGTGGTGGCGGGCCTCGCGGGGCGCAGCGGCCTCCCGGTGGTGGTGGTGTCGGCGCCGAGCGGCGACCCGCAGATACCGTGGCTGGACGTAGACAATGCCGCGGGCGCGGCGCTCGCAGCGCGGCACCTGCTGGAACTCGGGCATCGCCGGATCGCCATGCTGCTGGGCAACGAAGACCAGACCAGCATCCATCAGCGACGCGATGCGTTCGTGGCAACGCTGGCGGAGGCGGGCGTGACCATCCCTCCGGCCTACTGGCTGCCGGGCTCTTTCGACCCGGCCTGCGTTTACCGGAACGCACGGAGCCTCCTGAGTCTGCCGGAACGTCCGACAGCTGTCTTCACTGCGAACGACGACATGGCGTTGACAGTGCTGGAGGTGGCGCGCGGGATGGGGCTGGACGTGCCAGGAGACCTTTCGGTGGTCGGGTTCGACGACTACCCGACGAGCAGCAAGACCCTGCCGCCGCTGACCACGGTCCACCACCCGCTGGCGGAGATTGGCGAGGCGGCCACGCGGCTTCTCATCAACCGCGTGGAAGAGCAGAGCGACGGTCCCAAGGAGATCGTGTTCGCGCCGGAACTAAGGATTCGCGGGACCACGGCGCCGCCGCCGCGCCCGCACATGTGACTCTCTGATCCTCTCAGGGGTCGGAGGCTGCACCGACCCGATCCTCAATGGCCGAGGCTTTTGCACAGCAGCGACTGGAAAGGGATGTTGACAATGATGTGTCTCAAACAGGAATCGCGGGGGCGCCGGTTCACTGCGCACGCGTTCACCCTCATCGAACTGCTCGTCGTTATCGCGATTATCGCAATACTTGCCGCGATCCTGTTCCCGGTCTTTGCACAGGCACGGGAGAAGGCAAGGCAGACTACTTGCCTTTCGAACCTGAAGCAGATTGGCTTGGGCGTCATGCAGTACGTCCAGGACTACGATGAGTGCTTTCCGCATCAGAACTTTGATTACCGCGAGACGCCCGGCCGTGCCGAGTGGAACCCGTTCACGTGGAAAGAGATGATCGAACCCTACGTCAAGAACGGATACCAGTGGAATGCCTGGGGGAGCACCAATAACACCCCGGTTCTGATGGCTGCCGGCAACATCTGGATCTGTCCGAGCATTCCCGCACCCGAGGCATGGCGCACATATGGAGGGCATGACACGCTGTTCCGGCCGATGTTCCGCGGCGACGATTACGAAGGGTTTTACGCCGCCTGGAAAGGCGGGGATGCTTCTGTCGTTCTGCCCCCGACGGGAATGAGCGACATGAACTCGCCCGCGAATACGATCATGGTCGGTGAAAACGGCTACGTGTACGCCTGGAACAATACCGGCAATGGCCTTATCGCCGACTGGTGGTGGCACGGCGGCGCCGTATATCCGCCCATCTTTACCGGCCAGGACTCAGGCACCGTCATCTGGTCCGGCGACGTAGCCGAGAACCCGCCTCCGGGAGATGCCTGGATCTACCAGGTGATGCCCCGCCACCGGCATAGCGGCGTGGGTAACTTCGCCTTTGCAGACGGTCATGTCAAGGCAATGGCCAAGGGACAGATCAACTGGTGCCGCCACTTCTACTTCCGAGGGCTGCGCAACAACTGGAATCAGGAAGACATGTCCTGGATATTCGATAATACCTGGGACGCGCCGTGCAGCCAGTGGCGTGGGGACCACTTCTAATGAGCAAGCAGAGACTTTGCCGATGCTTGGCCGTAGGGGCTTTAGGCTTCGGTCTGTTGATTACAGGCTGTGGCCGCAAGGAGGGCGTGGCAAACCCGAACGCCCGTAAGCCTGACGTGACAACCGGAGTGCCGTCCAATCTGCCCCCCCAAGCTCCGCCGGTGGTTGCCGAGTCCATCCGTGCCTCACAGGCACAGGGGGCGGCGATGGCCAGTCAGGCGGCAGCGCACGGTGCGGCGGCGGCGGCGGCACAGGCGCGCGGCAACAAGTAAAGGCTAGTAAAGGCTAGTAAAGGTCAGGACAGAGCCGCCTTCTGGAAGTCTCTCCGGAAGGCGGCCTATCTCCGGTACGAAACACGATGGATGAACCCAAACCGAACTCGGAAAATGCGTCCGTCGCGGTCCAACCGTCTCCGTCCGCTTTAAGGTGGATGTTGCCGTTGATGGTGGTGCTCATCATTCTGGCGGTGATCGTCTACGCGACGCGTCCGAAACCGCCGGTGGTTGCCGAGTCGCCGCCGCGCCCTGTCAAGACGGCGGCTGAAGTGCAGAAGCAGATCGATATCGTCAAAGCCAGCAAGACTATCCCGCCCGGAGAAAAAGGACGCATACTCGGCTTTCTGAATATGAGCTTGGAGCAGGCGAAGGCACGGGAAGAGGGAAGACCTGTGCCTCAAGGGGGGCCTAATCCGCCTCCTGACGCGAAACCGGCTGACGCAAAACCGGATAAAACGGGACCGCCTTCCTGAGTTTGTCACCTTCGCGTGACACAGAAGAGCCTTCTCATCTGCGAGAAGGCTCTTCTACTTTTCTTCTGGTTCGTGAATCTTGTTGCGATAACACGTGATAGAATCGGGGCGTGTCGAGTGCCACCCTTTCCCAACCTCTGAGGGTCTATCAGGGCGCCACGCCGGACCCGCGCGCCGCCACGAAAGAGGCCGTCGCCGTGCTGCGGCGCGGCCTCCTGCCGCTGGTCGAGATCTTCTACTCGCTCCAGGGGGAGGGTTCGCGCTCCGGCCAGCCGACCGTCTTCGTGCGGGTGGCGGGCTGTACGCTCGCCTGCTCCTTCTGCGATACCGACTTCCGCGTCCGGCGCGAGATGACGGTCCCCGAGGTCGTGGCCGAGGTGACAGGGTACGGCTGCCCGTGGGTCTGTCTGACCGGGGGCGAGCCGACCATGTACCGCGAGGTCGGCGCGCTCTGCGACGCCCTACACGCCGCCGGCCTGAAGGTTCAGGTGGAGACCAACGGCCAGCACCCGCGCCCGGAGTGGGGGCTCGACCACATCACCGTCTCGCCCAAAGAGTCCGAGGGGGGATTCCTCGACCCCTGGTACCTGGAGCACGCGACCGAGTTCAAGTATGTGGTGGACGGTTCGGCGGATGTGGAGCGGGCACTGCGCAACCCAAGCGCGGGCCACCCCGGCGGGCCGCTGCTCTATATCCAGCCGAACGCGCTGAATCCGGATGCCATCGCGCTCTGCGTGGAGACGGTCAAGGCGCATCCGGCGCGCCTACGCCTCTCCCTCCAGACCCACAAACTGCTGCACATCCCATGACAGAACGTGCTTCTCCCCCGGAATTCGTCGTCCGCGCCTGCGACACCGATGCCGACCGCGAGGCGGCCATGCGCATCCGGTTTGAGGTGTTTGTGGATGAGCAGAACGTCCCGCCCGACCTGGAGCCGGACGAATACGACGCCGTCGCCCTGCACCTGCTCGCGGTCGACGCCACCACCGGCGAGGCGGTCGGCACAGCGCGTGTGGTGGATAAGGGGGAGGGCGTGGCAAAGATCGGTCGGGTCGCCGTGCGCCGGAAGTACCGGGGCCGGGGAGTCGGCGACCTGCTGATGCGCGACGCCCTGGAGCGCTGCGTCCGAAACGGCTTCACCCAGGCGATGCTGGATGCCCAGGTGCCCGTGATCGCCTTCTACGAACGGCTCGGGTTCGCGGCCGAGGGGCCGGTCTTCGACGACGCTGGCATCCCGCACCGGCGCATGACGCGCCGCCTCGCCTCCGCAGGCAGCTAGCGGCGGTACAATGCGGTCATGACCGCACTCTCCTTTGCTGAGCTCCGCGCCCTCTTCCCCAGCGCGGAGCGCTGTACGCACCTCAATCACGCGGGCACCTCGCCCATTGCCCAACCTGTGGCGGACGCTGTCCGCTCCGTCACCGACGATCTGATGAGCGACGACCCCTTCCGGGCGTATGTCACGCACCAGAAGCGTCAGGAGTCGCTGCGCGCCGCCCTCGGCCGCATGATGAACGCGCCGCCCGCGTGCCTGGGGTTTGTCCGGAACACCTCGCACGGGCTCACTATTGCCGCGCAGGCCGTCGCCTTCCGTCCAGGGGATAACGTCGTGGTCGGCCGGACGGAGTACCCGGCGAACCTCTACCCGTGGATGGGGCAGGCACACCGGGGGGTGACCGTGCGCCTCGTGGACCCGCAGGGCGAGGACGGCCTGTACGCCGAAGAAGACCTGATGGCCGCATGCGACGCTTCTACGCGGGTACTCGCCGTGTCCTGGGTGCAGTGGGGCACGGGGCAGCGGATGGACCTGGCGCGGCTCGGGGCGTTTTGCCGCGAGCGGGGCATCCTGCTGGTGGCCGACGTGGTGCAGGGACTCGGCGCGCTTCGCCTGGACCTGAGCGCGCTGCCGGTGGATATCGCAGCGGCCGGCTGCCACAAGTGGCTGCTCAGCCCGGCGGGTATCGGCGTCCTGTACGTCCGCGAAGGACTTCTGCCCGACCTTCTGCCCACGAACATCGGGTGGAATTCGGTGAACGACCCCATCGCCTGGGAGCGTATCCACTTCGATGAGATGAAGACCACTGCCGACCGCTTCGAGGAGGGCAGCCCCGGTCTCCTCGCGACCGCGGCCCTCGGTGCGTCCGTGGACCTGCTGGAGCAGGTTGGCTTCGATGCCGTGGAGCGCCGCGTTCTGGAACTGGCCGCCCACGCGCGCCGCTCGCTGGCGGCCCGGGGGATGCAGGTCGTCACCCCGGAGCCGGTGCGCTCCGGCATCGTTGCCTTCCGCCACCCGTCGCTCTCCAATGAGGCGGTACTGGCGGCGCTCACAGAGGCGAAGGTGGTGGTGGCGGTGCGCTGCGGGAACGTCCGTTTCGCCCCGCACGCCTATTCGACCGAGGAGGAGATCGACCGCGCCGTTGCGGCGATTCCTCAATAGGTTCCTCGGCAGGATTCCGCCGTGGGTTTCAACCCACGGCGGCAAACCCCGGCACGGTTCATTCCACGGCCGACGGCGGCCTTACGCGCACGACCCGGCCCTCCACGGACAGGCGGCCCTCGGCGAGGAGTTGGAGCGCCTCGACATACGCTGCGTGCTCCACGGGCAGGATGCGCGCCGCCAGGGTCTCGGGGGTATCGCTCTCCTCCACCGGGACGCACCGCTGGACGATAATCGGGCCGGTGTCATAGGTCTCGTCCACGAAGTGTACGGTGCAGCCGGATATCTTCACCCCATGCGTCAGGACCGCCCGGTGGACGTGCTCGCCGTACATGCCCTTGCCCCCGAACGCGGGCAGGAGTGCGGGATGCGTGTTCAGAATGCGGTACGGGAACGCTGTGACCACGGCGGGAGGCAGGCGGCGCATGTAGCCTGCCAACGCCAGGGCGTCGGCCCCCGCCTTCGACAGCACGCGCAGAAGCGCGGCGCCATACTCGGCGTCGTCCCGGTCCCGGGGGCTGACAATGCGGGTGGGCAGATCGGCATCCCGCGCCCGGACGATGGCGGGCGCGTCCGAGCGGGTTCCGACCACGGCGACGATACGGGCGGCGAGGCGGCCGGCATCGATGGCGTCCCGAATCGCCATCAGGTTGGAGCCACGCCCGTGCGACCCGACGAATACAGCCAGTGAGAGGGGAGGAGTGTTCAGGCTCACGGGGCGGTGGGGGCGGAGGCGACCTGGGCCGTCGCGTTGTCCGTAGTGATGACGCGCTGAAGCTCGGGACCGAACGCGCGCATAAAGTCCTGCTGAGCGGCGAGCATGGTCGCGTCGTCCGAGCCGTTGACGTGATCCGACGTCAGGCGGACGAACGTCCAGCCGTTCTTGTTCGGAATCACCCGCTCGAACGCCATCCAGATCTGCTGCCGGATGAAGTTGTGCTCCGTGCGCCCGCCCGACGCGAAGAAGTAGGTGACCGTGTTGTTCGGCACACCCGTTCCGCCGTCGTTCCGAAGCACCTTGCTGCCGTCCGCTATCAGGTGGACCGCAGCCACATCCCGGCCCGCATAGGGGAGTGTCGTCTGGCTCTTGGACAGGATCTGGTAGCCCGCGGCCGGGAAGCACAGCTCCGGGCGGTGCGCGAACTCGCGGCGCCCATAGCGGCGGTACACCACCAGGACATCCACCGGCTGGCCCTGCGGGTTGACGTAGCGGCGGTGGACGTGGCTATCCGACTGGATCTGCTTCATCGTCTCCTCGTCCAGTGGGATTTCGCCCAGGAGTTGCCACTCGCCCGCCTGGGTCGGGAGCGTGGTAACATCCGCCACCGCGATATCTGTCGGTGGCTTGCGTGAGAAGGCGATACTCAAAACGAGGATCACCGCCATCATCGCTATTACGGCGTAGGGTCGTGCTGCTGCTGCCTTCTTCATACCGCCTCCGGAGCCCCCCGTCCCTCTTCATCCTTCAGGGCGCCCGTGGCCCACTCCATCAACCTGCCGATGCCGATCAGAATTCCGAACGCAATCACGAACAGGACGGGCGAGGAGTAGTCGTGGAAGACCTTTACCGCAAAGTCCTTGTTGATGTACGCGCCAATCAGGATGATCGCCGTGATGCGGACCAGGTTGGCCGCCAGAGCGATCGGGATGGCGCAGAAGAAGAGCACCCACTTCCAGCCGAGCTTGAGCCGTGTCAGGTAGGCCGTGATCGCGTGCAGAGCCTTGATCGCCATCAGCGAATGCAGGCCGGAGCAGGGGTCGGCCACCTCCAGACGGATGAACTCGACGCCGCGCGGCTGCAGGAACTCCATGTTCATACCCGCGCCGTAGACGTGGACGCCCATCAGGTTCGCCAGCCACTTCGAGCCCTCGGTCGCCAGGCGACGTAGCGGGAACGAGACCAGCTCTGTGAAGCCGCCGGGAATCGGGCAGAAGAAGACCAGGTATCCGATGGGGAACGCCAACTCCTTCAGGAACGCCGTTCCCAGGAAGTGCCACACCAGCCCCGCGATCACAATGGGAATCGACAGGGGTGAGGGGCCGTTCAGGTCCACAGCCTTCTCAAACAGGTGCAGGAAGAGGCCGAAGCCCAGCAGGTACAGACCCGCCGGGTTGGGCTGAATCGGGAGTGTCTTCAGCCGGTCGCGCTTCATCCACGTGACCACCAGAGAGATGGGGATCACCAGCCAGCCGTGCTGAGCGCTCGGGTCGGTGGTCCAGCGGGGGATGAGGTAGTTCGCGAATGTGCCGAAGTACAGCCCGACGAACAGCGCCCCGATGACCGCCAGCATCCACGGCGCCAGGGGCCACCGCCGATCCTGCTGCGCCGTCTCCGGGCCTTCCGTCGCCTCCCGGCCCGGGGCCGGCGGCGCGGTGTCGTGAGAAATCGTCTCTTCCATGCAGTCCTTCGCGTTCACATGTGGCGCGGAGCGCGCGCGCACCGAAACCACTACAACATATCACATCGGCCCCGGAGAAGCGTGTCGTCAGCGGTCAGGGGTTCCGCCGCGGCGAGAAGAGCCAGAGCACCGTGCGTGCGAGGATCAGGAGGTCGAGTCCGAACGACCGGCGCGCAATGTACTCCAGGTCCAGGCGGACGCGCTCCGGGTAGCGCGGCTCCGGCCGCCCGCTGATCTGCCACAGTCCCGTAAGCCCCGGCGGCACCGAAAGGCGCGCTGCGGCCTGCGCGCCGAATCGCTCCAACTCCTCGGGCGTGGCGATGCGCGGGCCGACCAGGCTCATCTCCCCGCGCAAAACGTTGACAAGCTGCGGCAACTCGTCCAGGCAGGTACGCCGCAGCAGGCGACCAAGACGGGTCACCCGTGGGTCGTCCGCCAGCTTGAAGCCCACCTCGTAGGCACGCCGAAGTTCCGGGTCGCGGGCCAGGACCGCGTCCGCGTCCTCGCGCATCGTGCGGAACTTGAAGGCGTCAAAGGTCTTCAGCGGGGCGCCCCCGCTGATACCACCATCCGGTTGCTGCGCGGCCACGCGGCGACGGTGCAGTGCCGGGCCACGCGAATCCAGGCGCACCAGAAGGGCCAGGAGGACAAATACCGGCGCGAGCAGGACGAGCCCCACGAGCGACAGGGCGATATCCAGCGCCCGCTTGGCGACGCGATACGCCGCACGGCGGTCTTCGTTCCTGACAGCGACCGGAGTCGCGGCGACGTTCGGGATCATAGCCTCTTTCACTGCGCGGATGCGTATAGCTCCGTGAACCCTTCGGCGGCCCGGTCCCACCCGAACCGCCCGCACACATACTGGCGCCCTGCGGCGCCGTCCCGGCGCCGCTCTTCCGGCGAACGCTCCAGAGCCTCCGCGCACGCGGACGCCAGGGCCTCGGGCCCGTCCGCCACCCGGAGCGCGCCAGCGGGGGCGTCGGGCAGGCTCCGCGCCGCCCGCGCGGTCGCCACCACCGGCACGCCGACTGCCAGCGCCTCCAGTAACTTATTTTGGACGCCGGCTGCGATCCGGAGAGGGCAGACCGCCGCCCACGCCCGCGCCAGTTCGGCCGCCAGGTCGTCCACGTACCCCGTGAGCGTCACCCCGCCCGCCCGCGTCGCGCGCTCTTGCAGGCGCCGCGACGGCCGCGCCCCCGCCAGGAGTAGGCGCGCCTCCGGGATGCGCCTGCGGACGCGCGGCAGGATCTCGTCCAGGAGGTAGCCGGCCGCGTCTTCGTTCGCAAAGTACGACAGCTTGCCGGAGAACACCAGCAGCCCCGGCTCGGGCGCCACGTCCGCGCGCGGCCGGAAGACCTCCGCGTCCACGCCGTTCGGGACCACAGCCAGGGGAAGCTCCGGTGCCAGTATACCCAGCGCCTCCGCCTCTGCCTCCGTCGTCACCGCCACGCGGGAAAACCCCCGGTAGTAGTGCGGCTCCGCCCAGCGCAAGCGGGCCGCCTCCACTCCTGAAAGCAGAGTACGCAGCGGGCCGGTGTCCCGTTCCCGGCGTTGCCGGAAAAGGTCGGTCAAGCAGTCTACCGCGTCCAGGACGCGCGGCAGCGACCCAAGCGCGCCGGAAACGTGCGCCGCGGCGCGCAGGTGCTCCACGTGCGCCACGTCGAACGCACCCGAGGAGGCGAGCGAGCGCACCTGCCGCGCCAGTGCAGGGGAGGCGCACCAGGCCGCCGACAGCGGTGTGCGTGTGGGCACGGCGGCGAGCGCGTGGAGCGCACCGCGCCAGACGGGATGCGGGATCAGGTGGACCGCCTCGCAGAAGCCGGCGAGCGCGGCGCGGTCGGCGTCGGTCGCGTACCCGTCCTCTAGCGCGACCACGGTGATCCGGTATCCTCGTGCCGCCAGGCGGCGCAGGACGTTCCACGGACGCGTCCGCACCGGCGACGGGACGTACGGCGCCACGTACAGCACGCGCAGGCCGCCACGACTCATCGGGGGACGCCCTCCCCGGCCAATGTTTGTTCATAGGCCGCCAGGAGGCGGTCCGCGACCGGCCCCCGCGCATACGACCGCTCCACGAGCGCCCGGCCGTTTTGTGCCAGCCGCGCCGCGAGTGCGTCGTCCGACAGGACGCGCGTCACGGCATCCGCGAACGCCTCCGCTGTTTCCGCCAGCAGCAGGTGCTCCCCGTCCCGCGCGCCCTCCAACCCCTCCGCCCCCAGGGGTGTGCTGACCACCGGTAGGCCCATCGCCAGAGCGCAGAGGAGTTTGACCCGGACGCCGCTCCCGGCGAACAGCGGCACGACAAGAACCCGACTGCGTGCTGCCAGAGGCCGGATGTCGGGAACGTCGGCCTCCAGAGTGACGCCGGGGAGCGCTGCAAGCCGCCGCGCCGCCCGGTTCGGTCCGGCGCCCGCCAGCGTGAGTTTGGCGCCCGGTCGGTGCGACCGCACCCGGGGGAGGACTTCGCGGCAGAACCACTCCAGCCCCGCGACGTTTGGCGGCCAGTACAGCGTTCCAAAGGAGACCAGGGCGTCGGGCGCAGGCGCGAGGCGGTCATGGCCCGGGGCGAAGTGCTCCGTGTCCACGGCGATGGGCACGACCGACACATGCGCGCTCGACTCGCTGCCCATGAGTCCGCGCAGCGCGCGGGCGTCCTCCTCCGACACGGCAAGCACCCGGTCTGCGCTCTGGCACAGGGCAGCCTCCGCCGCGCGCAGGCGGGGCCATTCGCGGTGCGCCAGCAGGCGCACGGGCGGCGGCGTGAGCGGCGACTCCGCCAGGCGCCGCCACAGAACGTGCTCAGCGTTGTGCTGGTCCAGCACGCGCCGGGGTGGCGCTACGCCTGCGACCGGGAGGTACGCCGCCATCGGCAGGTGGTCGGCATGGATCGCTGCGTACTCAGCCCGGGAAAGCTCCTCCACAACTGCCGCCCGAAAGGCGGGTGAGTCGTCGCGGCCTACCACGAAGGAGCCGCCGGTCCGCTCCGCCCGCAGGAGCGCGCGCAGGTTGTGGAGGCGCCCCCGCGGGCGCGGGACGGTACGCACACCGCGCCGGCAGAGGTCTGGCAGCGGGCCGAGGGTGCGCGCCTCCTCCTCCGAGCGGACAAACGACAGCAGGCGGATATCATAGCGTGCGGCAAGCGCTTCCAGCGTGTGAAACGATTTCATCTGCCCCCCGCCCACCAGGGGCCAGGGCAGCAGGTGCGCCAGGAACAGCACCGCGGGTCGCCGGCTCATCGCTGCGGCTCCGCCATCGCCTCGCGCACGAGGCGCGCGAGCGTTTCCACGTAGACCTCCAGAGAGTGACGCCCCTCCGCCTGGCAGCGCGCCTCGGCGCAGAGCGTGGGCGACTCGGCGAGGCGGCGGGCGAGCGCCTCACCGAGCGCCTCCGCCCCCGCCGGGCAGACGGTGATGCCCGGGAAGCCCTCCAGGTACTCCGCCAGTCCGTTCGTTCGAGTGGCGACCACGGACTTACCCTGCGCCGCGGCCTCCAGAAGCGCGTTCGCCCCGGCGGCATAGTCGGTTTCCGCCTGGAGCGGCAGAGCGACGACATGGGCGCGGGCATAGAGACTGCGTAGCGCGTCCGCCGAAAGGCCGGAAAGCCGCGCAACGTTCGGCGGCAGCTCCCCCCGGTTCAGCGGGTCGCGCCCGCGGGACCAGGGACTCCCGGCGACGATCACGCCGCGCGCCGCGGGAAGGGCGCGCAGCGCCTCCGTCAGCGCGGCATAGTCCCGGCGCTCCCTTCCGACACTGACCACAAGACCAGGCTCCGCCGCGCCATCGGTCTGCGGGTCGGGGCGCCACCAGGCTGTGTCTACAGCATCCCACATCCGCTGCACCCGCTCGGGGGAGAGCCCGGCCCGCTCCAGGGCAAACTGCTCCTGCGCCCGGCACAGGACCACCACCCGCGCGAAGTCCCGCAGGACTCCCGTTCGTCGGTGCAGAAGCCGCTTCGCCCGCGACGACAAACGGTGCGCGACCAGGATGTGCGGAGGGGCGCCCGCGCGCCGCCGCCGGAGCAGTAGTGCCAGGGGGAGGCCCACCCGCTCCGAGAGGGAGACGTAGGCGGCTGCCCCCCGGTCTCGCGCCGCCGCGAGCGCCTGCCGCAGGTCGAACGCAGCACGGGCTTCCGCCCCGCCGAGGGCATCCCCGCGCAGGGGGGAGACAACGCGCCCCTCCAGCGCCTCGGCCAGGAGCGAAACGTCCTGCCGGGGGCCGGGGGCGTCCCCTCCCGCGGGAGCGGCAGTGGAGGGTAGAATCAGCGGCACGCGGCGCCCCACACCGCGCGCGTTGCCGCCGCGATCTTCGGCCACGCGAACTCCGGCGCCAGTCGGGCGGCGCCTTCCGCAAGGTGACGGCGCAGGTCAGCGTCCGCGGCAACGCGCGCTGCCTCGGCGGCGAAGGCTGCGAAGTCTCCCGCGGGCGCGCAGGCGAGGTTATCCCCCGGACGGAAGCGGGCATCCCAATTCTCCCGTACTGCGGTCGTGACTACCGGCAGGCCGTGTTCCAGCGCCGCCATCAGGGTGGTCCGGCCGGTGGACGCGCCGGTGGGGAAGGGGAGCAGCGCCACCTCGGCACGGGACAGATAGCACGAGACCTCCGACGCAGGCAGCGCGCCGGTAAAGACCAACCGGTCGCCCACGCCGCGCGCGGTGGCCAGTGCCCGCAACTCCTCCGCGTACGCCCCGTCGCGCACCTCCCCGATGATTGTCAGCGTGGCGCCCGCACGCGGCGCTCGGACGGCGGCGTTCGCGGCCGCCAGCGCCTCGACCAGCGCCTCCAGATGCCGGCCACGCCACACGAAGCCGAAGTACACCAGGCGCAGCGGAGTGGTAGCGGGTTCGCTCCCGCCCCGCTCCGGCGCCGGCCCGCAGGGGGGAACCGTGCTGCCGACCGGGACCCGATGAGTCTTGCTGCGGACCCCCGGCAGGCGCGACAGGGCGGCAAATTGACGGCCGGAGCAGACCACAAGGGCGCGGCTCTCCAGCAGGAGCGGGGCCAGGGCAAGCCGGTGCGCCCTGCCCCATGCGCGCGGCCCATCCAGCGCGTGCAGCGTGGTGACCAGCGGCACCCCCGCGCGGCGGCACACCCCCGCCAATCGCGCTACCGACGGGGCGTACAGCGCAGCCTCATACTGGAGGTGAACGAGAGCCGGGTGCTCGCGCCGAACCGTCTCCATAAGGCGTCGAACCCCGGCCGCGTCGAAGGTATCTGCCACGGCGCGGGCGTCGGGGGAGAGGCCATCCCGGGCGCGGGTCCACACGGTGAGCAGGGCGTCGTCTCCTATGCGCAGATGGTGGGCGAGACAGGCCGTGTAGTCACCGACGCCGCACACGGCGGGCGGATAGGAGCTGGTCACAAGCACCGCGGATTGTTCACCGGGCATGGTCACTGCGGTTATTTTACGGCGAACCGGCGCCCCGCGTCGCATCGCGCCACACCGCCGCCGTCTCTTGTGCCATGCGGAGCGGAGAGTACAGGGCCGCCTGCGCCCGGCCCCGGCGGGTCAGGTCGGCGCGCAGGTCTGCGTCCGTCAGCAGACGGTGCAGGGCGTCCGCGCAGGCATCGGAGTCGCCGGGAGTGAAGTACACCGCGGCGCTTCCCAGGATCTCGGGCAGGGCGGGCGCGCTCGAAGATGCGACCGGGCAGCCCGCGGCCATGGCCTCCAGCGGCGGGGCGCCAAACCCTTCGGCCCAGGAGGGGAAGGCAAAGCCAGTCGCCGTAGCATACGCGTGCGCCAGCGCCGCGTCGTCCGGCCCGATCACGGGGACCACCCGCCGCGCCCCGTGGCGCGCCGCCGCCGCGCACTCCCGCTCGGCAAGCGCCCTGGTGGCGCAGACCAGCGACAGGTGCGCCTCCGGCAGGCGCCGTTCGAGCGCCGCCATGGCCGCATACAGCGTTCCCGGGTCCTTGCGCGGGTCCGGCGAGGCGAGCGCAAGTATGCGCCCGGGGACGCGCTCTGCGCCGCGGGTGCCGTCCGCGGACACGGACGCGCAGTTGTAGACGACGGACAGGCGCTCGGGGGGGAGGCCGAGTGTCTGCGCCAGGTCCGAGGCCGAAGCCTGCGAGATCGTGACCACGCGGCGCGCGGTGCGGGCGGAATGTCGCGTCAGCGCCTTCCAGTAGCCGTGGATAAACCGTTCGCGGGGCGTCCGCCGCACCGCCGCCTCCCACGGCCCGCGGCGCAGCCCGAAGGCGTCATGGATGGTGACGGTGGTGGGCGTCCCTGTTCCGGGCGGGGCGTAGTTCTGCGTCCCGTGCAGCAGATCGACGGGAGAGCGGCGCAGAGCCCGTCGGAACTCCTGCAGGTCCGCGCGGATGCGGTTGGGGGAGAGTACCACGACCCGGGCGTCAGGCGGCAGATGGTCCGCCGTCCCGGGCGCCAGTGGCCGGTCCACGAACAGGGTCAACTGCACGTCTGGCAGAGCCGCCTCCGACAGGCCGCGCACGAGGCCGCGAACGTAGGACTTGAAGCCGCCCGCGTGTGGATGCGAGAGCGGCCGGGCGTCGATGCCGATGTGCAGTACGCGGTCCCGCGCCGTCACGCGGCGCCGGACCCTCGCTTCAGGTACGGGTCGAGGACCTCATGGAGCCGCTCCACCACCGCTTCGGGCGGGCGATTTTCGCGGGCGGCGGCGTTCAGCGCCTCGCGGGGAAAGGAGAGCGGGAACCGGACCCGGTCCGCGCGCAGCAGGGATGCCAGATGCTCCCGAAGCGTGTGCTCCTGCGGGTTGACCTCAATGTGCCCCACAATATTCGGGCCGTCCTCTTCCAGACGGAAGCGGACACCGTCCAGGGCGTGCCGAAGGGACTCCGGCGCGGCGAAGTTCAGGTCGTAGAAGTCGCCGTCCCCCGATTCGCGCGGGTGGGTCTGGAAGGCGATGGCCTCGAAGGGGCCGAAGGTTTCCAGCGCCGCAATCATCGCCTGGGCGTGACGCGGGGGGAGCAGAACAAACGACTCGGAGCCGGTCAGGTCGGGGCCATCGGACGCGACGGCAGCATGCGCGACCACGAAGTACCCGTTGGTAAGGCTGCGCCCGTGCGGCACGGTGAGCGAGAACGGCAGCGAGAGCGATTCGCCGGGACCGGGCAGCGTAATGTCGCGGGCAATCACGGTTTCTTCGTACCGGGTCTCCAGCGCGGTCGGTGGAGTCGGGTCAACATTGGGCGCGAGCATGGTGCCGGGCACCGCCGGGACGTACCCGATGGGCTCAGCGTAACTGGTCATATCCTGCTCCACGATCCCTACGGTGAGCAGCGCCACCCGGGTCGGCTGCTGGCTCCCCTCCAGGGTGACTGTGCCCTGAATCGTATCGCCCCAGGCGAACCCGTCTCCGTTCTCCAGACGGACCACAATCCCGTCGCTGCTTCGGTCCGTATCGCCGTAGCCGTATCCGCCCGCCACTCCCGTATCGTCCATGAGTCTACTCTCCCCGGTGGGCCTGTTTAGTTACCGGAAACGCTGTCTACGTTCCGGAAGAGGGTATGCAGGCGAGCAAGGTCCGCCTCCGGCAGGGGCGGGCGCGCCAGCGCCGCGGCGTTCTCCTCCAGGTGGGCGGTGCTCCCCGTCCCACTCAGGACCACATCCACGCCCGGCTCGTGGCGGCAGAAGCGGTAGGCGGCCTCGGTCAGGCTCTTCGCCGCCTCGGGCTCCTCGCGCAGCAGGAAGCCCAGCGGCTCTTCCGCCTCCAGCGCCTCCGCAGGGACCTTGCCCTCCGCCACAAGTTTCGTGAGCAGCTCCTTCAGCGGCTGGCCGCCCTGGAGGGCGCGGCGCACGGCAAACATGCACAGCACACCGATGCCCTTCGCCTGCGTGTGGGGGAACAAGCGCTCGCGCGCGGACGGGTTGAGCAGATTGAACCCGATCATCATCACGTCCCAGCAGTCGTCGCGTACGGCCAGGGAGAGCATCCGGTGCTGTGGGTCGGGCGCGAACGCCTCGGTAATGCCGATGTGGCGCACCTTGCCGGCTGTCTGGAGGTCCTTCAGCGCCGGGAGCAGGGTTTCGACGCAGTAGGGGTACGCCTCCGCGGAGACGCCGTGCAGGTGAAGCACATCCACATAGTCTGTTCGGAGGCGGGCGAGGCAGGCATCGGCGCGGGCCTTCAGGGCGTCCGGTGTGGTTCGCTCGCCATCTCTTCCCGGGCCGATCTTGGTGGAGAGCACGACGGAGTCGCGAGGGACACCGGCCAGCGCCTTGCCGACCGCCTCTTCGGTGCCGTACGCCTCCGCCGTGTCGATGAAGTTCACCCCGAGGTCCAGCGCGCGGCGCACCACTGCCACCGCGTTCTCCTCGCCCTTGCTCTGGGCGAGGCCGAGGCGGCTGTGCCCCCCGCAGCCCAGGCCCATCACGCTGACGGACAGGCCGGTTCGGCCCAGTATCACACGGTCCATGCCGATACGGTAGCACCCGTCGCGCGGCGGCGTCAAGACCCGAGGCCGAGAAACAGGCTCAGAAGCGACACCAGGAACGCCCCAATCACCGCGAAGCCGAGCAGGAACAGGTACCCGTTGAACAGGAGCAGAGCCTTGAAGAGCGTTTTGGGCCACGACTGTTCGTAGAAGCGTCGCATTGCGATCAGGCCGTACACGGGAAATACCACCAGCGTGACCGGCAGGGTGACCTGCAACCCGGGCAGCAGGGCGTCCAGCGTCAGCAGCAGGAACAGGAACGAGTGCGTGTGCAGAGCGAAGACCAGGTGTTCCGTATACAGCCGTCCCGAGCGCAGATACACCACGCGCATGAGCAGCGCGCAGAAGGGCAGCAGGAAGAACATGGTGGCCGGGAGCAGGCTGGACAGAAGATGGTTTATCGCCTGCGCCGGTTCCCTCTTGATCGGGATCATCCGCTCCTTCAGGAAGCGGATAAAGAGCCTGTCGCGCTTCTCAGGGCCCAACTGGCTCTGCGCGGTCCGGTACTCCGTGATCGTCTCCGGCAGTTCGTTCGGATCGACGCGGGTGCCTCCGAAGTAGATCGGTCCGTCAAACGGGAGCAGTTCGGCCAGGCCCTGCGGTTTTGCGTTGGTCTTATCGGGGCGAAGCTGCACCTGCACGCCGGGGAAGATATTCAGCGTCTCCGGCGCGGCCTTCGCGGCCTTTTTCTCCGCGGACATCCCCGTTTGGGCAGGCTCTTGTTTCTGCGTGGGAGATTTCGGCGGCGGGGACGACGCGGCGGCGGCCTCACTGCCCGCGTCCATCTTCCGCTGGATGTACTGCAGGCGATCCTCTACCTGTAACTGCTGGAACAGGACAAACAGGAAGAGGGCGCTCACTGTCAGGTACATCTTGAACGGCGAAAGGTAGAGTAGCCGCTTGCCCTGGATGTATTCCCGGGTCAGAAAGCCGGGGCGGAACAGAAGCGCGGTGAGCGTACGCAGCAGGCGGACGTCCAGATGGACGAACTCCTCGTATGCCTCGCGCGCCAACTCTTTGAACGACACCGCGCTCGGCTCATTCTCCTGCCCACAGCCTCCGCAGAACCGGAAGTGTGGCGGCACATGCATGCCGCAGTTCAGACAGAACTCGGGCGGGGCGGGGCGGGGCTTCGGCGGGCGCCGAAACCGCAAGCGCGGCCCTGCCTTCGGTGGCGCCGGCGCCTCGCTCGGCAAATGGGTCGCGTTTTCCGTTGTCGTCGATTCCGTCACACTCATTTAGTAACGCGATCCTGCCTTCCGGTTGCCCACCCTTCGTGCTCCTGCATTGTACGGCGACTTCCCACACAGAATCTAACCTGTTATAATTGCTTGTTCGTCGTGTACGTCGGCGACGCTTCCCACGAAAGGAATCCTGATGCAGCGTATGTCTCCCCACGCCGGTCGGGCAGCGTCGTCCGGTGCGCGGCCGCCCTTGCGGGCTATCACACTCTCCGCGCTCTGCGCACTTTCAGTCCTGGCGCTCCTTCCCGGCGTCTACGCCCAGAAGGAGAAGGCAGCCCAGAAATCCCGGGCCGTAAAGGAGCTGGAACGGCTCTCCGCCGACCCGGCGCTGAAGGCGGGCATTCTGGATGACAAGGCGCGGGTCTCGATCAGCAAGCTTCGCGCCTGTATCGACGCGCGGAAGCGCCTGGATGCCGCCTACCAGCGCGCCGTGGACGAGGCGAAGAAGGCCGGCACACCGGCCCCGCCGAAGCCCCTTGCCGTTGAGCACAAGACTGACTGGTATCAGGCGCACCTCCAGCGTCTCTATGAGCGCGCCTACCCGCATGATATGTACGACGCCTCCGCGATCCTGCGCGCGATCGCGCACCGGGAGAAGATGCCGAAGGCGCAACTGCTCCGGCAGACCGGGAGCGGCGGTGGGGCGCGCACCACCGCTGCTCCTGCGGCCGCGACGCCCGGGGTGACCGTGCGCCCGGGGATCGGGGCCGGGGGGCTGCAAGCCTCCGTTGCCGGCGCCTGGGAGTCGGTCGGCCCCCGCGCCACGGTCATCAATCAGGAGGTCTTTTACGGCCCGACGGGCAGCACCATCTCTGGACGCATCAACGGGGTGGCGTTCTCGCATACGGACCCGAACGTCATCTTCGTCGCCGCATCCACCGGCGGGCTGTGGAAGACCACCGACGGGGGGCTGAACTGGTCGCCGATCGGCGATGCCCTGTGGCCGATGCAGGACAACAGCACGGTCGCCATAGACCCGT
>CALEKU010000121.1 GCA_937902745.1 uncultured Armatimonadota bacterium
AACCTTCCCTTTCAGGGAGCGGAGGCGTCGCGCTCGGGGAGCATCTTGGCCCCGTGTTCTTCGAGGACGGCGGTGAGGGCGTCGAAGTAAGAGCCGAACGGGCCGGCGTCGAACGGCTGACCCGCCCGCGCGGCCTCGTAGGTAGCGGTCCGCCGCGCGACCTCCTCCGGACTGCCGTCGCCGAGGTAGCCCGCATCCACGAGCGTTTCCCGGCTCTCGCCGTCGGCGAGAGCCTGCCGGAACTCTTTCGCGCGAAAGCAGCACCACGCCCGGCCGTCCAGGGCGCCGCGCACGGCGTTGAAATCACCGAGCCGGATCGTAAAGGGGGGAAGTACCCCGAAGCCGCCGCAGAGGCAGTCCAAGAGGGTATCCAGCGAACTGCCGAAGTAGCCGCCCGGTCCGTGGACCGCCTCCCCCAGGGCAAGGTAGAAACCCGCCACGTCCTGAATGCGGGAACCGTCCAGGCGGACGGTCAGGCCGCGCCGGTCGGCGCTCGCCTCGCGCCGAGCGCGTTGCCGGCACCCCCACCGCCGGATCACAGTCAGTCGCCGGTACCGGTCGTGAGGGGAAAGGGTGTGCCACTCCGGGCTGGGTGGCGCGCCGCTGGGGTGTGCCATGTTCGTCCTTCGATCTGCGGGAAGTGCCGTCGGTGCGAGCAACGAGCAAGAGGGGGCTGTCTTTGAGGTAGGATGTGCCCATCACCGGGACGCCACACGCCGATGATACCGCGCTGGGACGAACAGGACGCTGTCGGTCCATTTCCACGAGCGATCGCCGCTGCGCAATATTGACCTGAGGCCACAGGTGACGCGGCTGGGAAGGTCACCCAGCGCGCTGGTTCCGTTACTGCGCGGGTGACGCTCGTTCGGGTGACGCTCGCGCGCGTACTTGGGAGCGCATGGCGGGGGAGGCATCAACGAGAAATCAACCGCGATGGGGCTCCACAATGGCAGGCCGTACCGGGGGCCCGTCTGGGAATCCATTGGGGAATAAATCAAGTTCGCGAAAACGTCTGGCTTCGACGAGCGGTAAGGGCGCGCCCATCTGTGCACGCAGAGCCTGGGCGCGGGCGAGATGTGCCGCGGCGGACGCCGTCTCGCCGCAGCGGGCGCAGACCTCGGCCAGCGCTTCCAGCGACCGGCACACTCCAAGCGGGTATTTGGCCTGCTCGCTCACCGTCACACTCTCTTCGAGGGCAGCTTTGCTTTCCGCGAATGCCCCTGTCCCGCCGAGCGCCCGTCCCAGGAGGCACAGGGGCGCCCCACGGCGCAGGGGCGGCCGGGTCCCCTGGCGGACAGCCCACGCCTGTCGCGCAAGCAGGAGCGCCTTGCGGGGCCTGCCCGCGTGATGTGCGGCGAGGCCGAGCCGAAGGAGGAATGTTTCCCGCCACCCCTGGTGGCCGTCCTTCTCCCAGAACTCCAGTCCCGCCCGGTAGAGGGCCTCGGCGCGTCCGGGGTCGCCTCCCCAGAGGGCAATGTCCCCCTCGATCCCGGCCACGGCAGCTAGCGAGCCCTCCTGTCGCACCGCGGCGTAGAGCGGTCGGCACTGTCGGAGACACGACAGAGCCTCCTCGGCGAACCCCTGCTCAGCGTGGAGGGCCGCCAGGCGCCGGAGGCAGTCGGCCCACTCCCCCTCGTTCCCCGATTCCGGGGTGAGGCGAAGCGCCTCGTTGGCAAAGCGGCGGGCGCGGGCGTAGTCGCCGCGGTAGTGCCAGAGGGCGGACAAGCGCAGCGCGGATGTGCGCCGCTCGCGCGGGCGGTCCTCCACGCTGTAGGCTTGACTCGCCGCCGCGTAGCAACGCTCGGCGCCGTCAGGGTCGCCTTGGGCGAGGTGGACGTCTCCCTTCAGGTCTAGGACAAAGCCGCGGTAGATGGGGTAGGAGCGGAGGCCTGCCCCTGCGGCCGACGTGAGTCCCTCGTCGCAGAGGTGCAGGGCGTGGTCGAGGTTCCCCCGGTGGTACGCGGCGAACGCGTCGGCGAGTAGATGCTCGTACCACTCATGCGCCTCGTCAACGGCGTGCTGGTCCGGGGTACAGTCGTCGACGCCGCAATCGCCTCGCTCCTCCCGCCAGCGCGCGGCATAGCGGCTCGCCGCAGCGGCGTCACCGGCCAGGCGGGCAGCGTTAGCGGCCACGCCGTATGCGACGCGCCGCAACATCGGCCGTATCAGCGGCTCGTCCTTGCCCGCGGTACGCGCCTCCAACTCCTCGACGACACGGCCGGTCCACTGTCGCCACTCCGAGGGGTCGCTGACGCCGACCGACCCTCCGAAGAGGTGGCGCAGGTACATCAAGAGGCGGATGCCCGTCGCCAGATCACCGCCCGGCCCCAGCGCCCAATCGAGCGCCTGGCGGGCGTGGGGCAGTTCGCGCAGGCGGCGCTCGTTGGCGGCGACCTCGCCGCTGCGCTCGGCGTCCTCGATCCGGTTCAGGAGTTTGACCAGGTGGGAGGCGAGGCGTTGCCCCATCCGCCTCCTCTCCGCAGACGAAAGGCGGCTCAATCCGATCTGCCGGATGGCGCAAAGCATCCGGAAGCGGGGGGGGGACGGGCCGCCCCGCTTCCCCGGCACCTCGTCGTACGGGGCGTCCTTCCTGGTAAGGAGGCGCGCTTCCTGTAGCGACTGGAGGACGCCCCGGGACACGCCTGCGACGGCGGCGGCCTGCGCCGCCGTGAAGTCGCCCTCGAAAAAGGCGCATCGGTAGAACGCCGCCCGCTGCTCTTCGTTGGGGAGGCGGTCCAGCGCTTCCTGGACCACCACGCGGAGCACGGGAAGGAAGAGGAGGCCTTCCCCCCGAGGGTGCCACCGCTCCCACAGGGCACGGGCCGTCTCCTCCTCCTCCTCAACGTCGCGCAACAGTGCGGGCAGCACCTCCGCAGGCGTTCCGGCTTCTCGGTGGAGATCGCGGGCCAAGCGCCGCAGTCTCCCTCGTCCCGGATCCGCGCGCAACGCATCTTCCGAAAGACGCAGCGCGCCGAGGAAGTCGCCCGTTTCCCGGAGTAGCGTGGCCAACGTCTCCGTGGTCCTGGCGTGGGATTCCGCCAGGCGCTCCCGCTCGGACGCAAGCCGCTCGGGCGCAATGTCGACGTCGGGCAGCAACGCGCCGGACTTCTGGTAGAGACTCAGGGCATTGCGCCACCGAGTCACTTTCTGATCCAGCGTCTCCCCCGGATTCTCCCGTGCCTCTTCCCGTGCCGACTGCTCAAACTCCCGCACGTCGGTCGTGACCGCGCCGGGCCGCAGGCCTACGGAGCCCCCTTCAATGACGAGAATCCTGCTCGGGGTGTCCGGCGGTAGACCGAGAGCGGCGGCTAGGCCGCCCAGACGACGGCGCAGTCGGAACAGTTCGACGCGCAGACTCGCGAGCGCGTTCGCGGTGGGAACCTCTGCCCCCGGCCGGAGCAGTTCCGCCAGTTCCTCGCGGCGGTGTGTCCGGTCCGAAAACAGGGCGAGATAGGCGAGCAGTGCCGCCGGCTTATCGGTGCCGACGGGCAGTTCCGCAGCGGGAGGGGGGGCGGCGCTGCTGACGCGCAGCGGCCCGAGGAGCCAGATTTTGAGCAGCGGGTCAGGCATAGTGGGCGGACAGCATAGCACACGCTGGTACGGCGCAGCGCCATTACGCGATTCGCCGGCCCAAACCATATTCCTGCTTGCAGGTTTTTTTGCGTGCTCTGCGGTTTTGCCCTACCTGTAACGGTCGTGTAACGCGCTGCACTTACAATGGGGAGTCAAGCTGAGATACGCCCATCGGAAACGAACTGAACGAAAGCGAGGAACGTGTCCCTATAGCGTCTGGTATTTTGTGGGTTAGTTCCTCGACTCGCGGGAGGACTGACCG
>CALEKU010000122.1 GCA_937902745.1 uncultured Armatimonadota bacterium
CGATCGTGCCGATGTTCACGTGAGGCTTCGAACGCTCGAACTTCGCCTTCGCCATTTTCTCTCGATGCTCCTGCGCCGCTGGTCGCGGCGCGCTCAAAAGGGTTTTCCGATGCTATGGGTACTGCCGCGGAGGCGTTGATTCCAGCCCCGACGGCAAAGGGCTCTCTACTGGCACCTGCGATGGGAATCGGACCCATGCCCCTTCCTACGTTCGGTACCGCGGGAAGCACTCTGCCACTGAGTTACGCAGGCACGTAGAACGGAACGAGAGTCCCGCTCCGAGAGACCGGGCATACTCTATCACGCCGTAATGGGAGTGTCAACCGGCCGCGCAGCGACCGGTCTGTACCGCCAGTAGCGGCCCTTCTTCTCTCTATCGCCGGGCCTCCGTCGCGTGTAAAAGACACAGCGAGCCTGCCGACATCGCGGCAGGCTCGCTGCTTTCCAAGCCCACGAAGGGAATCGGACCCTTGACCTCTTCTTTACCAAAGAAGTGCTCTACCACTGAGCTACGTGGGCGTTCAGGGTGGGACCGGCAGAGTTGTATCACACTGCCGGTCAGGGCGCAAGGGGGCGAGTACCTAATTGTTCGCCGCGCTTCCCTTTCCGGGTTCGTGGCGTGCCAGCGCGGCCGTGGCGGGGGCAAGCGGATTGCCCGCCTCCAGCTTCTTAAGCGCGTCGAACCGGGCCACCAGCGCCGCGTCCCCGCCGCCGTTGCGCAGCTTATCCTCCAGCACCACCGACTTCGCGGTGCGCAGGAGGCGCAGGTAGCGCGCCCCGCGAAGCTGCGCCTGGTACTGCTGCGAGGCGGCGCTCTGCCGGCTGCGGGCCACTTTCAGGATCTCGTCGCGCTCCGCCTTGTGCTCCCCCAGGTACTTCACCGCGGCCTCGCGGGCCTGGGCAAATGTCGCCTCGTCCCGCCGCCCGCGCAGCCCTGTGAACCGGCGCGTCAGCGAGCGGCGCATCTCGGCCAGCTTCGCGGCTCCCTCCGCCGCGGTGCTACTCCCCTCGCCCTCGTGCGCGTGCTCCGGCCCGCCGCGCGCCACCTCGTCCCGAACCTTCTGGAGCGCGCCCTTCAGGCGGTCCTCGCCGGACAGACCCAGCGCGCTCGACAGGGATTCCAGAACCGCCCGCTGGGCGGGCGAGGCCAGCGCGAGGATACGGGAGAAGGGCACCTGCACAAAGTCATCGTCGCTCATGGGGACGAAGCGGCGCAGGAACACGTCCGACGTGGCCACCGGAACGTCCGCGCTTGGCTCGGTAATCAGCGCGTAGGCGAACGCCTCGTCCATGCCGACGCGTCCGTCCTTGTTGTAGTCCGGCGGCGACACCCGCTTGCCCACGCGCGTCGTGCCCGTGAGCCCGGCGAAGAAGTAGGAGGTGAAGTCGTCGTAGTCGGCTTCGTTCACCGCCGGGGTGCAACCCGCCGCCACCCGCTCCCGCGTGGTCGCAAAGAAGCCGCAGATCGGGCGATCCTGGAGTGGATTGGTGGGAGCACCCCCTTCGAAGATCAGGTTGCCGAAGGCCCCACTGTAACACTGGACCATAACCACCACCACGGGCCGCGCCGGGGGCAGGGTTTCCAGTTGCTGGCTAAGTTCGCGCACGGTCAGACCCCGCTCGCCCCAGAGCGCAAACGTGTTGTTATCGTTGTCCTGGCGGTTCTGGTTGCCGTGGCCGGTGAAGTATACCAGGAGTGGCCGGCCCGCGGGCTCGGACACATACTCCTTCAGGGCTTCGGAAAGGGACGCGCGATTCGAGGCGCCGTTCAGCACCGGCAACTCCGGCTTGCGGTAGCGGATGCGGGCGTTGTCCGTGCTCTGACCAAAGAGAACGCGGAATGCCTGCTCCGCCTCCGAGGGCGGCTCCCCTTCGTCTCGATACTGTACGATAGGGTCCTGCCCCTTGCCGTCCCCAAAGAGAATACGCTTGAGGGCGGTTTGGGGGAGCAAGCGGTCTACATACCGGACGTTACTCTCGATGGCGACCTGGTTCGAGCGTGGCTCCGGGCCACCGCCCACGGTGAGCACGGAAAGAGGCGCGCCGCCACTGTCAGGCGCTTGCGCCGGGCGCGCCGTTAGCGGAAGGCTAAGCAGCAGGAGCGCCGCCAGAGGAAGGGTGGAAGGGAAAGCGCCGCCACCGCGACGCTTGTGCCGCACTATCAGGGTCAAGAACGAACCTCCCGTCGGATCGCGACCTGCGTCGCCCTGCGTCAAGATAGCCAGTTGTTCGCGATCGACGGCCGATGCTCCTCCACGCCTGACGGACGCGGCGCGCTCAGCGCGCCGCCAGGAGCGTGGCCGCGGCCTCCGTGGGCATCCGCTCCACGACCACGACCGGCCGGCCGATCTCCCGGGAAACATCCTCGACCGCCATCTCGTCCAGGAATACCTGCTCGCCGTTGCGCAGCATCACCGAGGGGATTACCACCGTATCGTTCGCGGGGAAGTCCCGAAGCGCCCGCACGATGTCCCGCCCAACGATCAGCCCGGCTATGTTGATGTTTCCCTCGAAGAACCAGTTATGAACCGCGCAGACGTTCGCGCGGACGTTTTCCACGCCATTCAAAGCCTCGGCGAACTGCCCCACGAGTCCGGCCGCGATCTCCCCGGTCATCAGCGTGAACGACCGGGGCTCTGGTACCGCGCGCGGAAGCGCAGTCTGTAGCTTTGCAAGGTCGTCCAGGAACAGGCGAACCAGGCCGATACCGTCCTCAAGCTGCGGGAACCCCTCATAGTGCCGGCGCGGCGGGATGGGGCGCCCCGTGTTCAGATAGAACTCGTCGGACAGGAACAGGAACCGCGAGCCTAGGGTCTTACGGTACTGCTCGCGCTTTTCTTCCGCCCAGTCCAGCAACTCGCCCGCGTACTCGGGGGAGACCACGGTCACCGGCGCGAGACGGTCGCGGAACTGGGTGATTCCGATGGGCACCACCGCCAGGGAAAGCAGGCCACCGTAGGTGCCGCGCGCCTCCGGGTGCATGGCGGCCAGGTCTTCCACCGTCTTCTCCAGGTGCGCGCCGTCGTTATAGCCCGGGCACAGCACTACCTGACCGTGAATCTGGATGCGCGCGTCCGCCAGCGTGTTCAGCAGCGGCAGAATCGGCTCCGGCCCCTTGCGGCCGAGCAGTTTGCCCCGAACCTCCGGGTCGGTCGCGTGGATGCTGACGAACATGGGCGAGAGCTTCTGCTCGCAGATACGCTCCAGTTCGCCCGGCTTGAGGTTGGTCAGGGTGACGTAGTTGCCGTGCAGGAACGACAGACGGAAGTCATCATCCTTGATGTACAGGCTGGGCCGCAGACCCTTCGGCTGCTGGTACAGGAAGCAGAAGACGCACTTGTTCTTGCAGATGTGGATATTGTCGAACAGGTCGTCGGCGAAGGTGATGCCCAGGTCCTCGTCGTAGCCCTTGTCGAAGGCGATTGTCCGCGTCTCCCCCGCCCCGTCGGCCTCCCGCTCGAAGTGGACCTCCGCGCGCTCCCCCGCCGTATGGAACTTCCAGTCAACGATGTCGCGCACGGCGACCCCGTTGACGGCCAGTACCCGATCCCCCTCCCGCAGACCTGCGGCGTAGGCAGGGCTTTCAGGGGAGATCGTCTGGACGACGTTCTTGGGCCGGCGGCGCTCGTGGGTGGGGGCGACGTTCGGCTCGTGGCTGGCGATGGGAAGCGATAAGGCCATAGTGGGTATCCGATTCTATCCCTTTGTACGCCTCGGGCGCAAACGGGTTCCCGCTTAGCGCCCCCGGGCCGCGGGTATCAAGCCCGTAGGGCAACCGCCCTTGGAGGTCCACCGGTGGATGATTTTGTACGGGGAATGATGTCCTACCCGGGCATCTTCTTCCTCATGATACTGGAGAATGTATTCCCTCCTATACCGTCCGAACTGATCATGCCGCTGGCAGGGTTCCAGGCCGGGGCGGGCAAACTGACGCTTTGGGGCGCCATCCTGGCGGGGGCGCTCGGCTCACTCGTGGGGCAGTTGCCGCTCTACTACCTGGGCAAGGTGGTCGGCAAGGACCGGCTGCGCGACTGGGCGGAGAAGCGCGGCGAGTGGCTGGCGCTCTCGGGCGAGGATATCGACAAGGCGGACAAGTGGTTTCAGGACCACGGCAACAAGGCCGTGCTTTTCGGGCGCCTGGTGCCGGGGGTGCGCTCCCTGATCTCGATTCCGGCCGGCTTTTCTGGCATGCCGCTCGGTAAGTTCCTCGCCTACTCTGCCGTCGGCACCGCCGCCTGGGCAGGCGCGCTTGCCTATCTGGGCAGCCTCCTTGGGGATAACTACGAGCAGGTGAGCCGGTACGTCGGGCCGGTCACCTACGTCGTCCTCGGCGGGATGCTGATCTGGTTCGTTGCCAACGTCATCAAGCGGCGGCACGAGAAGCACGCCGGCTCCGAGAAGAAGAAGGCGACCGCATAGGTGGAAGAGTTCGTACAGGGAATGATGTCCTACCCGGGCATCTTCTTCCTCATGCTGCTGGAGAACATGTTCCCCCCGCTGCCTTCGGAGCTCGTGATGTCCCTGGCCGGCTACCGCGCCGGCCAGGGCGAGTTGAACCTGTGGGGCGCCATCGTCGCGGGGTCGGTGGGTTCGCTGGTGGGCCAGCTGCCGCTCTACTACGTTGGAAAGTGGATCGGGAAGGAGCGCCTCCGCGCGTGGGCGGAGCGTCACGGCGAGTGGCTGGCACTCTCCGGTGAGGATATCGAGCAGGCGGACCGCTGGTTCGACCGGTACGGAAGCAAAGCGGTGCTCCTGGGCCGTCTGGTGCCCGGAGTGCGGTGCCTGATCGCGTTCCCGGCAGGCTTCAGCGGTATGCCGCTCGGTAAGTTCCTGGCCTACTCCGCGGTGGGCACGACGGCCTGGTCCGCCGTGCCCGCCTACTTCGGAAAAGTCCTGGGCGAGAACTACCAGCAGGTCGGCCGCTACGTGGGAGCAGCTACCTGGGTAGCTCTCGCCCTGACGACCGTCTGGTTCGTGGCAATGGTCGTCAAGCGGCGCCACGAGCGGAAGGCGAAGGCGGGAACGAAGGCGACGGCGTGAGGGAGTATCAGGTCATAGGCCCCATTCACCGTCCACGGGGTTCCGGAGGGCAGCAGGTCCCCCACCCGGCGAACGCGCCCCCTGTCATAAGTAATACCGGGGGGGGCGGGGCGGTCAATGCCGACGGATCGGGAATGGTGCCTGCCCCGGTGACGGTCGGGACGCTGCACCCCAGGATCTGCTTCGCCGCTCTCGGCCGTCAGATCGCGGACGGCGCAGTTCTCCCACAGGAAGACCCGTCCGAAGTCGTGCCCGACGATCTGCCCGCGGTCGTTGATGTGGGTCGCAGTCAGGAACCAACCGGCCCCGTTGGGCACCAGCAGCATGCTCAGGCGGCCATTTTCATAGCCCGGCCTGGTTCGGCCCGTGCGGAGACAGGCTTCCCGGGCGGTCGGTCGGCATGAAGGCGCCCGCCGTCCGGCTCCCCCGCCGCCACCACAGCCCGCCGCCAGAAGGCCCAGCGTCAGCGCAACCGCGCCCGAACAGAAATCCTTGCCATTGCGCGCATCCTCCTGCCCCGGTTAGTCCGGGACGGACGTCTCCGCCTTCACCATCACGCGAAATCAGGCCGCCTTGCCGCGGCGGACGGCGACGAGTTCCGCGGCAATAGACAGGGCGATCTCGCGCGGAGACTCCGCGCCGATGTCCAGCCCCACGGGCGAGTGGAGGCGCGCCAGGCGCTCGGCGTCCGCGATGCCCTCCTTGAGGATGCCCTCGCGGATGAGACGCACCTTGCGGCGCGAACCGATCATCCCGAGGTAGCCGAACTCGCGGTTGATGACCTGGGCCAGCACCGTGCCGTCGTTGCGGTGGCCGCGTGTGACGATGACCCAGTAGGTGTCGGGGCCGCTCGGGAGCGTGCGGGCGGCCTCCAGCATGTCCGCGCAGTGGACCTCCGCGGCGCCGGGAAGGCGGTCGGCGCGCGCGTAGTCGGCTCGGTCGTCCACGGCGATAACCCGGAAGCCGACGCCCGCAGCGAGTTCCACCAGAGCGGCGCCGATGTGGCCGCAGCCCATCACGACCAGAGTCGGGGCGGGGCGGACGGTCTCCACCAGCACGCGCCAGCCGTCCTGCTCCACCAACTCCGGCTTCGGCCCCTGCGGCGTGGTGAGCGGGAACGGCAGCGGCGCCGCGCTGCCGCCGGCCTCCGGCAGGCGGACCGCGGCCCCGACCGCTCCAGAACTGCCGGTCGGGGCCGCGAGTACGGTGGCGACCAGCGACCGCCGCCCCGCGGCGCGCTCGGCAAGCGCCGCCTCCGCGGCGTC
>CALEKU010000123.1 GCA_937902745.1 uncultured Armatimonadota bacterium
TCCGCCGGTGTGGGCTCCGCCGGTGTGGGCTCCGCCGGTGTGGGCTCCGCCGGTGTGGGCTCCGCCGGTGCGGCGGATGCCTCCGCCACGACCTCGACTACGGAGGGCGCAGCGGATGCGTCTTCGGCGGGCGCGTCTTCGGCGGGCGCCTCTTCAGCGGCAGCCTTTCGGCGCGCCGAGGTACGGCGCGGACGGCGGGGCTTTTCCGTTTCGGCGGGTGAATCCGGGGCCGGGGCGGCGTAATGCTCCCCCTGCTCCCCGGCCGGGGGCAGTGGAGAAGAAGAAGCGGCGCTGGTTACTTCCGTATCCGTAGCGCCTGTTGAAGCTTCAGAAGAAGAGGACGAGGACGTCGGTTCAGTGTTTTCCGTCTCAGCGGAAGAAGGGGCGGCGGTTCGCCGTCGGCGCATCGGGTGGACACTCCTAAATACGGGGGCAGCGCGTTTCGAAGGGCCGGTTCACGCTCGCGTTGTGGAATCGCGGTTTCGAAGGCACCCCGGGGGGAAGTCCTGCGCACCGGGGCAACGGCGGATCACGGTTTGTTCTGCGCGCCCCCACGACATTGTGTGAGACTCCGTCCGACGCGGATTCTCAGGGCCGCGCCGCCGGATTAAAAGTCGAATCCAAGCAAACTGGGGAGCAGTACCCTGCTCTTCTGCGTGCCATTATACCACCGCGCGTTCGTTCAAGTCAAAGCGCCCCCGCCGACGTCTTGCGCCAACACGGCGGCGGGCCGTACAATAACAGGGTCCTGGCGCGCTCCCGTAGCCCAACGGCAGAGGCAGCGGACTTAAAATCCGCCCAGTGTGAGTTCGAGTCTCACCGGGAGCATGGGCATACCCACTCGTCCGCACGTTCAACAGTAGCAGCACACACCAACACGCGGCGGAACGGGTACTGCCTCTGTGCTATACTTATAGTTGAGACCCAACCCTTTTCGGGCAAGCTTTGAAAACGACGCCACGGCAACCGGCCGGGCGTCGTTGTTGCGAGGAAGGCGGAAACTGAAGATGGCGAAGACAGAGGGAAGCGCGGCGACGGCGGCGAACGGACGCGATTTCGACGTAGTGGTAATCGGCGGCGGACCCGGCGGCTATCCCTGCGCCATCCGCGCGGCGCAACTCGGGGCGAAAGTCGCCTGCGTCGAGATGGACAACCCGGGTGGGACCTGCTTGAACTGGGGCTGTATCCCTACCAAGACCATGATCGGCTCGGTCTCCGCGCTGCATACCCTCAAGCACGCCAAGGACTTTGGCCTGATCGCCGAGAACGTCGGCTACGACTTCAAGGCCGTCATGACGCGCAAGGAGAAGGTAGTCAAGAAGCTGGTCGGCGGCGTCAGCTACCTCTTTAAGAAGAACGGCGTGACGCAGATCGAGGGTATCGGCTCGATCGTGGACCCGGGCACGGTCGAAGTCACGAAGCCGGACGGCACCAAGCAGAGAATCACCACTAACAACATCGTCATCGCGACCGGTTCCGTGCCGACGAAACTGCCGATCTCCGGCATCCAGGAGGCGGACGTCTACACCCCCAACTGGGAGGTCAAGCGCAAGTTCGCGGAGGGATCGCTGGCGAGCGGCAAGATTTGGACCAGCAACGAGGCGGTAAGCGCCAAGGAAGTGCCCGGCGAGCTGGTGGTCATCGGCGGTGGCATCATTGGCTGTGAGTTCGCCTACACCTACAACGGACTCGGGAGCAAGGTCACCATCATCGAGTTCCTGCCCAGCGTGATCGCGAACATGGACGCGGACTTGGCCGCCGAGCTTCAGAAGCAGCTCACCCGGCAGGGCATCACGATCAAGACCGGCTGCGGCGTGACCCGCGTGGAGGAGAAGGACGGCAAGATGCAGGTCTACTACTCCAATGGCAAGACCGGCGAGGAGAGCGTGGCCCAGGGCGACGTCGTTCTGGTGGCGACCGGGCGCACCCCCTTCACGGAGGGGCTGAATCTGGAGGCGGTCGGTGTCCAGATCGGCTCCCCCAAGGGCAAGCGCGCCATCGCGGTGAACGAGAAGATGCAGACCAACGTCCCGGGCATCTGGGCCATCGGCGATGTGGTCGGCTCCGGTCTGGCGCACACCGCGACCATGGAGGGCATCGTCTGCGCGGAGAACATCTGCGGCCACGAGGCGGTCATGAGCTACAAGGCGAACCCCTCCTGCATCTACACCGAGCCTGAGTGCGCCGCCGTGGGCCTGACCGAGCAGCAGGCGCGCGACCAGGGCTACGACGTGGCCGTGGGCAAGTTCCCCTTCCAGAACCTGGGCAAGGCCATGGCAATCAATGAGACCGCGGGCTTTGTGAAGGTCGTCGCGGACAAGAAGTACGGGGAGATCCTGGGCGTCCACATCATCGGGCCGCACGCCACGGACCTGATTCACGAGGCTGTGGTTTCGATCCAGCTGGAGAATACCGTCGAGGAGCTGATGCGGACCATCCACGCGCACCCGACGCTCGCCGAAGCCATCGGTCAGGCGAACGAGGACGTACGCGGCCTGTCGATCGACAAGGGTTAACCCTCTCCGCTCTCACGTACGCCGGGGCGGCGGAGACCGCCGCCCCGCTTCCCGTCCTCGACCTGTGGCATAATATCGCCAGCGTCTCGTCCACCCGTAACCCTGCCCAGACTACCTATCGGAGTACCCTACCGTGTCTTCCTCCACTTCCCGGCGACATTTCCTCGCGAGCGCATTCTCCCTGGCCGCGCTCGGCTCTTCCGCACTGCTTCTCACCGGCTGTCCCGGGAGTGGGGGGTCTTCCCCGTCTCCGGGCGGCGACGCCTCCACCGCCGCCCCTGCGACTGGGCCGACCCCGCCTGCGGGTGGCAAGAAGATTAAGGCGGGCCTGGTAACCGACACCGGCGGCGTAAATGACCGGTCGTTTAACACCATGGCCTACGAAGGTCTTCAGCAGGCCGAGAAGCAGCTTGGCGCGGAGATTAAGGTCCAGGAGAGCAAGGCCGCCGGGGACTATGTGCAGAACCTCACCCGGTTCGCGCAGGCGGGGTATGGGGTGGTCTTCGCGGTAGGCTTCAAGATGCAGGACGCGCTCAAGGAGGTTGCTCCGCGCTTCCCGGACGTCAAGTTCGCCATTATCGACGGCGACGCGCCGGATCTGCCCAACTGCGTTTCCTACAAGTTCCGCGAGGAGCAGGGCTCGTTCCTGGCGGGAGCGCTCGCGGGCGCTGTGACCAAGACCAACACGCTGGGCTTCATTGGCGGCGAGGAGATGCCGCTGATCAAGAAGTTCGAGGTCGGATACAAGGCGGGTGTCCAGACCACGAACCCGAAGGCAAAGGTCGTAGTGGGCTACGTCGGCGCCTTCAACGATGCCCAGAAGGGGCAGGAACTCGCTCTGTCGCAGATGAACGGCGCAAAGGCGGACATCCTCTATCACGCAGCGGGCGAGAGCGGCGTCGGCGTCATCAAGGCGGTGCAGGCCAAGGGCGAAGGCTACTACGCCATCGGCGTAGACAAAGACCAGGATGCCGAAGCCCCTGGCCGGGTGCTCACCTCCATGGTCAAGCGGGTGGACGTGGCCGTGTTCCAGGTCTGCCAATCCGTCTCCACGGACGCATTCAAGCCCGGCACGGTGACGGTGGGCCTGGACGAGGACGGCGTTGGCCTGTCTGAGATGAAGTACACCAAGGATAAGGTGCCGGCGGAGGCCCTGGCAAAGATCGAAGCGCTGAAGAAGCAGATTCTCGAGGGTAAGATCACCCCGCCCACCACGGACGAAGAACTCGCCGCCTTCAAGGCTCCCGCGGCCTAATCGGACATCGCCGGCACTTCCCCTGGGAGTGCCGGCGACATCCTTCTCCTACCCTACTCCACCCAGACGCGGCGCGGGCCGCCGCCGAGCATACGGCGCACCTGCTCCACCAGCGCCTCGTCGGCATCCACCAGCAGCGGCGTCTTTATCTTGTGCTCCGTGCCGTCCCCGGATTCCACCCGCAGGTAGAGCGGTGACCCGCCCTCCCGTGCAGCGAACGTCTCCCGGAGCATCTTGAGCAGCGTCCGCGCGGTCCCGTCCAGTCGCACGTGCACCTCCCGCGGCCGGGCGTCCGCTGCCATAGCGTTCGGCACGATCTGCTCCACGCGGTCCACGATCACCTCGACCTGCGCCGCGCGCTCGCCCCCGGCCTCCTCCTCTTCGCCGCCTCCGCCGCCGCCCCGGCTGATGCGCTCCCGGTGCTGCGCCCTGCCCTTTAGCACAACGATGGCGTCTTTGAGCAGAAACTTGCCGAACTCGCTCGTCGCTCGTGTAAAGCAGGTAGCGGAGCAGGAGCCGCTCGTGTCTTCCAGAGTCAGGAAGAGCATCGGCTCGCCCTTCTTGGTGTAGTGAGTCCGGACCGCCGTGACCATGCCCCCGATGACGATCTCCTGGTTTGGCTGCGTCGCCTTGACGGCATCGATGCGCATGGCGCGGTACTTGCGGCGGATCTCCTGCTCGAACGGCTTAACGGGGTGCTCGGAGAGGTAGAGGCCGAGCAGTTCTTTTTCGAAGGCGAGGCGCTCGCCGCGGGAGAAGTCGGTGACGTCCACCTCGGCGACGGCGGCGCCGCCGAGGGCCGCGGCCTCCTCGGGCGTGCCGCCCTCGCCGAACAGGGAGATGAGACCGGCGGCGGCGTCCTTGGCGCCGCGGGCGGCGACGGCGCAGCAGTCTTCCAGTATCTCCAGGAGGGCGCGGCGGTTGGGGTTGATGCTGGCGAGGGCGCCGGCCTTGATGAGCATTTCGATGACGGACTTGCTGGTAAGCCCCTCCTGGAAGACCCGCATGCAGAAGTCTTCGAGGGAGACGAAGGGGCCGCCCTTTTCGCGGGCGGCGAGGATGGCGTCGATGGGGGCCTTGCCGACGTTCTTGATGGCGAGGAGGCCGAAGCGGATGGTGTCCTCGCCCTGGACGGCGAAGTCGGCCATCGATTCGTTGACATCCGGGGGGAGGACGCGCACGCCGAGGCGCCCGCACTCGTCGATGGTGTTGACGACCTTTTCGGTGTTGTCGATGTAGGTGCCCATGAGGGCGGCGAGGTATTCGGCGGGGTAGTTGGCCTTGAGGTAGGCAGTCTGGTAGGCCACCATGGCGTAGCAGGCGGCATGGGCGCCGTTGAAGGCGTAGCCGGCGAAGGGCTCGATGTCGGCGAAGATCTGCTCGGCGACCTTCTCGGGGACGCCGCGCTCCTTGGCGCCGGCGAGGAAGTTCGCCTTCTGCTTCATCATGTACTCGATCTGCTTTTTGCCCATGGCGCGGCGCAGCAGGTCGGCCTGTCCGAGCGAGAGCCCGCCGACGGCCTGGACGATCTTGAGGACCTGGTCCTGGTAGACGATGACGCCGTAGGTCTCCTCCAGGATGGGCTTGACGAGTTCGTGGGCGTACTGGATCTCGTCCGGGTTGAACTTGCAGCGGATGTAGCGCGGGATGTGGGCAAGCGGGCCGGGCCGGTAGAGGGCGACCATAGCGGCAAGCTCTTTGACGGAGTTGGGTTTGAGCTCGACGATGTACTTGCGCATACCCTGGGATTCGAGCTGGAAGACGCCGGTGGTCTCGCCGCGGCCGAGCATGTCATACGCCTTGCGGGCGGTGGGTTCGGAGTAGTCGAGCGGTATCTTCCAGACGTCGATCTTCTCGCCCCGGGTCTGCTCGATGAGCTTTACGGCCTTTGCCAGGATGGTCAGGTTGGAGAGGCCGAGGAAGTCCATCTTGAGGAGGCCGATGGCCTCCAGCGAGGAGTGCGGGTACTGGGTGACGAGCAGTTCGCCGCGCTTTTCGAGGGGGGTGTACTCGACGAGGGGGCGGTCGGAGATCATGATGCCCGCGGCATGGACGCTGGCGTTGCGGGACATGCCTTCGAGCTTGCGAGCGGTGTCAACGAGCTTTTTGCAGAGCGGGTTGTTCTGGTACTCCTGAACGAGCTCGGGGTTGCCGTGGAAGTCCTTCTCGGGCCAGCCGTTCATGGCGCGGTCGATGGTGATGCCGAGGGGCATCGACGGGATCATCTTGGCGATCCGGTCGACCTCGGGGAGCGGCAGGGCGAGGGCGCGGCCGGCGTCGCGCAGGGCGGCCTTGGCGCCGAGGGTGCCGAAGGTGGTGATGTAGGAGACGTTCTCCTTGCCGTACTTTTTGGTGACGTGCTCGATGACCTCGGCGCGGCGGGTGTCTTCGAAGTCCATGTCGATATCCGGCATGGTGACGCGCTCGGGGTTGAGGAAGCGCTCGAAGGTGAGGTTGTATTCGACGGGGTCGAGGTCGGTGATGCCGAGGCAGTAGGAGGCGAGCGAGCCGGCGGCGGAGCCGCGGACGCCGAAGTAGATGCCGGTGCCGCGGGCGTGGTTGGAGATGTCCATGACGATCAGGAAGTACTGGGCGAACCCGGTCTTCTGGATGATGTCAAGCTCGTACTTGAGGCGGTCCCGGTGGACGTTGGAGTGGTTGGGCAGGCGGCGCTCCAGGCCCTCCCAGCAGAGGCGCTCCATGGTCTCCTGGGCGGTCTTGCCGGGGTCGAGGCCGACGGCGGGCATGGGGGCGCGGCCTTCCTCGATGGTGAGGTTGATCTTGTCGGCGATCTCGAGGGTGTTGGCGATGGCATCCGGGGCGAAGCTCTCGAAGTCGCCCATCATCTCCTGGTATGACTTGAGGTAGAACTCGCGCGGCTCGTAGCGCATGCGCTTGGGGTCTTCGACAGTGGTGCCGGTCTGGATGCAGATGAGGACGTCGTGGGCGTCGGCGTCCTCAGCGCGCAGGTAGTGGGCGTCGTTGGTGGCGACCATCTTGATGCCCATCTGGCGGCTGATGGTGCGGACGTGCTCGTTGATCTCCCACTGGCCTTCGGCGTGGTGGCCCTGGACTTCGAGGTAGAAGTCGTCCTTGAAGAGTTCCCGGTAGTAGGCGGCGACGTTTTTGGCTTCTTCGAGGCTTCCCTTACCGTCGCGGATGGCTTTGGCAAGCTCGCCGCCCATGCAGGCGGAGGTGACGATGAGCCCTTCGTGGTGGAGTTCGAGGAGTTCGCGGTCGACGCGGGGCTTGTAGTAGAAGCCTTCGAGGCTGGCTTTGGTGACGAGCTGGAGGAGGTTTTTGTAGCCGGTCTCGTTTTTGGCGAGGGCGACCATGTGGTAGTTGCCGTCTTTTTTGGGGTCGCGGTCGGTCCGTTTGCGCGTCGCGACGTAGAGCTCGCAGCCTACGATGCCTTTGATGCCCTTTGCTTTTGCGGCCTTGTAGAATTCGAAGCTGCCGTACATGGTGCCGTGGTCGGTGAGGGCGATGGCGGGCATGTCGTTGTCGACGGCGTACTTGACCATGTCCTTGATCTTGGAGGCGCCGTCGAGCAGGCTGAATTCCGAGTGGTTGTGCAGGTGGACGAAGGGTGTGCTGGGCATGGTGGTTGGAAAGTGGCCCCCTCGCGGGAGTGGCCCCCCTCCCCGGGTCGGAGGCCCCCTCCCCCGCGCTGCGCGCGACCCCTCCCCCCATTAATGGGGGGAGGGGTGGGAGATTCGGGTTACCTCTCCCCCGGGTACCCTCTGGGTGCCCCTCTCCGAGACGGAGAGGGGGAGTTGGGAGGGGCGGCGCGGAGCGCCGGGGGTGGGCGTTGTTGGGCGTTATTGAAAGTCGTGCGACGGTGATGCACACTACATGCGGTAGTTGATGTGTCGGGTGCTACCAGATGTAGTGGCGGGTCGCTGATGTTCATTGTACCAGAGCCGGCCCTTGGGGAGGCCCCCCGACCCCGAGGCACCCACCCCCTGGCCCCCGCGTTCGAGCGGCGCCGCGCGCCCGAAGGAGGGGGAGTTGCCGGATGGGGCCGCCGTGGACTGAAGTCCCGGCTACCGTTAAGAAGTCGGCCTGCGCCGACTCCGGCACACAGCAGCAGTTACGGCTTATCCGTAGCCGCCATCGAATATCGGAGCTCGCGGAGGCGGGCTGCGTCGGGCGAGGGGCAGCTACCACTATGCAATAGCCGCCCCGTGAACTGTTGCTCCCTCTGGATTGGAGAGGTCAGGCGGAGGAGGCGCCGTTCCGTGCTGTGGCGGCCTTGCGCGATTTGCGCGATGGGCGCGCTTCGCCCTCGCTTTTCTCGGATGCCACGGGTTCGGCGGGCGGGTTGTCCGGTTCGGCGGGGGCGGGGGCGGCGGTGACGACGGCGGTAGGCTCTGCGGGCGGTTCGGCGGGCGGTTCGGCGTCGGTGGTGGCGTCCGCGGCGTCGGGGGCCTGGGAGGAGGCCGGGGCGGCTTTCTGCGGCGGGGAGACCCGGATGGCGGCAGGACGCTCCGCTTTGAGCAGTGTGTCGGTCAGCCAGCGAGCGGCCAGGAGGGCCGCGGCTTCGCGGCTTTCGGCCCGGACGCGCACGGGCAGTTCGAAGACGATTTCGTAACGAGACTGGGCGGGCCGGGATTTCGGCTCGTCCTTTCCCTTGGTCTTGCTGGTGCCGGCTTTCTTCGTGCTGGCCGTAGCGCTCTTGGCTTTACCTTTGGTTTTCATTCGCATGTCGATTCTTTAATCCGTCCGTTGCTCTGAATTCGATAAGACGTTCCGCACGCGGGAGAAGCGAACCCGCGACTGCCGCGGCGCGCGGAGTGGGAAATGCCGCAGGTTGTGTGTTGAATCAGGGAAGGGACGGGGGGGCGCGGGGGGAGGCGGCGGGGGCGGTACGGAGGCGGCGGGCGGGGGGCGCGGGGGCGCCGGGACATCGGCGGATGTGCTCCCACCGTGGCGGATCCGCGAGGCCGGCGGGGGTGTGCAGCGTGAAGGCGGGGGCGACGGGGTGGACCGGGCGGGGCCGGGAGGGGCGGATACTGCAGCGGATGCCGTCCGCGCGCCGGAGAGAGGGCTGCACCTTCTCGCGCCCGAGATTCGTCCCCTGGCGGGAGGCGCGAGCAGCCGTCGCCAGGCGCGAGGCTATCGGTCTGTCGGAGATTGCGCGAACGCTGCTGTGCGCGGATGCGGCGGGGTTTGTGCAAAGCCCCGGCCACAACAGGAGCACTACCAGCCAGAACTGCACCACCATATCGTGCCATTATACCTGTCCGTTCCCCTTTCCCAGGCATTTCGCGACTCCGGAACTTCTTCTCTGCCCCCGGTCGCGGGCGCCGAGGCGGGCCGATTGCCGGGGCGGGGGTGGGTACAATGGCGGTGTCATGGCTGGAAAGACTGTTTTTTTGTATACCGACGAGTTCCTGACGTACGACCTGGGGCCGCGGCACCCGCTCCAGCAGCGCCGGCTGCGGATGGTGAACGATTTGCTGGCGGCGTACGGGCTGTTTTCGGCGACGGGCGGGCCGGTGGAGGCGCGGACGCCGCGGCCCGCATCGGACGCGGCGCTGGCCGGGGTGCATACTCCGGAGTATCTGGAGGTGGTGCGCCGGGCGGGACGGGGCGAGGCGGACCGGGCAACGCTGGCGCGGCACGGGCTGGGGCCCGGGGACACGCCGGCGTTCCCGGGGATGTATGAGAGCGCGGCGCTGTATGCGGGGGGGACGCGGGACGCGGCGGAGCTGGTGCTGAGCGGAGAGTATGCGACGGCGTTCAATGTGGCGGGGGGGCTTCACCACGCGCACCCGGACCACGCGAGCGGTTTCTGCACGTTCAACGACCTGGCACTGGCGGTGAATGTGTTTCTGGAGGCGGGGCTGAGCCGGGTGGCGTATGTGGACATCGATGTGCACCACGGCGACGGGGTGGAGGCGTGCTTCTGGAACGACCCGCGGGTGCTGACGATCTCGCTGCATGAGAGCGGCCAGTTCCTGTATCCGGGGACGGGGTTTGTGGAGGATATGGGCGGCGAGGCGGCGCCGGGGACGGCGCTGAATGTGCCGTTCTTCCCGTACACGCGGGATGTGGCGTGGCATGAGGCGTTCGACGCGGTGGTGCCTCCGGCTCTGGAACGGTTCGCACCGGAGGCGCTGGTGTTGCAGCTAGGGGCGGACGCGCACTGGGATGACCCTCTGGCGCACCTGCAACTGTCATCGCGGGGGTGGATGCAGGCGGTGGAGAAGCTGCTGGCGCTCGGGGCGGGGAAGCCGGTGGTAGTGACGGGCGGAGGCGGCTACAACCTGAAGACTGTGGCGCGGCTGTGGACGATGGTGCAGGCGCTGTGCGCGGGGGTGGCCGCAGAACTGCCGGCTACGGTGCCGGCGGCGTACGCGGAGACGTACGGGGTTACCCACCTGCACGATACGACGGGGCCGGCGACGGGCGACGAGGCGCAGGCAGAGGCCCGGGGCTTCGCACGGGCGCAGGTGGCGCGGCTGCGGGAGATTCACCCTCTGCTGTCTTGACAGGCCCGCGGCTCATCGCGGGCCCGCGGGACTATGCGATATAATTACGAGCGAGGGCGGCGTGGCCGCGCTGCCCCGTTCCGGGATCGTTCAATGGCAGGACAGCGGCCTTTGGAGCCGCTTATTGAGGTTCGAGTCCTCATCCCGGAGTCTCCTTTCCCCTCCCCTACCCGCTGCGGCTATCAGCGCAGCGGGTCCACCAGGAAGATCACGGCGGTCCGCTCGAAGAAGCGGCTGTCGCGGTTGGCGGCGACGACGCGGCGGGCATCCCCTTCGGAGATGACCGGGTGGAACCGGTGCTTGTCGGCGGCGCGACGCGCTTTGACCACGAGGGGGCGCTTTCCGGCGCGGGCGTTGTTCTGGGCGGCGTCCCACGAGCGGGGGAAGGCGACGATGCCGGTCTCGATGGCGTACTCGGGCGAGCAGTTTACGCGCCCGTAGACCTCCCGCCCGCTGTCGTCGAACAGGCGCGGGCTCATACACGCCTCGATACGAAGCCCGCGGCAGTCCACGATCAGGCTGGTGTACTCCGCCCCTTCGGGCGCGGGCGCGCCGGGGGCGTAGGGGTCGGGCCTTGGGGCAGGCTCGGGTGCGGGCGCCGGCTCTACCATCGCGACACGGGGCGCCGGCTTTTCTACCCCCAGCGCCTGCGCGACGGAGTTCTCGCCGGAGAGCGGCACCTGGACGATGACACGGTAGAGGCCGGTGCCGGTCAGCAGCTTCTCCTCCACGACCTCGGCACGCTGAACGACGCCCTCGACGCGCAGGCGGACGTCGTCGGACTTGAGCATGTAGTTGGCGGCGCGGGTGTCGGCGCTGACGCGCACCTGGGTCACGGCCATGGTGAGCGTACGCAGGGCGTCGGCGAGCGCGGCGGCGCGGGCATCCAGCACGCGCTGGGCCTGCGACCGGCCGAGCGAGGCGGGCGCGACGGCGCCGAGTCCGCTGGCCTTGACCACCCCGGCCTCGTAGTTGATACGCCCCTTCCCCCCTTTGATGACCTCGACGTAGGCGCTTTCCCAGGCGGTATCCACCACGGGCACGGCGAGCGAGGCGTGCGGGGCGGGCCGCTTTGCCGCCGTTGCTGCCGTTGCTGCCGTTGCTGCCG
>CALEKU010000124.1 GCA_937902745.1 uncultured Armatimonadota bacterium
CAGCGGCGGCGCCGGGGCGGGCGCGTCGGCCACTTCCACCGCTTCCGCCGCTTCCGCCGCTTCCGCCGCTTCCGCCGCTTCCGCCGCTTCCCCTTCGTCTCTCTCGCTACTCATCCTTGCGCAGGCCGGGGATATCGCGCACCACCATGCGGCCCGCCTCCAGGTCTACCGACAGAACGACCTCGTCCGCGACCGCAGGAATCAGCGCGACCTCCGTCTCGTACACATCGTTCGCCGGGTAAAAATGCACCTTCTGAAGGACGCCCAGGTCTCTGCCGGACTCCGTGACGACGTTCAGGCCGAGCAGGTCCGCCTCGTAGTAGGCGTCCCGCTCCAGCGCCGGCAGCTCCTCGCGGCGGATAAATATCTGCCCGCCCCGCAGCGCCTCGGCCCCGTTCCGGTCGGAAACGCCTTCGAAGGACAGCAGCGCCGCGCCGTGGTGCATGCGGACGGAGGCGACCCGCCGCAAAGCGTCGGGGCTGTCCGGCAGACGCAGGTGAACGGCCGGCAGCTCCGCCAGCAGCTCCGGGCGGTCCATCAGCGGGCGGAGCTTGACCTCCCCGCGGACACCGTGCACCCCGGCGATCTCGCCGACCAGCACCAGATTCTCGGGATCTTCCGGCATGATGGCGCCCCCTCAAACCACGGACGGAAGCCCCCGCTCCGGTGATCCGACACCCGCAAGCCGGGACTTCCGTCCGCAGTGTGACCGCAATGGCTACGCCACGATTTCGACGTAGACCTTCTTCTTATCCTTCATCGCGGCAGCCTTCGCCACCGTCCGCAAAGCGTTTGCGATGCGCCCCTGTTTGCCGATCACCTTGCCCAGGTCATCCGGCGCGACGCGTACCTCGTAGGTCGTCGCCTCATCACCGGGCACCTCGCTTATTTGAACCTGGTCCGGTTCGTCTACCAGGGCCTTGACCAGGTATTCGATTAACTGCTTCAACTTCCTCAGCTCCTCAACTGCTGCTTCGCCCCTCACTGGGCTGAGATCGCAGGCCGCTTGCCTGGGAGGGTTTCCCGGCCGAAAGCGTACCTGCTCGCGAGTCTAAGCGCTCGCGTTCACCATTAAGTGTTGTCAGGCGGTGCCGTGCCGCGCGGGTGCCGCCGTACACTGCTGGCCGGTACGGCGTCGCGTTGCGGGTCCTGTCTGCTCTTTTCTCTGTGCTGCGGAATATATTAACGCCTGGTCGGCAAATCAAACCTGGTCTACGGACTCCCGCCGCCCCGAGGGGCGGCAGCGGGGGGCGCCTAGCCCTCCGCCGCCGCCTCTTCCGTGGCACCCTCTGCGGGAGCCTCGGTCTCCTCCGTCTTGGCTGCGCCGCCGGCCTGCGGCTGCGGAGCGTTCGCCGCGATCCGCGCCTGCTTCGCCTCCGCGCGGCGCTGAGCCTCCTGGGTGCGCTCCACGCGCGGGTTCTTCTCCAGCAGACCCTGCTTGACCAGCAGAGCGGCCGCGGTGTCGGTCGGCTGCGCGCCGACGCTCAGCCAGTACCGAACCCGATCCTCCTTGAGGACCAGAATCGGCGCGGCATCCGCAGCGACGATCGGGTTGTAGTAACCCAGCTCTTCGATGTAGCGACCGTTCCGCGCGCGGCGCGAGTCGGCGGCGATGACGTGGTAGAACGGGCGCTTGCGCGCACCGTCCCGCCGCAGGCGAATTTTAACCGGCATCTCGTTCTTTTCCCCTTATATGGACTGCGTTTGGACTGTATGTGTTCGGGTCGAAAGGTGTAGGATCGATCCGTACCCGAATCCGCCACGGGGGCCCGCCGTTCTCGACTGATAATCGGGGACGCCCGGCCGGTCGGAAGGTTCCGGATAGTTAAGCGGAATTAGCGCCGGCCAAACGGGAAGCCGAAGGGGCGTCCGCCACCTCCGCTCTTTCCGCCTCCGCCGCCTCCGCCGCCCTTCTTCTTGCGCCGGGCGACGCTGCCACCAATGCCCGGCATCGGGCCTGCGCCCGGGATCTGGCCCATGTTGGGCAGCTTGCCAGACGACAGACCCTGCATAATCTGGCGCATCTGGTCGAACCGCTGCAGGACCTGGTTGACCTCCTGCACCGTCACTCCCGCGCCCGCCGCGATGCGCTTGCGCCGGGAGCCGTTCAGCACCTCCGGGCGATGCCGCTCCTGCTTCGTCATAGAGCGGATGATCGCCTCGAAGCGGGCCAGCTCTTTCTCCCCTTGCTGCAGGTCCAGATCCTTGATCTGGGAGCCGACGCCCGGCAGCATGGAGAAGATCTGCTCCAGCGGCCCGAGGCGGCGCATCTGCTGCATCTGGTCCAGGAAGTCCTCAAAGTCGAACTTGCCCTGGCGCAGCTTCTTCTCCATCTCGACGGCCTTTTTCTCATCAATGGCCGCCTCGGCCTTCTCGATGAGGGAGAGCACGTCGCCCATGCCCAGGATGCGCGAGGCCATCCGGTCCGGGTGGAACAGCTCCAGGGCGTCCATCTTCTCGCCCACACCCACGAACTTGATGGGCTTGCCGACCACCGCGCGCACCGAGATCGCCGCGCCGCCGCGTGTGTCGCCATCGATCTTCGTGAGGACAAAACCGGAAACGTCCAACGCCGCGTCGAACTCTCCGGCGACGTTTACGGCGTCCTGGCCCGTCATCGCGTCGAGCACCAGCAGGATCTCGTTCGGCTGCGTCGCCGCCTTGATCGCCTGAAGCTCCTCCATCAGGGCATCGTCTACGTGCAGGCGGCCCGCCGTGTCCAGAATCAGGACATTGGCCTGGCTCTTCTCAGCCCAGGCGAGGGACTCCCGCGCCACGGTAACAGGGTCTGCGCCCGGCAGCGTAAAGACCGGGGCTTTGACCTGCTCGCCCACCACCTGAAGCTGCTTGATGGCCGCGGGGCGCTGGATGTCGCAGGCGGCCAGAACGGGCACCTTGCCCTGCTTGCGCAGGTAGTTTGCCAGCTTTGCTGCCAGGGTCGTCTTGCCCGCGCCCTGCAGGCCGCAGAGCATGAAGACGGTGACGCCGCGGGGCGCGAAGGTAAGCTGTGCGGGACGAATGTCGGGCGGGGGCAGGGGCTTCTTCGCCTCCGCTGCTTCTCCATCGCCCGCTTCCGCCGTGTCGGCCGGTGCGCTGCCGGACAGCAGGCGAATGAGCTCCTCGTGGACAAGTTTGATGACCTGGTGGCCGGGCTGGAGCCCATCCAGAACCTGCTCGCCGACCGCTCGCTCTTTGATGCGGGCGACGAAGTCCTTGACCACCTTGAAGTTGACGTCCGCCTCTAGCAGGGCGCGTCGCACCTCGCGCAGCGCGGTGTCCACGTCCTGCTCCGAAAGCTTGGTGTTGCCGCGTAGCTTCTTAAAAGCTTCCTGAAGTTTTTCCGCCAGAGCGTCGAACATGGTAATACCTGTCCACCTGCGGCCCGCGCTGCTTTGCTGTTGCCGCCGCGGCCGCGGCCGCCGTCGCCGTGCGGCGGACGGTAGGAGAACTACCAAGACACGACAAAGCCCGCACCCGAGCGCGTTCCGGGGCGGGCCGCAGTGTCACAGAGAGTGCCGCGCAAAGCGTAGTCTATCGTGCAAACACCCACCTGTCAAATCCGTCGGCGCGGCGCGTCCGGCGTTTGGGGCGCCGGCGCCGAGGAGCTAGCGCCGCCATGAGACCTGTTTCGCCTGTTGCCTTATTGGCGATGCTTGCCCTCACCCTCGCGGTGGTGGGAGTGCTGTTCTGCGCGCCCGCACCGGCGCTCGCCCAGCGCCCCGAGACGCTGGCGGCTGCGCTGGAGAACCTGGACTACGACCCGCTCCGGCGCGGCCCGCTGCTCATGATTGCGCCCGCGTCGGTCAGCTACAACGACGGCGGCGACGCGTCTTATGAGTGGCCGGACGGCTGGCGCGCGACCGCGCGGGAGATTGCTCCGCTCTTCGGGAGGCGCTTCGAGAACATTAACAGCGTGAACGTGCTGGTGCCGGAGGAGATGGCGGTCCTGAACCCGGAGCCGATGCCCGTCGAGCGGTACGCGCAACTCGGTCGGAGCCGCGCCTTCTACCTGCTATTAGGTTCGCTGACCGCGGCGCAGTGGCGGCAGATCGGCAGCCCGCAGGGGCTGGGGATGGAGAGCCTGTCGGCGGAGCAGCGCCCCCTGTTTCGCGCTGTGCTGCCGGACCCCTTTGTGGTGAAGAGCGTGGTCGCCTCGGGCAACGGCGGCTACTACAGCTATAGCCAGAAGCATTATGGCGAGGGGGGGGAGCCGCCGTCCCACCGCCTGACGGAGGCGCAGGTTGCGCGGGCACGCCTGCGCGTGACGCGCCGCGTCTCCTGGATGCTCGAACCGGAGAACGCCCCGGGAACCCGGATGGGATACGGCGTCTCCACGCCCCGGCCCCGGGCTGAAGGTGAAGCGTTCGCCATAATGGAGAGCGACGCCGCCCCGGACCCGCACGAGACGGTGCGCCGGGCGCTGCGCACCCTCGCCCCGAACCGACCCAAGCGCGGCGACCTGGACTATGCATCCCCGGCGCTGGACGCCCGGGTGCCTCTTGACGGGGAGGCGAAGACGGTGAGCGATCTGGTGCGCCGTGTGGCGGAGGCCACGCGCCTGGAGGTGTACGCCGACCGGCGCGTGGGGGGGCTCCCGGTGACCGTGCTGGCAGCGCCGGGGCAGACGGCGCGGGCGGGTGACCTGCTCAAGGCGCTCGCCTACGCGGTGACCGGCACCTTCCGCGCTGTAGAGGGCGGCGATGCGGGGGGCGAGGGGCCAAAGGTCTACCTGCTGACCGATGACATCGAGGGGATCGCGCCGCGTCGCCTGCGGCAGATACAGTGGCATGCGGATGCCGACTCTCTGACCGCAGCCGAGCAGGCGCGCATCGAAGAGGAGATTCGCCAGAAGAACATCGCCCCGCTGATCGGCTTCGCGCCGGACGACCCGGGTGCGCTGCCGCCGGCGCTCGTGGGGCGGGTGGAAAAGGCCCTGGCGGAGAACGGCCGCGAGGCCGCGGTGAGCGCCGCGGACCTGCCGCTCCCCCTGCGCGAGATGGTCCAGCAGCAGATCGTGGAGCACGCCCGGGCGCTCCCCGAAGCGCCGCTGCGTCCGGACCGGGTCTACCTCAACCTCAATCTCACCGCGCAAATCCTGCTTCCGGGCGTCGGCGAGTTCGACGGCCCGCCGCTGGGCCGTCTGTCCTCGCTGCTTTCCCGGCCCGCGAACACGCCCGGTGCCGCCGGTTCGGCGGCGCAACCTGAGGCGGGCAGTACCGCACCCGCCGGGGGGGCATCCAGCGCACCCGCGGCGCTGCCTGCGCCGTTTGCCGCCCGCTCCGCCCTGCTCGTCGCCCCGACGAATCCGGACGAGGCCCGCGCTGCCGTGGCCGCCGGCCGCTCTCGTGGCATCGCGCGCGTTTTTGTGGCGGTGCCGTTCGGCGCGGGGGCGTCGGGAGAGCAGACGGCCCGAGCCCTGCTCGGGGCCGCCATCGAAGCGGGAAAGAAGGAGGGCGTGCCGGTATGGGCCGCCGTGCGCCTGCTGCGCCGCCCGGCCGCGGGCACCGGCAACGGCAGCGATTCCGCCGAGTTGCTGCCGCGGGACCGGAATGTGTTCGGGGAAACGCCCGCCGGGTTCGCCGCCCGCCGGGGAGATGCGCCGGATTCGAAGCGCGTGGCGTACTGGGGAGAGGAGATCGCGGCGCGGGGGCGCTGGGACTGGCTGTGTCTGGAAGACGAGAAAACGCGCGCCGTTCTCGCGGACGAACTGGCGCGGCTGGCGGCGGTCCCGGGGCTGGCGGGGCTGGTGCTGAGGGATGTCGCCGCGCCGGGCCGCGCCCTGCCGCCCGACGCCACGCCGGGCACGCCGCTCCTGGGCACCTACCTCGGCTACACGCCGCAGACACGCGTGGAGATGATCCGGCGCGAGAACGTTGACCCGGTGGACCTGCTGCCCTCGAACGGAATGGGGGGAGAGTACGAGGAGTCGCTGCTGCCGTTCTTTCCGGAGGAGCGGCCCGGCGCCGCCTCGCCCGGACCGCGCCAGGTGCGCGACCCGCGGACGGGGGAGTGGCGATCGGAGCCACCCGCGCCGGGCGAAACGCTGTGGGCGCGCTGGGGCGCGCTCCGGCGCGACGAGAACCGTCGCCATCTGGCCCTGCTCGGCGCGCAACTCAAAACGCGCCTGCCCGCGGGCATCCCCCTCATGCTGGGGCTGCCGAACCCGGACGGAGCCCTCTTCGCCTCCGGCTACGCCCTCTGGGAGAGCCCGGAACAGCCGCCCCGGGCGGAGGACAGGCCGAAGCCCGGAGCGGCGGGAGAGCGTCTTGTGCCGGTGGTGGCGACAGACCGCTCGGAGCCGGGGACCTTCGCCCGCAACGGCATCGCGGCGCTTCCGGAGCGGGCCGCACAGTACAACGGCGGCGGGTGGAACGGCGTAGTGCTGGACCTGTCCGCGCTGCCGGTGACGAAGGCGCTGAACCTGCTCCGGGGCGCGATGGCGCCGGCAGCGCTGCCGGCGCAGCGGTAGCCTCTCTCGTGCGTCAGCGGCGCGCCCGTCGCTGAAGGCGCCGCGCGGGGCCGCCGCGGCGCTCGCCACCGCTGATCAGGGAGCGCCGGACGCGGGCGATCCGGCACAGCAGGTGCTCGGCGACCCGCGAGGACGCCGCCTCGCTGGGCCGCGCGCTAATCAGCACGTCCAGAATAGCGTCCGCCTCTTCCGAGGTCATCAGGAGGGCGGCCCGCCGCGGGCGGCGCTGCGTGATCGTGGTCGGCTGCGACAGGGTCGTCTGGGACATGGTATGTGCTGCTCCTTCTCTGAACATCTTTTGGCGGTGCGGGACCGCTGCCGCCGTGTCGGGAAAGTATGTACTTCAAACGTATGACGGCGGCCCGCTTGCGACAGTTCATTCGGAGTTTTCCGACTTTTCCGCAGAGGAGAATCCGCCGCCCGCGTTCAATGGCATCCATCATGCCGGACCTGCCCTCCGTTGCCGCCTCTGCCCGCGCCCGCACCGCCGCTCGCACCACCTTTCTCGTCTGGCACGACATCGTGCTCGGTGAGAAGCAGGTATGGTTCGACACCATGGTCAAGGAGCTGGAGGCGCAACTCGCCGCTCTGGAAAGGGCCGGGGCGCGACCGGTTTCGCTGGACGATGCATGGGCGCGGCTGGAGCGTGGCGCCGCCGTGCCGCGCGGTGCGTGCGTGCTGTGCTTCGACGACAACACACTGGGCATTTACGAGTACGCCTTCCCGCGTCTGCGCGAGCGGGGCTGGCCGTTCGTTGTGTCCGCGCACACAAAGTACGTCGGGGTTACCACCGGCAAGGCTCACTGCACCTGGGAGCAGTTGCGCGAGATGGAGGCGGCGGGCGGCAGCGTGCGCGTGGTCAGTCAGACTCACACGCACCCGCCAGACCTGCGGGCGCTGGACCCGAAGGCTTTGCGCCGGGAGATGTGGGAATCGAAGGTGTGGATGGAGGAGGAGATGGGCCGCGCCGCACGCTTCGTGACCTACCCATCCGGCAAGTGGGACCGGCGCGTGGCTCTGGCCGCCGCCGAGGCGGGGTACCGCCTCGGCCTCACCGAAGACCACGGTCATGCCGAAGACTCCCCCCACCTTCTGGGCGTCCGTCGCTACTCCACCCATAAGCGCTTCGCCGAGGCCGTGCGCGCCATCGCGGCCGCCGCCTCCCCGGCGCGGCGGTAGCGACCGAACCGGTGGCGCAGGCGATACAATTTAGAGCGGAGAGCGACCGAACCCGAGGAGCCCAAAAAAATGAGTCACCGCAGCAGTACCGCCACGACACCCGCCACCCCGAACCCCGCCCGCGACCGTACCGTTCGCCTGGTCATCCTGATCGGAGGCTTTCTGTTCCTCCTGGCGATGGCCTATGGGAGCGGGATGCGCGCCAAGGTAGGCGAGGTGAAGCGCATGAACGAACAGCGCAAGGTACTGCAGACGGACCTGCGGGCGACGGAACTGTCTCTGGTGGCCCGGGAAGCGCAGCTTCAGCAGTGGGAGGCGCGACGCCTACTGAGCAGCGCCCTGGAGGAGTTGGACCGGCGCAACTTCGGCACGGCACAGGAGCGGCTCCGCGAGGCGGCCGCGCGCCTGGAGACGGCGCAGAAGGCGGGCGCGGCGACTACAGCCGACCTGACCGAGCAGGCCGCCCGGCTCAAGTCTCTGGATCTGCCCGCCTCCGCGAATATTGAGGCGCAGCGGGTGCAGGTACTCACGCTGGCCCGGGAGATGGACGCCGCCCTCGCGCCACTAGCCCCGAAGCCCGATGAGATGTACGTGGTGAAGACGCCGCGCCCCACCGCCAACGATGTGCCGGTGTATGGCAACGACGTGACACGCGTCAAGTGATGATCTTCCACAGGACCGACAACCTCCCATGAACCAGGACTCCGACAGCCCGCGCTACCCCGGACCCGTTTCGAAGCAGATGCTCGACGAACTGGGCCAGTACGTCATAGCGACCCCGTACCCCTTCGCTGTGGACATTGAGAAGAGCGAGGGGATGTACCTGGCGACGGTCGATGGGCAGCGCCTCTTCGACTGGGCGGGCTACTTCGGCTCAAAGCTCATCGGGCATAACCACCCGCGCCTGTATGAGCCGGAGTATGTCCAACGCCTCGTCCGCGCCGCCAACAACAAGGTCGCCAACCCCGACTTCCTCACCCCGGAGTGCCTGGACTACTACCGCCTGCTCTACCGGATCGCCCCGGAGTCCTTGCGCGACCTGCCCACCCTGGAGGTCTACGCAGTGAACTCGGGGGCCGAGGCGGTCGAGAACATGATGAAGTACCTAGTGGCCAAGTTCCACGCGCGGCGCAAGAAGCAGGGGCGGGTAATCACCAACCGGCGCTTCCTGTACTTCGATCAGGCATTCCACGGGCGTACCGTGTTTGCCCTCGGGGTGACGCAGACCGTGGACCCGGTCGCCACCAAGGACTTCCATGGGCTGACCGTGGGCGGGAACGTGAAACTGCCGTTCCCGGCGGTAGACTCGCGCGATTCGGACGAGGTGAACGCCCGTCGTACCGAGGACGCCCTGCGGATGGTGGAGATGGCGCTGGCGCAGATGGCGGACGAGGTCGTGGGTATCATTGTGGAGCCGATTCAGGGGGCGGGCGGGCAGCGAGTGGCGCAGCCGCGGTTCTTCACGGGCCTATCGGAACTGGCCGGCCGCTACGACGTCTTCCTGGCGTTCGACGAGGTGCAGACGAGCCTTGGCCCTACCGGGAAGATGTTCGCGATCGACCACTTCGACCTGCCGCACCCGCCGATGGCGGTGGCTGTCGGCAAGAAGTTCGGTTGCGGCGCGGTCTATATGCAGGAGCCTCTGGAAGACATCGGCGTGCTGGACTCCACCTGGGGCGGCACGCTGGCGGACATGGTCCGGGTCGTGCAGGAGGTGAAGATCGTCGAGGAGGAGGGTCTGATCGCACAGGCCGGGCCGAAGGGCGAGCGCCTGGCGGCGGGGCTGCGCGCCCTGGCTGACGCCCCCGGCGCGAAGATCCACAACGTCCGCGGGATGGGGCTGTACCAGGGCTTCTCGCTGGACACGCCCGAGGAGAAGGGGCGATTGGTCCAGATCGCGCGCGAAAAGTACGATCTGCTCCTTCTGGGCGCGGGAACGAACTCCATCCGCACGCGCCCGAACCTCTCGGTGACCAACGAGGATATCGACCGATTCCTCGAACTCCTCGGCAGCGCCCTCGGAGACCTGTAGCCATGACGACCGGCGCGGGCGGCGTCGGGAGTGGGGGCGGTCGGGACGCCGCCGGCTCTGCCTTTGACTTGGGGCGCTTGCACCCGCGCCTGGCGGAGGAGTACCGCGCGCTGGCGATGGCAGAGGCCGACAAGAAGGCAACGCCCGCGGAGCCATCGGCCGGCTGCATCGGCGCGCTGGCGTTCCTGATGGTGTTTCTGGTGATCGTCCTGAGGTTTACCCCCGTGTGGATAATCCTGGCGGCGGTCGTCGGGGCGGTTGCGGTAGCCCAGCCCGTAGTGCGACACGCCCATGTGAAGCGCCGGAAGCGCCATCTGCGGGACGCCGCCCTGCGCGATACGGCCACGCTCAAGCGCCTCCTTCCGACGCTTCCCTGCGTAAAGGCGAAGGAGGCGGAGGCAGAGCGGGGGTACGTGGAGGTCGTTCGGGCACTGCTGGACGCGGAGGGCCTGGACGCGGCGACGGTGGGGACGATCCTGACGGAAGCAAACGGCCTCCTGGACGACGCCATCGCTCTGCGGAAAAGGCGGGAACTGATCGCCCGTGCCTCGGACGGGCACAGCGCGGAGTGGCGGCGTGCGGAGGTGCGCAGCCTGGAGAAGCGCGTGGCAGCGGCGACCGATCCCGGGACCCGCGCGGCGCTCCAACAGAGCCTGGACCTGAGTCGGGAAACGCTTCGGGCCACGGAGGAGCTGGCGGTGGCTGCGGAGCGCGTCGAGGCGCAGCAGGAAGCTATCCTGCGCGCCTTCACCAGTCTGCGCGCCCTGCTGGGGCGGCTTGCCATTGCCACTGCCCCGCTTGCGGCGCCCGGCCTGGACCAGATGCGCTCGCTCACCGCCAACGTCCACGACCAGACCCGCGCCGTAGAGCAGGCTGTTCAGGAGGTCCTGAACCTGCGCGCCGGTTCGTAACACGCCGCGGCAAGCCACCGGAGTCACAAAGACCATGCCCGTAGAAAGTCGCGACATCGATCCGGACATCGCCGCCCGCCTCCGGCAGTGGGAGGAGCGTCTACTCGACGACACATCCCCGGCCGCGACGAAGGTGAGCAAGCCCCCGGTGGACGTGGGCGTGTCGGTGGTCGTCATGGCCTCGGACGCGGACGCCACGGAGGTGGAACTGAGGCCCGAGCAGCGGGAGGCGGCCCGGCGGGCGACGGAGGTCCTGAAGAGGCACGGCGCAAGGAACGGCTTCTCTCTGAAGGACAAGTTGGCGATGCTGCTCGTGGCGGCGGGGTTCGGGGCGGCGGGCTACTTTGGTCTGTCGCATGTCGCGGGGCCTGTGGGGGACATCGGCCAGGTCCTGTGTTACGGCACGGGCGGTCTGCTGGCGCTGGGAGGACTCTTCAGCGACCTGCGACGGCAGCGGAAGAACGCCGGTACCGCCGGTGGCAGTGTCTCGTACCCTTCGGACGTTCTTGAGGCGCTGCTGGCCCTTGCTGACCTGACTCCCGCGGAGCGCCGATACGGAGATCTCCTGGTGTTGCTGGCGCGGGAGAAGTCTCCCCTGGACGGAGTGGCGCGGCAGGAGATGCTGGCCCAGGTGAACGGTCTGCTCGAAGATTATCGGATGCTCGGTCGCCACTGCGAGGCGGTACTGGAACTTCTGGACGAGGCGCAGGAGGCCGCCCTGCGGGCGGAATATGCGCGGCTTATGGCGGAAGCGGGGGCGGCGGAGGACCCGGTGGTGCGTGAGACCAAGCGCCAGTCCGCCGCCCTGATTGAGAGCCGCGTGGCAGACGCGCGCGAGGTGCAACGCGCCGCGGAGCGGATGCAGGCGCAGCAGGAGGCGATCTATGAGACGCTGGGCACCCTCCACTCGCGTCTCACCCGCCTTCACCTGGCACCCGCCGGGCTCCACGGCGGAAACGCCGATTCCCTGCGCGAAACCCTGGAGCAGGTGAGCGGCCAGACCCGCGCTGTGGAACAGGCAGTGCAGGAAGTGCTGAGCGTGAGGGCCGGCAGTTAGCGATTGCGCCACAGACCGCTCCACCCGCGATGCCCGTGCTGCGGACGCCGCACGGGAAAATAAAGGGGACAAGAAGTGTCCGCCGCTTGTTCGGGGGTATAGGGTGTATAGTGCAATATCCCGTGGACAAGCGTTCAGCGGGAGAGTCTCCGGCGTGGTGGGGCCGGCGGAAGGCGGTAGCGACGAGCATGCAGCTTCGTTGGGAGCAGGTGGAGCCTGCGCTGGCGGCACGTGCCGCCGCGCGCTGGCACGCCGAGTCGAGTGAGCGGGATGCAGAACAGGCACGGCTTCACATGGGGTGGTCGGTGTTCTCCCTGTGTATCGCCGTGCTCGTGATCAGCCTCTACCTGAACGCCCTCCTGCACCTGACCGGCGCCGCGGCGACTCTGGCGTTCTCCCTGGTTCCCTTCGCTCTGGTGGCGCTGATTGCGGTGCCGGAAGCAGCCCGCGTTGGGAGCGGTCCCTCCCCGCATGCCCGGGCCGTTCGCCCGCGCGTCCCGCGCGGTCCGCTGACGGCAGAGGTGGTTCGGCGCTATTTTCGGGAGGCGGCAGAGACCCGTGCGGAGGTGTTGTACGCAGAGACGCTGATTTTGCTTGCCGACGCGGGGGACAGTATCTCCGAGCAGGCTGGCCGGGACCTCCTGGCGCAGTGCGACCTTCTCCTTGCCGCGGGCCGTCGCATCGAGCGCAGCCGCCGCCGGGTTCGTTCGCTTCTGGAGCATGGCGCCGCCTTGAAGGACGTGGAAGCAGAGTTCGCTGTGCTCTCCCGCCGGCGAGATGGCGAAGCGGACCCCGTGGTCCGTGCGAGCCTTGAGGAGAGCATGGACCTGTGCGCCCGTCGCCGGGATAACCTTGTGGTTCTGGAGAGCTTGCTGGCCCGCCAGGAGGCGCAGGAGGAGACCATCCACCAGGCGCTGCTGCTTGCACAGGCGGCGTTGGTGCGGCAGGAGGCGGCGGCCGTGGCGCTGGAGGCGCCGTCGATCGCGGGGCTGAGCACGGCGGTGGCGCGCATCACCAGTGAGTCTCGCGCAATGGAGGAGGCCGCCCGGGAGATCGTCCGCCTCTCCTGACCGGAAATCTTCCCTCCAGGCGCTCGGCCGAAAGGCGTACAATGTAGTCGTCATGCCCTCCGCTGCTGCCGTTTCCATGCAACTGTCGCTCGCCGATCTCGACCCCGGTCTTGTCCGGCGCATCCAGAAGAATGAGCGGGCGATGCGCATCGTCGCGCCGTCGCCACCGCCTCTGCGTCGGAGCAACGCCCCGTCGTCGCCAGCGGCGCCCCGGGTCACCGCGGGCCGCGTCGTGCAAGGCATCCTCCTGGTCCCCCTGCTCTGGTTTCTGGCCGCGTGCATCGGGGTGGTGATCGCGGGAGTACTGGATGCCGAAGACGCCGGCGCGGCGGTCATGCTGCTTCTGGCGGGCGTGTCGCCACTGGTGGCGCTGAACTGGGTGTTCAACGGCTGGGGGCTGCCCGGCAGCCGGGTCACGCAGGACAGCGCGAGCGCGGCAGCGCTCACTTCGGATACGGCCGCCTTACGCGCCCCGCTTTCGCGGCACATCCTCGAATCTGTGTTTGAGTCGGTGGTTCTGGTGGGCGCGCAGGCCGCGTACGCCCGGTGTGTGCTCCTGATGCTGGAATTGGTCGAGCGGAAGCGGATGGACGAGCGGCAGGCGCGCGACCTGCTGACGCAACTGAATGCTCTAGTGGCGTCGGACCAGGAACTTCAGGCGCAGTCAGAGAGCATGGCCCAGGTGTACGAACCGGCTGCGGCGGGACGGCTGGAGGTGGAGAAGGCAGAGATTGAGGCCCGGCTTTCGGCCACCCGCGATGCTGTGGCGCGGCAGGCCCTGGAGCGCTCACGCGAACTGCTGGAGACCCGGCTGGCCGATCACGACTCCCTCGCGCTCCTGGGGGAGCGTATCGAGGCGCAGCGGGAGGCCATCGAGCAGACCCTGGGCTCCCTGGAGTCCTCGCTCACTCGCCTGAAGTTTTCCAGTGTCCCGGCTGAGACGCTGAACCTGACACGGCTCCAGGAGGCGGCCTCTGCCTTTAATCGCGAAGCGCGCTCGGTGGAGCAGGCCATTCACGAGGTCGCCCGCTTATGAGATTGCGGACTCGCCACGGTGACAACAGAGGCCGACCGCGTTTATCGGGTCGAGCCATCGCCTCCTCACGATCCTTACCTGGATGGAGGTGTTGAAGGACCGGGTCGCGGCGGAACGGCAAGGCGGAAGGAAGAGCGGAGGAGGCGCGTGCTCTGCTCCTCAAACTCGCCGAGCGCCGCCTCGGGCCACCGGGCCTGGCGGCCCGAGACGCTATTCAGGCCGTCGCCGACGTGGCACATTTGGAGGCGCTGGCGATCCGAGTGCTCGAAGTAGAAACCTGGGATGACCTGCTGGCGGAGGTACCCGGCGGACAGGTGTGATTTAATAGTCCCGATGAAAAAGAAGGTCATCGTTCTGGGCAGCGGCCCTATCCGCATCGGGCAGGGGATCGAATTCGACTACTGCTCCGTCCACTGCGTCTGGGCTCTGCGTGAGGCCGGATACGAAGCGGTCATCATCAACAACAACCCGGAGACGGTCTCGACCGACTTCGACACCTCTGACCGTCTGTACTTCGAGCCTCTGACCACCGAGGATGTGCTGAACGTCCTGGACCGCGAAGAGCCGTACGAGGGGGTCATCGTCCAGTTCGGCGGACAGACGGCCATCAATTTGGCGCGCTCTCTGTCCGACGCAGGGGTCCCCATCCTCGGCTCATCTGCCGAGAGCATCGACCTGGCGGAGGATCGCGAGCAGTTCGAGCAGCTTCTGCGCGATTTGGAAATCCCCAAGCCCGAGGGGCGCGCAGTGACGAGCCCGGAGGCCGCCGTGGAGGTGGCCAACGCCATCGGCTACCCCTGTCTGGTGCGCCCGTCCTACGTGCTCGGCGGCCGGGCGATGGAGATCGTCTACGGCGAGGACGAGCTGCGCTCGTACATGCGCTACGCGGTGGACGTTTCCCCGAAGGCCCCGATCCTGGTGGACCGCTACATCGTCGGCAAGGAGGTGGAGGTGGACTGCATCTCCGACGGCGAGAACTGCCTCCTGCCCGGCATCATGGAGCACATCGAGCGCGCGGGGGTCCACTCTGGCGACTCGATGGCGGTCTACCCGCCGCAGACGCTGGCGCCGGAGACCAAGGCCAAGATGGCGGACTACGCGCAGCGCCTCGCCCGCGCCATGAACGTGGTCGGCCTGATGAACATCCAGTTTGTGTGCGAGGGCGATGAGCCGTACATCATCGAGGTCAACCCGCGCTCCTCGCGCACCGTGCCGTATCTCTCGAAGATCACCGGCGTGCCCATGGTGAAGGTCGCTACCCGCTGCATCCTGGGGCAGTCGCTGAAGGACCAGGGGTATGAGAACGGCCTGTATCCGGAGCAGTCCAACCCGGCTGTGAAGGCTCCGGTGTTCTCCTTCCAGAAGCTTGCCGGCGTGGATATCCCGCTGGGTCCGGAGATGAAATCCACCGGCGAGATCCTGGGGCAGCACGACACCTACCCGGGCGCGCTCTATAAGGCGCTGGTGGCGTGCGGCTTCGATATGCCGCTTAAGGGCGCGCTGCTGGCGACGATCGCGGACGCCGACAAGGCCGAGGCGCTGCCGCTGATTCGGGAGTTTGTGGATCTGGGCTTCCGCGTGTACGCCACGGCCGGAACCGCCCGCTTCCTGCGCGCGGAAGGCGTGGAAGCGGAGCGGGCGAACAAGATCAGCGAGGGCAGTCCGAACCTGCTGGACCTGATCCACGGCGGACGCCTCGCGCTGATCCTGAACACCATCAGCAAGGACAAGCGGATTGAGCGGGAAGGCGCGCTGATTCGCCGCGCGTCCGTGGAGCGGGGAGTGCCCTGTCTGACGTCGCTGGACACCGCACGGGCGCTTCTGGTGGCTCTCCAGGCGTACCACCAGGGTGGCGGCGCATCGGGTGCGGACACCTTCGGCGTCCGCACCGTGAACGAGTACCTGGTCACGGCCACGGGCTAACGCGGTTAACCCGGCAAAAACCGCCCGGAGGAGTTACTCCTCCGGGCGGTTTTTGTGTTTCTACCTTACACAAAAATTAATCGTTAAGCGAAAAATTAATATTGAAAAAGTTTTGACCATAAAAACGTAAAAAATGTTCCGTTCTTGCGTTACTAAAAGGGGCGTGCGCGTGTCTATCTTACGGAACACACATACGCCCTGAATAAAAGGGCGAACGGTCCTTAAGTAAGAGAGGTTGCCCGCGCGATAAGGTCACGTTTTTTGTTTGGCCGTGGAGTCGCGCCAGGCTACTGGAGCAGGAGAAAAGGAAACAAAAATGTCGGATAAAGGTCGCACACTACTACCCGTCGTCGGTCCTCTGGTCGCCCTTCTTGCCCTCACTGGCCTTTCGCGAGCATCGCAACTCATCACGAGCGCAGGTAAGACGAATTCCTCGCTGCAGGCGCGGCTGGGCACGGTCGCTCTGAACGAGACGGAGGATACGTTTGCCCGCTACAACGAGGTGGCCACGCTGCTCCAGCATGGCAAGACCGGGGAAGCCCTGCTTCGCATCGGGGATCTGCGCAATACGAAGATAACCGTCGATACCGGCGCGTTTGTCCATCAGGAACTCAAGCCGTTCTCGCCGACCACCCTGATGATGCGGTTGGGACGGGCGCTGACGACCGAGGCGAAGCAGGCGGCGGAGAGCGGGGATGCCGTCACTGCGCAACGCTTTGCGAACGCCTGCCGGGTCATCGCCGAGCACGTGCTGGACACGTCCGATCCGACGCTGGAGGCGCTGAACCTGGCGCACTACTTCGACCTCCAGGCAGCTACCCTGGACGCCGAGATCTATGCCCGGGTGGGCAACGGCGGCGCGGCGGAGGCCGCGCGCAACCGGTTCGATGCGCTGATGCAGTTGTGGAAGAGCGAGATGCTGCCCCAGATCATGCAGGCGCGGGAGATGGCCTGGAACAACGGGAAGCACGATCACCTCGCGGCCTCGACACCGTCCCCGCGGCAGCGGGCCTTCGTGGCGCGTATGTCCAGTGAGTACCAGGCGCGGCGCGCGAGCCTGTTCGGCATCGCCTGACGCCCGCAGTTCAAAAGCGCAGCGGCCCGGCGGGAGATTTTCCCGCCGGGCCGCTGCTCTGTTTCTGTTTATGGGGAGGCTAACCCCGCACGGCCGCCGCGATGTGACCGGCAGAGATGCCGTACTTGTCCAGGAGTTCCTGCGGCTCTCCCGAACGCGGCATCTCCCGGATGCACAGGTGCGTCCACTTCTTCGGCGCGACGCCCGCCGCTGCGAGCGCGGCCAGGACCGCCGCGCCAAGCCCGCCTTCCGCCCAGTGGTCCTCGGCGACGATCAGATGTCCCGTCTCGTTCGCCGCCTTCACCAGCGCGGTGGTGTCCACCGGCTTGACCGAGTACAGGTCGATCACCCGGATCTTCACGCCGGACTCGGCCAGCGTGTCCGCCGCCTTCAGCGCCTCATGGAGCGTGATACCCGCCGCGATCACCGTGGCTGCGTCTCCCTCGCGCAGGGTCTTCGACCCGCCGATGGGGAACGTCTCGTCCGGGCCGTACAGCACGGGCGTCTTCTCACGGGTCGAGCGCAAGTAGGAGATGCCCTTGCGCTCCGACATCTCCTTGACGAGGTGGACCGTGGAGACGGCGTCGGAGGGGTACAGCACCGTGCTGCCGTGGACCGCCTGGAACATGGCCAGGTCCTCCAGCGCCATCTGCGAGGGGCCATCCTCACCGATGGAGACGCCGGCGTGCGAGCCGCAGAGGTAGAGGTCCGCCCGCGATACCGCTGCCATGCGGATCTGGTCGTAGGCGCGGGAAAGGAACGCTGCAAAGGTCGCCGCGAACGCCACCTTGCCGCGCGTGCCGATGCCCTGGGCCGCGCTGACCATCATCTGCTCGGCGATGTACATCTGGAAGTAGCGGTCCGGGTGCGCCTTCATGAAGGTCTCGGAGAACGTCGAGTTGCCCACCTCTGCGTCGAGAGCCACAACGTCCGGCTGGGCCGCGCCCAGGGCGGCGATAGCGTCGCCGTACGCCTGGCGGGTTGCCATCTTGTCGCCGACCTTGTACTGCGGCGCGGTGTAGTCCGCGGCCGCGGGCAGCGGCGCGGGCTTCAGATCCTCCGGCTTCTGAACGTCCACCCGCAGGTCGAGCGGCGGATTCCCCAACTCGGCAAGCGCCTTCTCCTGCTCCTCAGGCTTCATCGCCTTGCCGTGCCAACCGTCCGCGTTCGCCGTGAAGGAGACACCGTGTCCCTTCTCGGTCTTTGCCACGATCAGAACCGGCTTCCCCGCCCCGCGGGCTTCGGTGTATGCCCGGTCGATCTGATCGAGGTCATGGCCGTCGATCACGATCACGTGCCAGCCGAACGCCTCCGCGCGCGCCCGGTACGCGTCGGTGTTCCAGCCAAGCGCGGTCGGGCCGCGCTGGCCGAGCCGGTTGCAGTCCAGTATGGCGATGAGGTTATCCAGTTCGTAGTTGGCGGCCGTCTCAAAGGCTTCGTAGATCGACCCTTCGGCCATCTCGGAGTCGCCCAGGACCACGTAGACCTTGTACGGCAGCTTCTCCAGATGCTTGCCCGCAATGGCGATGCCGACCCCGATGGGCAGCCCCTGCCCGAGCGACCCGGTGGCAGCGTCCACATACGGGATCTCCGGGGTGGGGTGGCCCTCCAGCTTCGAGCCGAACTTCCGCAGCGTCAGCAGCTCCTCGTCGGAGATGGCGCCAACGGCCTTATACAGCGCGTACAGCACCGGGCACGCATGGCCCTTCGAGAACAGTAGGTGGTCGTTGTTCGGGTGCTCCGGGTTGGAGAAGTCGTAGCGCAGGTGTGAGGCGGCGAGCACGGCCATGAGGTCGGCGGCGCTCATGCCGGACGTCGGGTGCCCGGACCCGGCGGCAGTCGTGCAGCGGATGGAATCGGCGCGCAGTTGTTTCGCCAGCGGCTCCCAGACGGTACGGTCGGCCATAGTGGTTTGCATTCTCCCGAAAAAATTACGACGGCGCGAAAAAGGCGCGCCTGCGGCGCGCGGCGGTGCCGCCCCCCTATTGTACCTACAAATCTTGGCCGTGCGGGTGGCAGCGGAAGGGGGGAACCGGGTAAACACATGGCAAGGGGGGAAGCGATGGATTCGATACTCGACCTGGTGCCGCAACTGGTGAATGGCGGCGCGGTGTCACAGATTAGCCAGCAGATCGGTGCGGACGAGCAGAAGACGGGGCAGGGGATCGCGGTCGCGGTGCCGCTCCTGCTGGCTGCCCTGAACCGGAACGCGTCCCGGCCCGAGGGGGCGCAGGCGCTCTACGGCGCCCTGGAGCGCGACCACGACGGCGGCATCCTCGACAATCCGCTGGCGGCGCTCCTGGGGGGCAGCGGCGGTGGCTCCACCCTGCAGAACGGGTTCGGCATCCTCGGGCACGTGCTGGGGGGGCAGCAGAGCAACGTGGCGCAGACGGTTTCGCAGCGGACCGGGCTCAGCCCGGCCGCTGTCGGGCAGCTTCTGGCAATCCTGGCGCCGCTGGTGATGGGGGCGCTGGGGAGGGCGCGCCAGCAGAACAACCTCGACCCGAACGGCCTTTCGGCGTACCTGAACGGGCAGCAGCAGCAGGCGGAGACGGCGGCGCCGGGCATCCTGGGGTTGGCAAACTCCTTGCTGGATGCCAACCAGGACGGCAGCGCCCTGGATGACCTGGCGGCCATTGCCGGGCGCCTCTTCCGCCGTTAGGGCGACAGAGTGACGCGGAGCCGGGCGGGGACCATGCCCCGCCCGGCTCCGTCTTGTGGACGCCTCCTCAGTACATCAGGACAAGGTCGAGCAGCAGGGACCGGCTCTGCCCCGTGCCCGTCAACGGGTTCGAGAACTCAAGCACTGCGCGGCCCGAGTTGGGGATGCGCTGGGAGATGCCGAGCACAAGGCCCCGGGAGCGTGCTGCGCCCACGCCGGTCCCGGCCACGTCATCGAAGCGCAGGAACCCGGTCAACTCCGGCTGCAGGTTCGTCGCCGCCTCCACGAAGAAGCCATCGGGCCGCGCCACGGCGCCCGCGTTGTCGCGCGTGCGGGCCATCAGGTACGCCCCGGTGAAGGCGTACCGCTCGCGGAGGAATCGTCCCATAACGCCGGTCTGGGTGAAAGACGCATTTACCTCGTCGGTGCCACGCCAGCCGGAGCGTCCGTAGACCCCTACGCCGCTGCCGTACTCGTCCACGTTCTTCTCCACCGCCAGGAAGACATCCGGCCGGGCCGCAGACCCACCCGATGTGATGCCGAACTGAGAGCCAGTCTCCACGCGCCACCCGTCCGCGCCCGAGAATCCGGCCGAGACTCCGGTAGTCCGCCGCTGGATCGAGGGGACCAGGCCGCCCAGGCTGTCCGCGACCACCCGCGCGCGGCTCAGCGGAATCCGCCCGCCGGTGCCGAGGGCGTAAACCGCGTAGGGATGCATCCGGCCGGCGCGCGCGAACCAGAACGAGTCCGCCGTGGTGTCGCTGGCGTACTGAAGGTAAGCGTCCAGGAAGCCGGAGGTGCTCTCCGTGCGGTAGGGCAGCCGGTCGTAGAGCGTGTACTCGGCGTAGAAGCCGAGGTTGCGGGTAAGCGGGCCGCCAGCCATCAGGGCGGAGGTCTGGAGGTTGTCGGAGGTCGTGACCCCCTCCTTGTCCTGGTGCCGCAGCTTGGCGGCGAGGGTGAAGTACCCCAGGACGTTGGCCATGTTGGGGCGGGAATCGGCGTCTGACTTGAGGCGGTGGCCGCGCATCTGGAAGTCGCGGCCCAGTTCGGTGAGCCGGGAGGTGCCGCCGATATGGCACGAGGCGCAGGTCAGCCCGGTCTTCCGCGCCCAGGCAGGGACGGCGTGCGCCGGCGAGCAGAGTGCGGCGTAGATGGCGATGATCGCGAAAAGCACAGGAAACACACGGGGGGAGACGTGAGCGTCTCTCTTTTTCTGCGGCATTTTTCCTCCTGAAGCAGCAAGGGTATGAAGGGTACCTGATTAATCGTCGGGTGCCGGGAAGAAGTTGGACAGGGCAAATAATCTGGGACCATCCGGTAAGCGGTACAATGGGGCGTCGTCATTTCGGCTGCGGCGGGCCTCGCCCGCGCAGCACCGTCACCGTTGGCCCCGGGCGGCCTGTGTCCCAAACGCCCGACGAAAGGAGCCATGCCCTCATGCCGAACCGTTACGTCTCGTACTGCAGTTCCCGCGCCTCGTCCCCGCTCCGGTAAGCGTCCGGACGACACTGTTTCTCGTGTTGCACGGCTCGTGGAGAGCCGCCCGGAGCGGGATCGCACGCGCCTCTTCTACGCGGAGGGGATGCGCTTCGTCGCCCGCGCCCTCGATAGCCCCCGTCACCGAATCGAGACTGCCCTCTACGCCCCCGGTCTGCACGACCACCCGTTTGCGCTGCGCCTCCTCGACGCTCTGAGGGCGCGCGGCGTTCCCGTCCTCAACGTCTCCCCGGCCGCCTACCGTCGCCTGTCGCTGGTGGATGAGCCCCAGGGCATTGCTGTGGTTGTGCGGCAGCGCTGGGAGCGCCTGCACCGCGTCGCGCCTGAGGCCGGCCTGTGCTGGCTGGTGCTGGACACGGTCCGCGCCCCCGGCAACCTGGGCACCGTCATCCGGACCCTCGACGCCGTCGGCGCGGCGGGCGTCATCTTGCTCGGGGATGCCGTCGACCCCTACGCCCCGCAGGTCGTCCGCGCCACCATGGGCGCCGTCTTCGCGCAGCGCTTTGTGCGCGCCACGGAGGCGGAGTTCGCCCGGTGGCGCGCCCGGCACGGCGTTACCCTCGTCGGGACGTCCCCCCACGCGGCTGAGGACTATCACGCCTTCCGCTACCCCGCACCGCTCGCCCTCTGGATGGGCGGGGAGCGGGCGGGGCTTTCTGAGGCTCAGCAGGGCGCGTGTGACGCGGTGGTTCGCATCCCTATGGCGGGCCACAGCGACTCGCTCAACCTCGCCACCGCTACGAGCGTCCTTCTGTACGAGGTGTTCAATCAGAGGCGCGCCGTTTAGCCGTCGCCCCGGCCCGGGCGATACTAAAGCTGCCATGCGCATTCGATTCACCCGGGGCCGGGGCAAGCCCGACACCCTCACCTGCCTTCGTGACGACGGCACATCGACCTGGTGCCGCCTGCACCCCGGCTTTGGTGCGGAGCATGATCTGGCGCACTACGCGATCGAGACCACACTCGGCTACCAGCAGGCGTTTTTCGGCCTGATCGCATCGGGGCGCACCATCGAATCGTTCGAGGAGAAGAACGAACGGAACCGAGCGGCCTACCCGCTGGAGCCAGAGGCGGGATGGGCGGAGTACCTGGCCGGGGCGCTCCAGGCGAGCCGCGCCTCGGACGTCCCCTTCGACGCCGCCACGGTGCTGGAGCACATGAAGACCCACGTGGAATCCCGGATGCAGAAGGGCGCGTCGATGTTCACCGCCACCCGCTCCGGCGGCCCATTCCCGTACCCCGAAGACCTCACCGACGAGCGGCTGAATGCCGTTCGCATCCTCTGGGAAAACCTGCTTGACCGCTGGTACGCCGTTCCCCCCGATGGTCACCTGGAACTGGAGTTCTGACCCACTGGCGAGGTATCCTGACAACAGACCATGCCCGCCGAAGACGAAGACCGCGCCGCCGTAGAGCAGTACCTGCACGAGCACATTCCGTTGTCGCGCGACATGGGGGTGACGGTGATCGCCTGCGACGCCGCTGCGGGCGGGGTGCGCCTGGGGGCGCCGCTCGCGCCGAACCTGAACCACCGGCACACGGCGTTCGGCGGCAGTCTGTCGACCCTGCCGATCCTTGCCGCGTGGACGCTGGTCCATACCCGGCTCCGGGCGGAGTTGCCCTTCCCTTGCCGGGTGGTGATTCGCAGCAGCAGCGTGGAGTATGTCGCGCCCGTGCGTGGAGACTTCACGGCGTTCTGCCCCGCGCCGCCCGCCGACACCTGGGCCCGGTTCGTGCGGACGCTGGAGCGGCGGGGAAAGGCGCGCCTTGAACTCAGCGCCGAGGTGTACGACGCCGACGGCACGGTCGGCGCGACCTTCACGGGCGAGTACGTTGCCCTGCGAGGGGAAGAAGAGCACGGCGCCCCGGCTTGACACGCCCCGGCCGAAACGCTACCATCGAACCTATGAGCAGGACCGATCTGATCGAGCAGGCGCGCCAGGCGTTCATCGCTCGCTTCGGCCCGGAGCCCGAGGCTGTCGGCGTTGCGCCGGGCCGCGTGGAACTTCTGGGTAACCACACCGATTACAACGAGGGCTTCGTCCTCACCGCTGCCATCGACCGGGGCATCGCCGTCGCCGGGTGCTGCCGCGAGGCTCCCCGCATCCGCATCGCCTCCCCGGCCATGGGCGACTCCCTGGTCACCTTCGACCCGGACAAGCTGGAGCGCGACGAGAACGCCCGCTGGACCGACTATATCAAGGGCGTCATTCAGCAGCTCAACCAGGCCGGCAACCCTATTGGCGGGTTTGACGCTGTGGTCGTGAGTGACGTCCCGGTGGGCGGCGGCGTCTCCTCCTCCGCTGCGCTTCTGGTATCGGCAGCGCAGTTCCTGCTCTCGCTCTATCCCCATATCCTGGCCGTGGACTCCATGGGCCTGGCTAAACTCTGCCGGCGCGCGGAGAACGAGTTCGTGGGCGCGCCGGTCGGCCTGCTCGACCAGTTCTCGTCGGTGTTCGGGAAGGCCGGACACGCCCTGTTCCTCGACTGTCGCACCGAGGAGTGGCGCGCGGTGTCGCTGCCTTCCGAGAGTGCCCGCATCCTGATTGCGGACACAGGCGTGAAGCACGACCTAGCCGCGGGAGGTGGCTACCGTGAGCGGCGCGCTCAGTGCGAGGAGGCCGCCCGCTGGTTCGCCGCGCGCGAGCCGGGAATCCACGTGAAGACGCTGCGGGACGTCACCGCGGACATGCTGGAGGCGCACTGCGCCGACATGGACCCGGTGCTGGAGAAGCGTGCGCGACACATCGTCTACGAAAACGTCCGCGTGGAGATGGGCGCCACCGCTCTGGAGACCGGCAACATCCCCGCGTTCGGCGAAACCATGAGCAACACCCACGAGTCCTGCCGCCGCTTCTTCGAGAACTCCTGCGAGGAGGTGGACGCCCTGGTGGAGATCGCGCAGAAGCAGGAGGGCGTGTATGGCGCGAAACTCAGCGGCGGGGGGTGGGGCGGCTGCGCCGTGATCCTCCACGCGCCCGACGCCACCGAGGAGCTGAGTGCAGCGCTGACCGAGGGCTACCGCGCCCGGTTCGGCAAGGACCCGGTCCTGATCCCTACCGGCGCGGCGCAGGGGGCGGAGGCCCTGCGCTTCGCCTGACGCAGAAGGCAGCGAACGCTCGTGTCATAACATCGCGCTAGCGGAGCAGGAGGGCAGGCCGCAATGGTAACGGCGCTTGCGGCGAACGGTATGGTCGCGACCGCGGAGCCGATCGCGACGGGCGTCGGAGTGGACATTCTGAAGCGCGGCGGAAACGCCGTGGATGCCGCCGTGGCTGTCGCGCTGGCGCTGGCGGTGACCTATCCGGCGGCGGGCAACCTCGGCGGCGGCGGCTTCCTGATGCTGCGCCGCCGCAACAACTCCTTCCGCACCATCGACTACCGGGAGGTTGCCCCGGCGCGCGCCACGAAGAACATCTTTGTCGGCCCGGATGGCAAGCTCATTGAGGGCGAAGGCGGCTCCCTGGTCGGCTATCGGGCCGCGGGCGTGCCGGGCACCGTCGCGGGGATGGCGCGGGCGCTCACGGACGGCTCCGGGCGCTTCTCCTGGGCGGAACTGGTGGAGCCGGCACGGGCGCTGGCCGCGGACGGCTTCCTGGTGTCCGAAGACCTGGCGCGCTCGCTGCGGGCCAGCCGCGCTCTGCTGGGCCGGTATGCGGAGAGCAAGCGCATCTATCTGGCGGGCGGGCGCCTGTGGAACGCGGGCGAGCGCCTGAAGCAGACGGACCTGGCCGAGACACTCGCGCGGTTGCAGAAGCGCGGCTGGCGCGAGTTCTACACGGGGGAGACCGCGCGGCGTATCGCGGCGGACATGCGCGCCCATAACGGCCTGATGACCGAGGCCGACCTGCGCGCCTATGCCCCGAAGGAGCGGACGCCGCTGCGCGGCGCATACCGCGGCCACACGATCGTCTCCATGCCCCCGCCCTCCAGCGGCGGCATTGCGCTGATTCAGATGCTGCGCATGCTGGAAGGGTTTGATCTTGCCGCGCTCGGCCACGAGAACCCCAGGCGCGCCCACCTCCTGCTGGAGGCGATGCGTCGGGCGTTTGCGGACCGGGCGGAGTACCTGGGCGACCCGGACTTCGTGTCGGTTCCGGTGGCGAAACTCCTGGACCCGCGCTACCTGGAGCGGCGGCGCGCGGGCATCGACCCGGCGCGGGCGTCCACGAGCGAGTCGGTCCGCGCCGGCAAACTCATGGCCTTCGCGGAGTCGCCGCAGACCACGCACTTTTCTGTGGTGGATCGCTGGGGCAACGCCGTTTCCAACACGTACACCCTGAACGGAAGCTATGGCTCCGGGGCGACGGTGCTTGGCACCGGCATCCTGCTCAATAACGAGATGGATGATTTTGCCGCGAAGGTGGGAGTGCCGAACCTCTTCGGGCTGATTCAGGGCGAGCGCAATGCGGTGGCGCCGCGCAAGCGCCCGCTCTCGTCGATGACGCCCACATTCGTGCTGGATCGGGACGACCGTCTGCGGATGGTCACGGGGTCGCCGGGCGGCCCGACGATCATCAACACGGTGCTGCAGACGATCCTGAACGTGGTGGACCACGGGATGGGCGCCGCGGAGGCGGTGGCGGCGCCGCGCCTGCACCACCAGTGGCTGCCGGACGAGGTGCTGTACGAGCCGGGTGGCCTCTCCGAGGCACAGAGGGCGGCACTGGAGGAGATGGGGCATCGGCTTACCGCGCGCCCGCGCGCCATCGGCGACGCCCAGGTGATTCTGTTGGACCCGCGGACGCGCCTCCGGGCGGGCGCGAGCGACCCGCGTGGCGATGGGGCAGCCGGGGGGCACTAGCTCTGCTCAACTATTTTTGCACGCTGTCTTGACAAGATAAAGGGTGTCGCGTACTATATCCGCAATCTGCGCAAATACTTTTGCACAGGGCGAGAAACTCGATGAAGAGTAACGTACCCGATACGAAGGATGCTGCCGGGGGGGGCGGCGCCCGCGCCGCGGGCGCGGGCCGCGTGACCCTCAAAGAGATCGCCAGTAAGGCCGGGGTCTCCATCAGCACCGCCTCGCTCGTCCTCTCCGGCAAGGCCACCCAGCGGCGCATCTCCACGGAGATCGAGCGTCGCGTCCGACGCATCGCCCTGGAGCACGACTACTCCCCGAACCTGCTCGTGCGCTCCATGCAGCAGGGACGGACCCATGTCCTCAGCTTCTACAACGCCTACCGTGAGCGCAAGCGCGGCGACCTCTACATGGACCGCCTGTCCACGGCGCTGGAGCAGGCGGCGGGGCGTCACGGCTATGACCTCCTGCTCCACTGCAATTACCGGCGGTCGGAGGACGAGATCTATCGGTTCCTGAACGGCGGGCTGTGCGACGGCCTGGTGTTCTACGGCCCGCTGCACGCCGACCCGTTGATCGACCTGCTGCGGGCGTCGCGCCTGCCCATCGTGATCCTCGACCATATGGACGCCGAGGGCGTACTGTCCTCTGTCTGCGACGACTGGCGGGGGGGCATGCGTCAGATCGCAGAGTGCCTGCACGCACACGGCCATGTGCGTATTGGGGCCGTGGAGGGCTTCCCGGCGTCGGACGCCCGCCTGCGCATCGGGGCGTTGCGCGAGGAGTTGGGGCGGCTGGGGCTTGCACTCCCGGAGGAGAACGTCGAGACCGCGTACCAGGGGTTCCGTACACCGGATGAGGCTCTGGAGCGGCTTCTGGCGCGGCCGGAGCCGCCGACCGCGCTGTTCTGCTGGCATGATCGAGTGGGCTACGAGGTTCTGGAGGCGTGCGACCGGCTCGGGGTGCGCGTCCCGCACGACCTTTCCCTGATCGGCTACGATGGCGTCCACTGGCCGTCGACATCACCGCACATTCTGGCCTCCGTGGCCGTGCCGCTGGAAGACCTGGCGGATGCCGCGGTGCACCTGCTGGACGATCTGATCGAGGGGCGGCGCGAACGCCCCGTGCAGGAGATCTACCCGGTCAGTCTCTTGACCGGGACCACCCTTTCTCATCCGCCCGCGTGAATACAAGACGGACCAGACGACCCGGCCGAACGGCCTGTGGGACAAGCGGCAGTAGGGCGCCGACGGAGGCAAGCGCATGAGTACGATTTCCAGCATGAACAAAGAGATCAAGCCGAATACGCCCGCCGCGGCGTCCGCCGGGAAGTGAGCGCCGAGATGACGGCGAATACGCTGCTGATGACCGCCGCCCGCGCGGCGGCACAGGCGGATGAGGGGACCCTGCGGGTCCACACCTCCCGCCCCCGGCAGGCGATTGAGCACTTCGGCGCCTCCGGGTGCTGGAGCATGGACCCGATTGGGGAGGCATGGACCGAGCCGAACAAGGAGCGACTGGCCGAACTGCTCTTCTCGAAGGAGAAGGGCATCGGCCTATCCTGCTGGCGGTTCAACATCGGCGCGGGAGGCAAAGAAAGCGACCGCGGGAACGTCTGGCACCCGTGGCGGGCCATCGAGTGCTTCAAGGCAAAGGCCGACGCTCCCTACGACTGGTCACGCCACGCCGGGCAGCAATGGTTCCTGCGTGCGGCGAAGCGGCACGGCGTGGAGCGTACCCTGGCGTTTACAAACAGCCCGCCGGTGTGGCTGACCCGCAATGGACACGCCTTCTGCCACCCGACGGAGGGAACGACCAACCTCCGGGAGGGCGCGGAGGCGGACTTCGCCGGCTTCCTGGCGGACGTGCTGGAGCACTTCGCGAAGGATGGTTTGCCCTTCGACTACCTCAGCCCGGTCAATGAGCCGTGCTGGGACTGGAAGGCCGGGCAGGAGGGCTGCCGCTACGCCAACGACGACCTGCGCCGCGTCCTGAAGGCGGTGGGCGGCGAACTGCAGCGGCGGGGGCTGAGGACGCACGTGGACGCCTGCGACAGCGGCGACATGCGCCTTCTGCTGGACGACGACCTGTACCGCCGATACCAGGAGACCGACGACCCCACCGTGGTGGCGCGCATCGGCAATGAGGGCAAGTTCGGTGCGGCCAAATACCGCGAGCTCGTCCGCGAACTGTACGGCGACCCCGAGGTGGCCCGAATCCTCGGCGGGCGCATCTCCTCCCACTCCTACTGGACCGACCAGGCCGAGCGCGACCTGACCACGCTGCGTCGCCTTGTGAAGGAGACGCGCGAGCGGCACATGCCAGGGGACGGCGGCATCTACTGGCAGACCGAGTTCTGCGTCATGGAGAAGGGGCGCGACCTCGGCATGGACACCGCCCTGCGCGTGGCGAAGGTGATCCACCACGACCTGACCGATGCCGGGGCGTCGGCGTGGAACTGGTGGCTCGCGGTCTCGCCCGGGGATTACAAAGACGGCTTGATCTACACCGACTTCGACCACGACGGGGGCGAGCAGAGCGTTCTGCCCTCCAAGACGCTCTGGGCGCTCGGCAACTATAGCCGCTTCCTGCGCCCCGGCGCGCGGCGGCTGGAGACCGAAGGGGCGGGCGATATTCTCGCCTCGGCGTACGTGACGGCCGCCGGGCAGACGGTCGTGGTAGCCGTCAATGAAGGAAGCGTGTCGAAGACGCTCCGGCTGGAGTGTGACGCGCCGGTCGCTTCGTGGACACCCTACGTTACCGACGGGAACCGGGACCTCGCGCGTGAGCAGCCCTTTACCGGGGAGACCTTCTCCCTGCCGGCGCGCAGCGTGGTGACGCTCGTGAGTGAGGCGGTCAGCGGCGAGACCGCCTCCGCGTCGTGACGATGGCTGGCCGACTCCTCCTGCGCCCTCTGCTGGTCGGGCTGCCGCTGGTTGTGCTCGATGCGTTCTGGGTGGTGCAGGCGGAGAAGGTAGGCCTCGGCCCGTACTTCACGACTATCTCGCTGTTTGCCAACGTCTTCTTCCTCCTGACGGTCCTGGTCGGGATCAACGTGCTTCTGCGGCGGTTCGCCCCGCGCGCCGCGCTGTCCCAGGCGGAGCTGATTATCGTCTACACCATGCTGGCCGTGGGCGCGGCGCTCTGCGGGCACGACATGATCCCGTCGCTCGTGATGATGATGGGACATGTCGCCTGGTTCAGCAACGGCGCGAACGGCTGGCAGGACCGCTTTGGCCAGTACCTTCCCGCCCACCTGACCGTCTCCGACCGGGATGCCCTCAAGGGCTACTACGAGGGGCACGCCTCGCTCTACGCGCCGGAGGTGCTACAGGCGTGGGCGGGGCCGGTCCTGTGGTGGGGCGCCTTTATCGTGGTGCTGTTCTGGTGCATGATGTGTCTGAACATCCTCATGCGCCAGGGCTGGCAGGACCGCGAGCGGCTGCCGTTCCCCATCGTCGAGATTCCGCTCCAGATGACCGAGCCCGGCGGGGCGCTCTGGCGCAGCCCGATGTTCTGGACCGGCTTCGGCATCTGCGCCGCGATCGAGATCCTCAACGGGCTGGCGTACCTGTACCCGAACGTTCCTGAGATAACGATAAAGGCGCAGAATGTGGAGGGGCAGGGCGTCTTCGGACGGTTCCCGTGGAACGCCGTGGGCTACACCTGCTACTCGTTCTACCCGTTCGTGATCGGCCTCGGATACCTCCTGCCGCTGGACCTGTCGTTCTCGTGCTGGTTCTTCTACTTCTTCTGGAAGGCGCAGCTCGTGCTCAGCCGGGCCATGAGCTGGGACACCACGCCCGATTTCCCCTTCGTGCGGGAGCAGGCGTTCGGCGGTTACCTCGCCATCCTATTCTTCCTGCTCTGGAACGGGCGCAACTACTTCCGTGAGGTCTTCCGGCGCATCCTCGGGGAGCCGTCCGACGCCGACGACTCGCGCGAGGCGCTGACCTTCCGTCAGGCGGCGGGCGGGTTCCTGATCGGGTTCGCGTTCGTTACCTGGTTCCTGGCGCGCGCGGGCCTGTCGCCGCTCGTCGCGGTGGCGGCGTTCATCATCTACTTTGCCCTCTCGCTCGCCATCGCCCGTATGCGCGCGGAGCTCGGCCCGCCGGTTCACGACCTGCACTTCGCCGGCCCGGACCACATGCTGGTGCGCGCCTTCGGCACCCCGGCGTTCTCGGGTCAGGACCTGACCATCCTGTCGTTCTTCTACTGGTTCAACCGGGCGTACCGCTCGCACCCCATGCCCTTCGGCGTGGAGGGACTCCGGGCGGTCCCGACCGAGCGGGCGGCGCAGCGCGCCCTGTTTACGGCGACTATGCTTGCCGGTATCGTGGGGACCGCAGCGGCGTTCTGGGCCTACCTGCACTACGCCTATGCGCTGGGGACGCAGGCCAACTTCGGCAGCAAATCCTGGTTCGCGGACGAGGCGTTCAACCGCCTGAATGGCTGGTTGCAGTCGCCACAGCCGCCGAACGGCCAGGCGAATGCTGCTATCGGCGTTGGGTTCGTGTTCTGTGCGCTGCTCATGGCGGCGCGCATCAAGTTCCCGTGGTGGCCGTTCCACCCGTTCGGCTACGCCATCTCCTCGTCGTGGAGCATGAACAACGTCTGGCTGCCGCTCCTCATCGCCTGGGCTGTCAAGGGGCTGCTTCTGCGCTATGGCGGCGTTCGCCTGTACCGGGCGGGGCTGCCCTTCTTCCTGGGGCTCATCCTGGGCCAGATGATCGTCGGCTCCGGCTGGCACCTCATCGGCCTGCTGCTGGACATCCGCCCGTACTCGTTCTGGACGGGGTAAACTCGAAGGCGTGTGTATTGTCGCCTATGTCTCCGGGCACGGCTTCGGCCACTCCGCCCGCGAGGTCGAAATCCTGCGCCGCCTGCCCGCGGACATCCCACTTGTGGTGAAGTCCGCTGCCCCTGAGTGGTTCTGGCGTCAGGAGGTCTCCCGCCCCTTTACGTTCGTCGCGGATTCGTTCGACGTCGGCTGCCTTCAGACCACCTCGCTGGAGGTGGATGTGCGGGCGACGCTCGCCGCCTGGCAGGCGATAAACGCCCGCAACCGGGAGCGCGCGGCGGCGGAGGCGGACGACCTGCGGCAGCGGGGCGCGCGGGTGGTGCTGACCGATGTGCCGCCGTTCCCCCTCAGCCTCGCCGCGGACCTTGGTATTCCCGGTGTCTGCGTGGCGAACTTCACCTGGGCGGATATCTACGCTGAGTACGCCCCCGCGGAGCCCGCATTCGGGCCCGTCGTGGCCCAACTGGAGCGGGAGTACGCGCGGGCGACGCTTCTGCTGGAGGCAGACCTGGCGCTGCCCATGCCGTACTTCCCGCGCCGGGAGTCCGCCGGGTTGGTGGCGCGCGTCGGTCGGGACCGCAGGACGGACCTGGAGGCCCGGCTGCCGGAGGCGGCGCGGGGGAAGCGCCTTGCGCTGCTGTACGCCGGGAACTGGGGAATCCCGCTGCCCTACGCGCGGCTGGCGGACTTCTCCGACTGGCACTTCCTCACACTGAACGCGGTGCCCGCCGGGGCATCGCTGCCCAACCTGACCGTCGCCGCGCAGGACTGGATGCCGCACCCGGACCTGGTGGCATCGGTGGACCTGGTGATCACAAAGCCGGGCTACGGGATGGTGGGGGAGTGCCTGACGGCCGGGACGCCGCTGCTGTACTGCCCGCGCGCGGGCTTCGCCGAGTACGCCGCGCTCGATGCCGCGCTGACCGCGGCGGGCCTCGGGCTGCGCATTCCTGCGGGGGCGTTTCTGCGGGCGGATTGGAGCGACGCCCTGGCGTCCGTCCCGCCGCGCGGCTCGCTGCCGCGGCGGGACGCCCCGGGCGGCGCGGCAGTCGTCGCGCGCCTGACGGACCTGTATCGGGCGTAGTCCTGTATCCCTTGACACCATCGCCCGCTTACCTCTATAATCCGCGGAAACACGGTCGCGAAGCAACCAACAGCAACAGCGCAGGAGGCGGGAATGCTGAAGGGCACGGTCAAGTGGTTCAACGAGGCGCAGGGCTACGGCTTCATTGAGGTAGCAGGGCAGCGCGACGTTTTTGTCCACTATTCCGCGATACGCGCGGGCGCACGGAAGCCGCTGGCGGAGGGGCAGGAGGTTGAGTTCGACCTTTCGGCGGAGGCAAAGGAGCCTGAGGCGCGGGACGTGACGGAGGGGCGCGACGGCGGGGCGGACGAGGACGCGCCGGAGGACGACGCAGAGTAGCGGCAGGGAGGACTCAGCGCAGGGATAGGGAGCGGAGGGTCCGGGAGGCCGGGTAGCGCTCACCCGACGCGACAGCCTCCCGGTAGGCGCGCGGTGAGCAGCCCATGACCTTGCGGAAGAGCCGCGAGAAGTGGAAGGGGCTCTCAAATCCGCACAGGGCGGCGACCTCGGCGACGCTGTAGTTCGTGCGGGCGAGGAGTTGCGCCGCGCGGTCCAGCCGCGCCAGCCGCACCGTCTCTGCCGGCGTATGCCCCGTGGCCGACCGAAACAGGCGGCACAGGTACTCCGGCGTGACGCACGCGGCCTCGGCCAGTTCGGCGAGGGGCAGGGGAGATGCCGGGGCCTCGTCCAGCCGGGCGGCGATCCGCGCCATAGCGCGCTCCACCGGCTCGGGTAGCCGCTCCCGCTCCACCGTGCCGCTCGTGGTGTGGCCGGTCGCGAAGGCGGCGAGCAGCGACAGAGCGAGGAGGCGGGTGAGCGTGGGGTCTGCCGCCGTCGCGGCGGGGTTGGCGACCAGATGCCGAAACAGGGGAGTGAGGACATCGCCCTCGCCTGCGGGAAGGCGCACCGCCGGCCATCGTTCCGGCGCGGGCCATCCGGGGGGGAACTCCCCCACGACGTCGAAGTGGAAGTAGGCGTGGCGCGTGCGGCGGCGCGGGTCCCAGCGGAAGAAGTCGGTCGCTCCCGGACGGCAGAGCACCACCGCGCCCTCGGGCGCCTCCGAGGTCACGTCGCCGCGTCGGTACTGGGCGTCGCCCTCGATCAGCCACACAAACTCCCAGTTCTTCAGGTGGCGCGGCCCGAAGGTCGCACCCGCCGGGTAGGTCGCCACCGCGAGCGGCGAGGCGAGGGCGAGGTCAAACGGCAGCGGAGCCGGGGGCGTCGTGGGCATCGACATCGGCGTCGGCCTCCCGTGCGTAGAGGATCTGGGCTAGAGCGACCAGCGCCGCGGTCTCCGTCCGCAGGACGCGCGGCCCGAGCGACACCGCGGCGGCCCCGGCCGCGGCGAAGCGTACCACCTCGGCCTCCGTCAGGCCGCCTTCCGGCCCCACGACCAGGCAGAGGTCCGCTGCCGCCGCGGCGGGCGGGGTGGAGAGGGCAACGCGCAACGGCGTACCCGCGGATTCGTGCAGCGTCAGGGACGCACCGCAGCCAGAGAGCCGCTCTGCCAGCGCCTCCCCGCCGGTGAGCCACTCCACGGTTGGTAGAACGCCGCGCCCGGACTGCTCCGCCGCCCCCTGGACGATGGCCCGCCAGCGCTCCACGCGCCGCTCCACCTTGTCCCGCCCTTCCAGGCGCGCCACGGAGCGCTGTGCGGGGAAGAAGAGGAAGCCCGCCGCGCCGACTTCGGTGCCGTGCTGGAGAACCTGATCCACCTTGTCCGCGGTCTTCGGGAGCGCCTGCGCCACCGTAATCCGCAGGCGCGGCTCCGTGTGTACGGCGAACCGCTCCACCACCCGCGCCTGCACCGCCTTCGGTCCCACCTCGGTCAGCGCGACCCGTGCCCCACCGCCCGCGCCGTCGTGCACCAGAGCCTCCTCGCCCACACGCAGCCGCAGGACCGTGCGCGCGTGGTGCGCAGCCTCAGTCGGCAGCGTCACCTCGTCCGCGGTCAACAGGGCGGGCGGTACGAAGAAGCGGGGCAGGGAGGACATCGGTTAGCCTCCCTTTCGTGGGACCAGCTTCAGGAGCAGGACCTCGGTGGCGAGTTGAGCGTTGGCGTTGCGTGCGATGTGGCGCCGGAACGTGAACAGCGTCTCGATGTTCTCCGCGATCTGCTCCGGCCGGTAGCGGGCGGCGGCCGCCTGCAGCACGGGGCGCCGGTCGGCGTGGACCAGCGGGGCGTCCGGCCCGCGCAGGACGAGCGACAGCAGGTCTTCGTACCAGGCACAGAGCACGTCCAGCGCCCGGCCGAGGTCGCCGCGCGCCGTGCGGTCCCCGCTGCCGCTGCCCTCGTCATCGTCCCCCTTCTTGGAGGACTTGCCGGGCTTCGCCGCCGCGCGCAGGTCTTCCGCCAACCGGAACGCGGCGATGCCGGGGCTGTGGGCGATGCGCTCCGCCAGCGCCAGCAGCGCCTCACGCTGCGCCTTGAGCTCGGGCGTTTCCGCCAAGCGCAGGGCGCGGCCCGGGGCGCCTTCGGCGTAGGCGGCCAGCACCCGGGCCTCCTCTGCGGGGAGGTTCTTGCGCGCCTCCAGGGCGCGGGCGATCGTCTCCGTCGCAACCTGGCGGAAGCGGACGAGCTGACAGCGCGAGAGGATGGTAGGCAGGACCGCCGTGGGGGTGGGCGCGCACAGCACGAAGTGGACGTACGGCGGTGGCTCCTCCAGCGCCTTGAGCAGCGAGTTCGCCGACTCGTCGTTGAACGTCTCCGCCTTCTCGAAGAGGTACACCCGCCGGGGGGCGGCGACCGGCTGATAGGAGAGTGTTTCCAGGACTCCGGGCGGATGACCGGGCCGCGACCACAACTGCCAGATGCGCGTGAACTCGCCGTCCGGCGCGATGCGCTTGACGTCCGGGTGCTCGTCCGCGGCGATGCGCCGGCAGTTCGCGCACGCCCCGCAGGCGTCCCCGTCCGCGGTCGGGGAAAGGCAGCAGAGCGCCTGGGCGAAGGCGATTGCCGCGGTGGTCTTGCCTGTGCTCTCTGGCCCGACGAACAGCAGCGAGTGCGGGACGGCGTCGCGCGCAAAGGCGGTCTTCAGCGCGGCCACGGCGGCGTCCTGGCCAATCACATCGCGGAGTGGCATGGCGGCGCCTATATCCCCTCCGCGAGCAGCGTCGCCAGGCACAGGCGGGTCATGTCCGCCACGTACGCGAAATCGACCTTATCCGCGGTGTCCGTGGAGCGGTGATAGGCGGGGTAGTCCTTACCTGCCTCGTAGAGCCCGACGATGGTGTAGCCTAGCTCCTCGAAGGGCACGTAGTCGCTGCCATACGCCGGGTCCACGCGCGTCGGCACCTTGATCACCGTGCGGGCCAGCTCCTGGACGCGCTTCACCAGGGCGTCCGAGGCCGCGTTGTTGGACGGATGCCCGCCCTCGTCGCGGTCCACATACAGGGCGCGGTCTTGCGGCGGGTAGCCGATCTGGTCCAGGTTGAAGACGAACCGGAGGTCCAGCCCCTCGCGCTTCACCTGCGGCGCGTAGGCGTACGAGCCCCAGAGGCCCTGCTCCTCGCCGGAGAAGAACACGAAGCGGAGGGAGTCCGACAGCGGCACGGGGCGCAACAGGCGGGCGACCTCCAGAGCGGCGGCCACGCCTGTGGCGTTGTCGTTCGCGCCCGGCGCGCGGGATTCCGCGTCGCGCAGGTTCTGCATGCGGCTGTCGTAGTGCGCTGAGACCAGGATCGTGCGCTTTCCCCGACCCTCTTTATTCGTCACCACGTTACGCAGCCGCTTACCGGCCTTTTCGTAGGTGTGGAACGAAACATCTCGGTAGCCCAGGGAGCGCATCCGGTCCGCCAGCCAGTCCGCGCACGCGTCCAGATACCGCCCCAGGGTGTGCCGCGTGGGGTAGGCTGTGGACAGGTGCTTGACGTCGCGCTCCAGGTTGGCGCGCGACACCTGCTTGAGGAGGGAGAAGTCCGGCTTTCGGTCGGGCATAGGGTAGGGCTCGTCTACGGGCGGGCGATGCCCGCGAGCGGGTGGGTGCGAACGACCTGCCAGACAGCATCCTGTACGGCGGCGGCGAAGGCCGGGTCCGTGACCTGGTACGGCGCGCCCGGAAAACCCTTCGGATCGTCGCGGAAGAGCGTGGCGTAGAAGGTGCAGCCCACGACGTACGCGCCGGCGTCGTTGAAGTGGATGCCGTCTGTGTAGAGTTTCGTGATGCTGTCGTAGCCGGGGACCTTGCCCGCCTGCATCCGCCGATCGAGCTCCAGGAGTACGTCCCCGACCGGCACCAGGTGGATCGAGGTCTTCGGGTAGTCCTGCCGCAACGCCGCCACGACCCGCTCGAAGTAGTCGCGCGTTTCGTTCGTGCCATCCCACTTGCCGGTGTACGCGGCGCCCCAGCGCTTCGCAAAGTCCAGCGAACCGTCTTTAGCGCGCCGCGGCCAGCGAGAGTAGACGTACACCCTCAGGTTTTGGCTCTTACCCAGGGCGAGGTCGATGAACTTCTTCGCCATCGCCCGATCGCCATCGTCTCCGCTGAGATGCCGGTCAAACGGCTGCAGAGTGAGCACGTCCCATTCGTACCCGCTGAGCGCCTTCGGATAGTAGCCATACGGCTCTTCCTTGAAGCCGCTGTCCGGGTGTGCATGAATCCACGCGAGGGGGGCGCCGGGGATCATATGCCGCCCGAAGACGTAGCTCTTCCCCTTTGCCTTGGCAGCCTCCCGGAGCGCCGGGTAGCGGAGGGTGTCGGTGACGCTGTTGCCGATGTGATAGACCCGGAGCGCCTGGGGCACTGGCTCGTCCGCCCGCGCCCCAGGCGCGAACGGCGCGGCCAGAGTGCCCCAGGCGAGGAGGAGTGCTGCGAGGAAGCGAACAAGAAGGCCGCCCCGCACCGCTTTAGAACCTCTCGAAGCGCTCGACATCAACGACAAAGGTGACGGCGCCGCCGACAAGAACTTCGACGGGAGAGGGAATGAAGGTTCCCACCGGCCCGGCATCCGGCGGCAGCACGTTGACGAACTGCTTACGCGTCTTGCTCGCCTCGCCGATGATTCCGAGGCACCGGTCCACGTCCTTCTCCTCCGCGCCGATCAGGAGCGTCACGTTGCCCTCGCGGAGGAACCCGCCGGTCGAGCCGATCTTGGTGAACTTGAAACCGTTGCGGAGCAGGCTTTCCGTGATCTTGCCCCGGTCTCGGTCGTGTACGACTGCGATAATCAGTTTCATCTTTGCTGTCTTTGCCCCTTTGCCGCGCGGAACGAGTATTCTCTCCCGAACCCTGCTGCGGTGGTACCTGTCGTGTGTGTGTCTGTTGCTGCTGTTGCTGCTCCCGGTACGGCGGCCTCGGCGGGCGCGATGCCCCCGGCGGAGCGGACCTCGGTGTCGGTCTCTGCCCGGGCCGCTGCTGTGGCCGCTGGGGTGGTCGCTGCGCCTGCTGGTGCTGCTGCGCCGGCCGTCGCCGGTCGGGCCGCCGGGCGTCCCGCGTGGGCTCCGGGGACGGCATCGGTGCGCGCCCCATAATCTGATCCACCTCGGTCGCCGTCAGGTGCCGCCACTCGCCCGGTCGGAGTCCGCTAAGCGAGACCGGTCCCACCTCCCGCCGCACCAGGCGCACCACCGGGTGGTGGACCGTTTCCAGCATCCGGCGAATCTGCCGGTTGCGCCCCTCGTGCAGCCGCATCTCGAGCACGCAGGTGCCACGCTCCGGACCGCGCCCGAGCTTCCGCGCCCCTGCCGGCGCCGTCACGTGGCCGTCGTCCAGGGTCATCCCCTTCGCGAGTCGCCGCAGCGTCGCCTCATCCGGCGTACCCTGTACCGTCACCTCGTACGTCTTGCCCAGGCTCTGGCTCGGGTGCGTTACCCGGTACACGAAGTCTCCGTCGTCCGACAGGAGGATGAGCCCCTCGCTGTCGGCATCCAGGCGACCCGCGGGCACCAGGCGGACGCCGGGAAGGTCCACCAGATCCACCACCTTGCGCTCCGCGTGCGGGTCCCGCACCGTGGAGACGTAGCCCCGCGGCTTGTTCAGCGCGATGTAGTGCCGCGCGGAGGCGAAGACGACCGGCTTCCCGTCCACGCTGATCGTCTGCCGGTCAGGATCGACGGACGTGCCTGGCTGGGTGACGACGTTACCGTCGACGCGGACCCGTCCCGCCGCGATCATCTCTTCGGCGTGACGCCGTGAGGCGATTCCGGCGGCGGCGAGCGCCTTTTGTAGCCGCTGTTCCATACCCAAATGCTACCAGAATCAGGGCCAGACCGCCCGCCCCCCACACGCCAGGAGAGAGCGCCTTTCGCGCAACTATTACCGGCAGGGGGGCAGCGTCCACATTCTCGGCTGCAAGCAGGGGGACGCGACTCTGCTCCTTGCCGTCCACCTTCACCAAAAGGGCGCCGACTTCCTGCCCCTGCGTCACCGGCGCAGCCAGCCCCGGGGTCGCCAGAACCTCGGTGGTCACGGCCTGCTCCGGGCGGATGGCGTCGGTGACCGCGCGCACATCCCGCGCGGGGAGCACGGTCACTGTGGGGGCGGTTCCGCCGAGGACGGGGACAGAACCGGCGGGCTCCGACTTCTTCGCCACCGGCACCGTGGGGAAACGCCGGAATCCCCACGACAGCAGCGGCATGGTCTCGCCGGACGCGTTGTCGAACGCATTCAGCACGACCCCGATCAGCTGCCGCCCGTCGCGCGTGGCGGAGCCCACAAAGCAGCGGCCCGCCTTGCGCGTGTAGCCGGTCTTCACGCCGTCCGCGCCGGGGAAGTCGCGGTAGAACTTCCGGGCCTTGCTGGCGACCACCGAATCCTGGGTGTTCTTCGAGCGGGAGATCACGCGCCGGGGCTGCGCCACGGCATCCCGGAAGCGCTCGTTCCGCAGCGCCTCCCGCGTGATGAGCGCCAGGTCACGCGCGGTGGTCCAGTGGTCCGGGTCGTGGAGGCCGTTGGGGTTGGTGAAGTGCGTGTCCGTCGCGCCCGCCTCGCGCGCCCGGGCGTTCATCATCTCCGCGAACCCGGCCACGGACCCGCCCAGATGCTGCGCGATTACCACCGCGCCGTCGTTTGCCGACCGGAGCATCAGGCCATACAGCAGGTCCTTCGAGGTGAACTTCTCCCACGGCTGAATGTGCAGGGACGACTCCTCGATCTGGCGGACCGTTGGGTCCATACAGGTGATGATGTCGTCCGGCTCCGTGCGCTCGGCCAGCAGCAGGCCGGTCAGAATCTTGGTCGTGGAGGCGGGATAGCAGCGCAGGGTCCCGTTCTTCTCCCAGAGGATCTCGCCCGTCTCCGCATCCATCAGCACCGCGGCCTTCGCGGACAGGAAGGGCGCCTTACTCAGGTCCTTCGGGTCGAAGAAGGCGGATACCTTACCCCGGTCAACCAGTGCCTGCGCCTGCGCTGCCGGTAGCTGCGTCGGGTCGACACGCGCTGCCCCCTTCTTCGGGTCGGCGGCGCGGGCCGCGGGGGGCGCCAGGGCGAGCAGCAGCGCCGCCGCCATCGCGGCGGCGGTAGCAGCGAACGCGGCCGGACCGCGGCCGCGGCGGGCACGGGCGATGTTCGGGCAGGTCATCGGCTCTCCTCTCTTGCCGCCACGCCCGCCGCGGCAAGCGCCTCCTGCGCCTCCGCGGTCACTTCAGCCATCGTCTCCTCGTCGTCCTCCAGGGCCGGCAGATCACTCAGATCAGCCAGGCCGAAGTAGTGCAGGAAGGCGTCCGTGGTCTCGTAGAGGATAGGGCGTCCGGGCGTCGGCTTGCGTCCCGCTTCGCGGATAAGCTCGCGCTCCAGAAGAGTCTTAATAACAGCATCCGAGGCGACGCCGCGAATGGCCTCGACCTCGGTCTGCGTGCAGGGCTGGCGGTAAGCGATGATGGTAACGGTCTCCAGGGCCGGTCGGGATAACCGGTTTGCGTGCGGGGCCAGGAGCTTTCCGACGGCGGGGGCGTACTCCGCGCGCGTCGCCATCTGGAAGCCCCCGGCGATCTCCACGATCTGCAGGGCGGAGCCCGCCGCGTATCGGTCGCGCAGGACGCGCAGCGCCTGGTGGACGGCCTCCGTATCGGTTTCGGTCGTTCGGACCAGATCCTTCATGGAAAGCGGCTCGCCGGCCGCGAATAGCAGCGCCTCCAGGAGGCGGGACAGGTCGTCAGGTGACATCGACATCCTGCCTACTCCCCTCCTCCACCTCCTCGCCCACCAGAGCGGCGCGCTCACTCTCCGGCACGAAGAAGACGTGGATATCGCCGCAGAACCCCTCCTGCGCTACCACGATGCTGCCGACCTTCAGCAGTTCCAGCAGCGACAGGAAGAGCAGAACCACCTCCAGCAGCTCGAACGGCGGCTCCGGCAGGAAGCGTGACAGCGGCACCCCCTCCGGCCCGGCCCGCTCCGCGGTGGCGAGAACTTCGCGCATCTTCATGCGCAGGGTGATCTTCTGGCGGCGGACACTAGTGACGGCGCGCTCGCCCGCGCCGACGCTGGCCAGCATGCGCTCCAGAGTGCGCAGCAGCACCTCGGCGGGCAGCTCACCAAACTTCGGCGGCACCCGGAACTGACCGCCGTACTCGGCACGCGGGCGGAAGAACACCTGACGGCGCTCGCCCTCGCGCTCGCGCAGCAGCCCCTCCGCGATGCTCTGGTAGGCGCCGTACTCCAGCAGACGCCGCACCAGTTCGGCGCGCGGGTCTTCCGGCTCCGCGCCGCCGCCCCCGGAGCCGTCCGCCTCCGCCGTCTCGTCGCGCGGGGGGGCGGGCAGCAGCAGGCGTGACTTAATCTCCAGAAGGGTCGCCGCCATCACAAAGAACTCGCCGGCGATGCTCAGATCCATCGCCTCCAGGGCATTCAGATAGGCGAGGTACTGGTCGCACAGGGTAGCGATGGGCAGGTCAAAGATGTCCATACGGCCCGCGCGCACCAGGTGCAGGAGGAGGTCGAGGGGCCCCTCGAAGGTCCCGACCTGAACCGGGGGCAGGGGCGAGGCGGCTCCGGCAAGCGGCATGGTTCATTTTAGCACTGCAGGTGCGCGCCGACAACCGATAATGAGCCCGGGCACGATATCTGCGATGACGCGATACGAGGCACAAGCAGCGACGTCGGCGATGGCGACGACGACCCGCGGCGCACGGGCCGGTGTTCGGGTCCAGGGAATGGGGGCGCGGAGTTGAGCGCTGAGAGCAGTGTGGTTGAACCTTCGGCTACGGCAGTTACGGCAGTTACGGCAGGTGCGGTGGTAGAGGAGGCCGCAGCGGCGGCAGACGAGGCAGGCAGACACGACGACGTATCTCGTGAGGAGATCAATGCCTGGGTGCGAGACGTGATCCGGCAGCACGCTGCCGATCCACAGGTGGCGGTCGAGATCGCAGACACGGCGATCGCCGCGGTGTGCCGTAGGGACTATCCCGTGGAGCAGGCGCGCGCCCTGCGTGCGCGCGGCATGGCGAACGGGGTGCGAGGAGACATCGACGCCGCGGGGCGCGACTTTGAAGCCGCGCTTGCGCTCGCGCGGACCGCGGACAACCTGCTCCTGCAGGCGCAGTGCCTGCACGGCCTCGCCCAGGTCGCGCGGTTTCGCGGCAACTTCGGCGCGGCGATCGAACTCTCCTATCGGACCGTCGCCCTGCGCCGCCAGATCGGCGACCCTGCGGGCCTGGCAGGCGGCCTCGGGTCACTGGCCGCCCTCTTCGGCCTCCTCGGCGACTATCCCCAGGCTACCGAACTCCTCCTGGAAGCGCTGGAGGTGGCGCGAAATTGCCCCCGGCGGCACGAAGAGGTCACCATCCGATCGAACCTGGCGGTGGTCCGCCTGGAGTGTGGCGAACTGGCCGCCAGCATCCGGGAGTTCGAGGCGGTGGTTCGTCTCTGCGAGGAGGTGGGCCACGCCTATGAGCGCGGCAACACGCTGATTAACCTCGCCCACGCGTACCTGAAGGCGTGTCGGATCGACGATGCGCTCCGCACGGCTGAGGAGGCGATCGCCGCGGCGCAAGCGCTCGGCAATACGCAGCGCGAGATCGCCGCGCGTAACGCCCAGGCCGCCGTTCTCCTGGAGGCCGGGGAGATCGACGCCGCCGAAGCGGCCCTCGCGCCCGTGGTCCAGCTCTGCGAGAGCGGAGAGGGCACCAGCGCCGACCGGGTGCGGACGCTCTACCTGCTGGGGCAGGTGCGCCACCGACGCGGCGATCTGCCGGGAGGATGGCACCTACTGGAAGAGGCGCTGGCGCTGGCGCAGGAGTTCGGGCACCGGCAGGAGACGGCTGATGTCTGCCTGCTGCTGTCGCGCCTCTGCGCCGAGGCGGACGACTTCGCGGCGGCGCTCCACTACCACCAGGAGTACCACACGGCGTTCGTGGCGCTGGAGAAGCAGGCGGCCAACCGCCTGCTGCTGGCGGAGTCCATACGAAACGAAACGGCCCGCGCACGCGACGAGGCGGAGATACACCGCCTGCGCACCATCGAGTTGGCGAAGGCCAATGAGCGCAATGCGGAGTTGGTGCGTCGTCTGGAGGCGCAGACGGAGATGCTGGCCCGGCAGGCGCTTCAGGACACGCTGACCGGCCTGTACAACCGGCGTTACCTGAACGAGTTCCTGGAAAACGAAATCGCGACCCTGCCCCGGCAGCCCGGCACGCCGCGGCGCCTTTCCCTGGCGCTGCTGGACGTAGACGACTTCAAGCGCATCAATGACACCTACTCGCATCAGGTGGGAGACCGGGTGCTGGAGCGCATCGCGAGCATCCTGCGCGCGGAGTGCCGGCCGTCGGACGTGCCCTGTCGCTACGGCGGTGAGGAGTTCGTCGTGGTCTTCCCCGGCACGAGCGGGGCGGAGGCGCGGGGCCTGTGCGAGCGGCTTCGGGCGGCGATTGAGGAGCACGACTGGGAGACGCTCCAGCCGGGCCTGCGCGTTACGGTGAGCATTGGGGTGGGGGCGGGCCGCACCAGCAGCGGCGGCAACGGCGCCTATGACCTGCTGCACCGGGCCGACATGGGGCTGTATCGCGCCAAGCGCAGCGGCAAAAACCGGGTCGCCTGACGATCGACCACACAAAAATACGCCACCACGGTGTTATAACAGTATCATGGGTACCAGCAGCAACGGCGGTGTAGGCGGTGGCGGCGGTATGGTCGGCGGTATGGTCGGCGGTGGCGACAGCGAAGCACGGGCGGCAGTGGCGACCGCGACGGTGAACGGCGGCGGCGGCAGCTCGGGAGCCAACGGGACTACAGCAGCAAGCGGCGGCGGCGGTGGCGCGGTGGGGACACGAGACCGGTCACTCTACATCAACCGCGAACTCTCCTGGCTGGCGTTCAATCAGCGGGTCCTTGAAGAAGCGTGGGACGAGCGGCACCCGCTCCTGGAGCGGGTCAAGTTCCTGGCGATCTTCAGCGCGAACCTGGACGAGTTTTACATGATCCGCGTGTCCGGGCTCCAGGCGCAGCGCGCCGCCGGAGTGGCCGAAATGGCTGTGGACGGACTGACGCCCACGGAGGCGCTGGCGCTGATTCAGGAGCGCGTCCAGGCGCTAAACGCCGAAGCGCGCACCTGCTGGGAGCGTCTGCGCGGAGAGCTGAGCGGGAACGGAATCACCATCTGCCGGTATGAGGACCTGACGCCCGAGGAGAGGGACTACCTCCACCGGTACTTCGACGATGAGATCTTCCCGATCCTGACGCCGCTTGCGGTGGACTCCGGGCACCCCTTCCCCCACATCTCCAACCTCTCCCTGAGCCTTGCGGTGGTGGTGCGTGACCCGGCCGTGGGGGAGCGATTTGCCCGTTGCAAGGTGCCCGCCACGCTGCCGCGCCTGGTTCCCCTGTCCGCGCCCGGCGTGGAGGAGATCGCCGCGAGCGGCGGCGCGGGCGGGCACCCGCCCCGGCGCTTCGTGTGGCTTGAAGAGGTGATCGCCCACCACATCGGCGCGCTGTTCCCCGGTTTGGACCCCGTGCAGGTGTATCCGTTCCGCGTCACCCGCAATGCCGACATCGAGATTCAGGAGGACGAGGCCGAGGACCTGCTGCGCGCGGTGGAGCAGGGGATCGGAGAGCGCCACTTCGGGTTTGTGACCCGGCTGGAGGTGCCGCCGGCCATGCCCGAGACCATGCGCGCCCTGCTGGTCGAGAACCTGGAGATGGACCGCCGGAACGTGCTGGTGGTGGACGGGGAGATGGGGGCCTCCTCACTGATGGAGCTCTCGAAGCTGGACCGCCCGGACCTGAAGTTTCCGCCCTACGTCGCGAAGACCCCTGCGGTCGCCAAGTCGGGCCAGGACGTCTTTTCGGTCCTGAGCCGCCAGGACGTTCTGCTTCACCACCCTTTCGACTCGTTCACCCCCGTCATCCAGATGATCGAGGCGGCGGCGCGCGACCCGCATGTACGCGCGATCAAGCAGACGCTGTACCGCCTGGGACCGAACTCGCCGCTAATACCCGCCCTGATTGAGGCCCGCGATGCCGACACGCAGGTGGCGGTGCTGGTAGAGCTAAAGGCCCGCTTCGACGAGGAGAACAACATCGAGTGGGCGCGGGCGCTGGAGCGCGCGGGTGTCCATGTGGTCTACGGGCTGATCGGCCTGAAGACCCACTGCAAGATACTGCTGGTGGTGCGGCGAGAGGCGGGGGGCGTGCGCCGCTACGTTCACCTGGGGACGGGCAACTACAACTCGCTGACGGCGCGCATCTACACGGACTTCGGTCTGATGACGGCGGACCCGGACCTGGGGGCGGACGCCTCGGACCTTTTCAACTACCTGACCGGCTACTCGCGGCAGACGAAGTTCCGGAAGATACTGGTCGCCCCGATCAACCTGCGCCAGCAGATCGCCGCGATGATTCAGCGCGAGACCGAGCACGCGCGAGAGGGGCGGCCCGCGCGCCTCATCTTCCAGATGAACGCCCTGGTAGACACGCAGATGATCGATCTGCTGTACGCTGCCTCACAGGCGGGGGTGCGGGTGGACCTGATCGTCCGCGGCATCTGCTGTCTGCGGCCGGGCGTCCCCGGGGTGTCGGAGAACATCACCGTGGTGTCGCTGGTGGGGCGGTTCCTGGAGCACTCGCGGTGCTATTACTTCGAGAACGGCGGCGACCCACAGCTCTACCTGGGGTCGGCGGACCTGATGCAGCGCAACCTGGACCGGCGGGTGGAAGTGCTTTTCCCGGTGGAGGATGTGACGCTGCGCGACTATATTGTGCGGGACGTTCTGGCTACCTACCTGAACGACAACGTGCAGGCGCGCCGCCTGCTCGCGGATGGCCGCTACGAGCGCATCAAACCCGAGGGCAGCGGACGGAAGCGGCGCATCGACGCCCAGGCAACGTTCATGCGGATGGTGCGCCCGTCGGGCAAACAGCGACGGCCGTAGGCGCGGTGCGCGCGCCGCGCCTACGGCCTCGTCCCTTAGCTCTCCCGGGTGTCGGGCGGGGCGGGGGTATCCGACGGGGGAGCCGGAGTCTCCTCCAGAAGCGCGGCGTCGGCACCGGTTTCGGGCGCGGAGCGCTGCTCCCAGGCGGCAACGCAGGTCGCGATGGTCACGTCCCCGGTCACGTTCAGCACCGTGCGGCTCATGTCCAGAATACGGTCGATGCCCAGGACCAGGCCGATCGCCTCAGCGGGGACGCCAATGCGGATCAGGATGATGGCGATCATGGGCCAGGAGCCGCCGGGGACGCCCGCCGTCCCCACCCCCGCGACGATGGAAAGGCCCATGACGAGAAGCTGCTGGTTCAGGTCCAGCGGCACGCCGAAGAACTGGGCCAGGAAGAGGACGGTGATTCCCTCGAACAGCGCCGTGCCGTTCTGATTGGCGGTGGCGCCGACCGTCAGGATGAACGTGCTGATGTCGCGCGGCAGCTTCAGGTCGTCCGACGCGGTCCGCAGGGCGGTGGGCAGGGTCGCGTTGCTGGAGGAGGTGGCGAACGCGGTGAGCATCATGGTCCGCGTCGCCCGGAAGAACTCAAGCGGGTTGCGCCGCGCGATCACGGCAATAGCGGCGCTATAGATGATGAACTGGTGGAAGGCGAGCGCCCCAAGGACGCAGAGCACGTACTTCCCGAGCGCCACGAAGGCATCCGTCCCCAGCAGCGCCGCCGTGGAGAAGATAAGCGCAAAGACCCCCAGCGGCGCGAGTTGCATCGCGAAGTCAATAATGCGCAGACTGACGGCGAAAAGGGATTCGAGGAGCGTCTTAAGCGGCGCCGCTCTCTCGGCCTCGATGTTGGAAAGGGCGATGCCGAAGAAGAGCGTGAAGAACATGAAGGGCAGCAGCCCGCCCTCCAGCGCCCGTACCGCCTCCTCCAGAGGGTTGCGGGGAATAATCTCCAGCAGGGCGTCCGCCAGCGGCTTCGCCCGCTCTGCGTCCTCCACGCGCTTGGCCGCAGTGGCGGCGTCTCCGTAGACGGCGAGCAGGGTATCACGCCGCTCCGGGTCGATTCCGGTGCCCGGCTGGACGACGTTGACTACCAGCAGTCCGAGCGCGACCGCCAGGCCGCTCAGCAGCAGCGTCATAAGCAGCGCCCGCACGCCCACCCGGCCGACCTTCTTGGCGTCGCCGATCTCGGCGACGCCGAGGGCAAGCGCCGAGAAGAGCAGGGGCACCACGATCATGAAGATCAGGCGCAGGAACACCTGCCCTACGGGCTGGGCGACGTTCCGGACGAACGACTGGAGAGCGGGACTGTCGGCTCCAAGGGCCGCCTGTGCGATGCCGCCGCCGACCGCCCCGAGAAGCAGACCGATGAAGATCCGTGTATGAAGGGGAAGACCTTTGCGCGGCGTGGTGGATTCTGCCATCCCGCCTTAGTTCGGCGCAGACGGCGGGGAGTCCTCCCCCGCCGCCGTCATAAGGGCAGCGGGGGAGGGCGTTCCTACTTTTCCGCCACCTCGTAGTAAAGGACCGCTTTGCCGTCCGGGGCGGCGGTCGCCAGGTCGAGCACCAGGCGCCCACCCTCTACCTTTACGGGCAGTTCGGCCACCCGCGCGCCGGACGTGTCCAGGCGCCACGCCTTCTTCGCGCCCGGGTTGGCGACTGCCAGGGTGACCGTGGCGGCGCCCCGGCGTGCCAGATGCGGCAGGTTGCCCCACGCCTCCAGAACGCGCCGGTCCGGCGCGCCGTAGCGCATGTCGGAGTTCTGAACGTCCGTCAGGTGGACCAGCAGCAGACGCGCAGACTGCGCCACTGGCTTGTCGTCCAGCGAGGAGGCCCAGACCGCCGCGCGGGTGTTCGCGATCTTCGCCGTCAGCGGGCCGGCCAGCACGGTGCCGCCGGAGGGCGCAACGCCGCCGACCGTGCGCGCCGTCTCGATGCGCAGGATGCCCGCCTCGCCGTCTACGAACAGCTCGTTCGTCTCGCTCTGTCGGACCGTGGTGTGGACATCGGTCCGGTTCGTCGTTGGGACGGAGCCGGCCTTCTGGAGTGCGGCGAGCGCGGCCGCGCCATCCCCGTCGGTCAGGCGAATCTCCTTCTGCGAGCCTGCGACCGGCGTGGCTCCCGCGGAGGTGACCCGGGTCCCGACCCGGGTCACCAGGGTCAGGTCGTTGAAACCGCCCGCCGGGTTTTCCACAGGCTTGACTGTCAGGTCCTCCGCGCGCCGCACCAGGGCGACGGCGCTGGGCGCGGGCTTCAGGTCGCCCCGCAGGAAGAGCATCAGCGCGGCCCGCTCCCCGGCCTGCCCCGCCGGGTCGGTCGCCATGTCGAAGTAGCCCAGCGGAGCCGGCTTGAACATATTCTCCCGGCTGTGCGAGTAGGCGAAGCGCCACACGGCGTCCCAGTCCTGAAGCGCGCTGGCCGCGCCCATGATCAGGCCGCCCTCCGCACGGTACCGGTTCGGCACGGAGTAGTTATATTCGCTGACCGAGAACGGCTTGCCGAACAGGCGCGTCATGGCGATGAAGTTCGGACCCGCGCCCGCCGTCTCCACCGCACCGCGCCCGCCGGACCCACCCTCGCTCGGCAGGCTCCACGAGCGCTCCAGGAAGTTCGGGTGGTCCCAGTAGAAGTGGTTGTCCACCCAGTCCAGATCGGTGCGCGCGGCCATGAACGCCGGGTCCTCCGACCAGCCGTTCAGGTCCGTCAGCAGCGCCGCGCACTTCACCTCGTCGCGAAGGAACGCCTTCATCTCGGCATAGCCGCGTCGGTGCAGGTGCGTCAGGAACGCCGCCACGTCGCGCCCGCGCTTGTTCTTCTCAATGCTGCGCGGCAACTCCGCCATCAGCGAGGCGTCGGGGACGCCCCAGGCGGACTTCACGGCGTTATCCGTCCGATACCGCGCCTTCAGCCACGCCTTCCACTCGGCGTCGAACAGGGCGCGCAGCTTGCCCTGGAAGCGCCCGAAGTGGTTGGTGAGATTCGGCTCGTTGATTACGCACAGGAACGCAAGCGCCGGGTCGTCCTTGTAGGCGAGGCCGGTGTAGGGGTTGACATGCTCCAGGAGGGCGCGCGTGAACGCCTTCCAGTTGTCCATCGCGGGCTTGCTGACCAGCACAGCCGCCTTGAACTCGTCCATACCGCCCTGGTCCAGACCCATCTCCGCGGGCGTGACCGGGCGCGACACGTACAGGTCGGTCTTGACGTAGATACCCCGCTTCTTGAAGGCGGCCAGCAGGTAGTCCAGCCGGTCCAGGTTGTCCTTACGCAGTGTGTAGGAGTTCGGGGCTTCTCTGTCGATCAGGTCTCCCTCGTAGTGGTGGATGCGGACGGTATTGTAGCCCACGCGCGCCAGCCGGTCCGCCAGGCGGTCCGCTTCGTCCTTCTCCACGTAATTCGCGGAGAAGCACAGGTTCACCCCGTAGAAGCGCACCGGGGCGTCCTTCTTCTCGAAGCCAAAGTGCCCGTCTGGGCGCACTATCACCCGGCCGTGCTTACCCGCGGGGGCGTCGGCGAAGAAGGGGGAGAAGTCCAGCGCGCTGCCCGGCTGCACATCCAGCTTCAGCTCCAGCGGTATCCAGTCCGCGCCGGCCGTCAGAGTGATAGGCTTCTCCTCCACCACTGTGACCGCGTCCGGCAGGGTCACGGTCAGCACGAACTTCTCGGTCGCGCCCGCCTTCCACACCCGCTCCGTCTGGTTGCCGAAGCGCAGTTCCAGGTCGGAGCCGCCGAAGTAGCGTCCGTCCTGTACCAGAACCGGCTGGCCCGACGAGACCTTCGCCTCGATGCGTGCCGCGCCCTTTTCCAGGATCGCCACGCCACCGTCGCTGCCGGCCAGGCGGGACTCCTTGGCGGAGGGGGGGACTGTGACGCCGGTCATCTCAGACCCGTTGCCCACGTGCGCGTTCCCGCCCACAAACGCCGTCGCGGGGGTGTTCACGGACACATGGACACTGTTGACGGAAACGTCCTTGTCCGGCGTCATCACGTACTCCAGGGTGAGCGTGTTGCCGCGGGCAGTGACCTTGGGAGTAACGGTAACGGTTGCGCCGGCGTTCGAGGCTCGGATGACAGGGCCGTCCGGCCCGGTAGAGACGCCGCGCATCTGCCAGGTGGTTTCAAACAGGCCGGGCCGGACGGACGCCAGGGTCTTCTCTGACTCACCCTGCTGAATCGTGACGGCGCCACTCTTGGCGACATAGGCGGTGAGGGTGTCTGCCCGCGCCGGGCGGGGCGTGGCCGCGCAGAAGGTCATCAGCGCGAGCGCCAGCGCGACGGCGTGCAGGGGCGCGCGCCATCCGAGTTGCGAAAGCGTCATCGTCGTCGATTCCTTTCGGTCGAAACGGTTAGAACTCCCGGCGCGGCGCCGCTGGCAGGGGGCCGCGATGGGTTTGCGGCGGCGGTCAGCGCGCCGGGGGGAGTACCCAGACCTCGGTCGCGGCGGGGAGGGAGTCCGCGGTGACCGTGATGGCGGGCGTATCGAAATGTCGGACGGGGACCGTCTCGGGCAGCAGCGCCAGGAACTCTTCCACGGGGCGCAACTTCAGGTTGATCTTATCATTGAGGTAGTGCATGGGGAGCACGAGGCGTGGGCGCAGCGCGAGCACAAAGTCCCGCAGGTCCGGCAGGGCGATGGTCGGCCCGGCCCCCGCGAGCGCCAGCAGGACATCCACGCGCCCGCACGCGGCGACCTCTTCCGCCGTAAGCGGATGGCCGCAGTCGCCCATATGCAGGATGCGAACGCCCTCGACCTCGACGCCGACCATCGCGATCTCGCCCTCGCGCTCCGGCGTCTCCCACACCCGCACCGCCGTAAAGGGCAGGCCCGCCACGACCTTCGGCTGCGCCTCGTTCAGGAGCGCCAGTCCATCCACGACCTCGGGTGCAGCGCCGCCCGGGCCGCGCACCGCGGCGATATGGGAGTGGTAGCGCTCGTTCTCATGGGAAACGGCTACAACCTCGGCCTCGTCGTCGATGGGGGCGTAGGTGCCGACATCCGGCGCGCGGTAGGGGTCGAGGACCACGCGCACCGGCGCGCCGTCGGCGTTCGTCCCGTCCAGTCGGAAGGCGGCGTGGCCGTACCAGGTGATTTGCATAAGGGGTATCAGCTCCAGTTCTGGCGGAACCGCTGCTCCAACTGCACCAGCTTCGGCTCTACCTTTGCGGGCACGCCGCAGCCGCCCTCGCTCCCGCAGGCGCCGCTGCCGCAGCCGCCACCCGCCGAGCCGCAGTCGCCGCAGGCGCGCGCGGTCTTGATCTCGGACGCCTTGAACACCACGGAGCGGGTCATCTCCTCGTTGCGGATCAGCACCGTCACCTGCTCGCGAAAGATATTGACGTCAATAATCTGGCCGCGCTCGCCGTCAGGTGTGGTCACGGTGGTGCCCGTCACGGGCAGGCGGTGCTTCGCCTCCAGGTAGACCTCGTGCTCGTAGCGCAGGCAGCACATCAGCTTGCCGCAGACGCCGGAGAACTTGCTGGGGTTCAGGAAGAGGCTCTGGTCTTTGGCCATCTTCATGGAGACCGGGGCGAAGTCGCGCAGGAATGTGGTGCAGCAGAGGGGGCGCCCGCACGGGCCGTACCCCCCGAGGGAGCGGGCGTGGTCGCGCGAGCCGACCTGGTGCAGATGGACGCGCATGCGCATCTGCGAGGCGACCTCTTTGACCAACTGCCGGAAGTCCACCCGCGTGTCCGCCACGAAGTAGAAAGTTACCTGCTGGGCATCCAGCGAGATTTCGGATTCCACCACCTTCATGGGCAGGCCCAGGGCGTCCGCGCGCTCCTGGCACAGTCCGAGGCCGTCTTCAGCCTGACGCTGCCGTAGCTCCAGCGTGGCAAGGTCCTGCGCCGTCGCGACGCGCACGATTCGGTGGGGACTCTCCAGATCGCTCGCCGCGCCGTCCACCTCACGCAGGATCTTGACTTCACCGCACTCGTGGCCGCGCTCGGTTTCGGCGACCACACGCGAGCCGACCTCTAGCCCGAGGCCGTCCGCGGGGAAGTAGTGCAGCTTGCCAAGTTTTCGAAAGGAAACGCCTGCGAGGAGTGCCATAGCGAGTGCGACCGGGTGGTCTGCCTACCGTCTCTTCCCGAAGAGACGGCCGAGCCACCGGAAGAACGATTCGTCTTCCGGAGCGTCGTATCCTGCTGGGCTGCCGCCGCTGCTAGCGGCAGGGGCGGGCGCGTCGGCGCCGCCGCGGCCGGACGCGCCCGCGGGGCGGGCCGCCAGCGTGGCCTGGGCGCGGGCGAGCGCCCGCGCCTCCATCTCCTGTGTCGGCTCGGGTTGGTGAAGGGTGATGCGGGTCAGGTGCGCGGTGCGGGCCAGCGCCGCCACTTCCTGCCGCTCCTCATCGGAAAGCGCCGCGTGCGCGTCAGGCGGGATCGCCTCTCCGGCTACCATCGCCTCCAGGACACGCCGCATCGGCTCCGAGAAGACCGGCTCAGAGGTCGCCATATCGTTTCTCCGTCGTGCGCGCCTGCGCCGAAGTTGGGTCCACCGTGTGTTGCGCCGCCGAAGTCTCCCGCCGCTGGCCGAACACCTCCGCCGCACCGGTCGTGGTCAGCAGCGCCTTGCGCAGGTTAACAAGTGCGCGGTGCAGCAGAGACTTGATCGCGCCCTCACTGCGTCCCATCACGGCCGCGATCTCCTTGAGCGGCATGTCGCTGCCGAAGCGCAGGAGTACCGCCTCGCCCTGGTCCGCCGGGAGCGTCGCCACGGCGGCGCGCACGATCGCCTGGGTTTCGGCCCGCTCCGCCAGGGCGTGCGGGTCCGGCGCGCCCGGCCCCGCCGCCAGCCCCTCGATCAGAGCGCGGACGCTGTCCGCGGTGGGCGTGTCCAGCGAGACCAGCGTCATTCCGGAGGCGCGGCGCCCCTGATCGACCGCCAGGTTGGTGGCGATGCGGGAAAGCCACGGGAAGATAGACTCCCCCTGGAAACGGAACGACCCCAGGTGCGCGATCGCCTTGACGAAGGTCTCCGAGGCGATGTCCTCGGCGTCCTGCTGGTTGCGACAGCGGTACAGGGCGATTCGGTAGATGCGCCCGAAGTAGCGCCGATGCAGCGCCGCGAACGCCTCCGCGTCTCCGGAAAGAGTCCTTTCGACCAGCTGCCGGTCGGACGGACCCGCGTCTGCGGTTATCGCCAGTACGTCGTCCACGCCGCGCCCTCTCGCTCGCCGCCGCCCGCCGCCGTCACCGCCGCCGTCACCGCCGCTGCTGCTTCTGCTCGTCCACCCGCTGCTCGGACCCTCATGGTAGCACAACGGGTACGGGCGCGCTATGGTTACGGGCGGGCGACCGCCCGGGTCGGCTATAATGAAAAGATGCCCGACCTTGAGGACGATATCCCCACCCTTTCCCTGCCGCTGCGCGACCTGGATGCCTGGGCGCGGGCCTGCGCCGATTCGTATGCGGACCTGACGCGCGCCGAGGGGCGGCTGGTACACGATGCCGACATTCACGAAGCGCGGCAGTATCTGCACTCTGCGCGGGAGGAGATGTGGCATACGCTGCAGAGCCTGGTGCGCGCCGGTGCAGAGCGCCCGACCGAGGCCACCGAGCGGATGGTCCGTCTGCCGCTGCTGACCAGTGCGAAGAACTGCCGCCTGCTTGCGCTGCTGGAGGAGGCGGTGGAGGTGAGCGAGGGGGTGGATGCGGAAAGGGGACTGCTGGCCGGCAGCCGCCGCACCGACCGCCTGCGCGGCCTGCGCGACCACGCCCGCACCGAGGTGCGCGGGCCCGAAGGGATAGAGGACGCCCCCCTGTGACCACGCCCGACGACTTTCGCCCGCTCTGGCGCGCCGCCCTGATCGCGCCGGAGGTAGAGCGCCCCGGCGCCGTAGACGCCCTGCTCAACGAGGTGCGGCGGGTATACGCGAATGGCGGCGCCGAGTTTTTCGCCTTCCGGGTGCCTGAGCCGTGTCTGTTCCGGCCGACTCAGGCCACGATAGACCACGTGGACGAGTACTTCCGGGAGTTCCTCCAGGTTCCTGCGGTGCAGCAGTCGCTTCGCGCCGTTCGCGCCACGGACCCGCTTGCGCAGGCGCCCGAGATCTATAGCGGGAGCGCGTTCACGCTGGATGGCGAACTGGCGCGCCTCCTGGTGCTGGGCGGCGCCTATCAGCGGTTCGAGGGCGCTCCGCGCGCGGCAAAGGAGCTTGCAGCGGGCTTCTGCGATGCCGTCTTTGGGGACCGGTATATGGATATTGACCTGTTCTACTCGCCCACGCCCTGGTCCCGCTGGTTCCGCGATATCGCCTGGGACAACACCTGGTTTGGTCTGGACCGGGGGCTGTCGCGCCTCTGGATGCTCTGCACCACGGACACTGACTGATGCTGCCTGAGCTGAAAACCGAGATACCCGGACCCCGATCGCTCGCGCTGGCGGCGGAACTGCGCCAGTGGGAGAACCCGAACATCACGTATGTGGACCCGGAAGGGCGCTTCCCGGTGTTCTGGGAGTCTGCGCGTGGGTGCCTGGTGACGGATGTGGACGGCAACACGTTCCTGGACCTGACGGCGGCGTTCGGCGTGGCTGCCGTGGGGCACACGCACCCGCGCGTCGCTGCCGCCCTCGCGGAGCAGAGCCAGAAGCTGATCCACGGCATGGGGGATGTCCACCCGTCTGCGGTAAAGGTCGCCCTGGCGCGGAAGATCGCGGAGCGAACGCCGGGCGACCTGGGGCACGTCCTGCTCGGCGCGAACGGGGGCGACGCGGTGGAGGCAGCGGTGAAGTCCGCGCGTCTCGCGACGGGAAAGCCAGGCGTTCTTGCATTTACGGGCGGCTACCATGGGCTGACCTTTGGGGCGCTCGCCGTGACCGCGCGTGACGACTTCCGCGCGCCGTTCTCCGGCCAGGTGCCGCCCTTCGCCCGGCATGTGCCGTATCCGGACCCTGGCACCACCGACCCTGGTCCCTGTCTGGAGGCTGTGGAGGCGGCGCTGCGCGCCGAACCGCAGATCGGCGCGGTAATCGCGGAGCCGATTCAGGGGCGCGGCGGCATCGTGGTGCCGCCGCCGGGCTGGCTGGCAGGGCTGCGGGAGGTCTGCGACCGGAACCACGTCCTCCTCATCCTCGATGAGATCTTCACCGGCTGGGGGCGGACCGGACACTGGTTCGTGTGCGGTGCCGAAGGCGTGGTGCCCGACATCCTGTGCATCGGCAAGGCAATGGGGGGCGGATTTCCTATCTCCGCGTGCGCGGTACGCCCGCATGTCGCGGCGGCGTGGGGCCCGTCCCAGGGTGAAGCGCTGCATACGTCCACCTTCCTGGGGTCGCCGCTCGGGTGCGCCGCCGCCTTGGCCGCAATCTCGGTTCTGGAGGAGCAAAACCTGCCGGAACGCGCGCGCGAGGTGGGTACGTACTTCTTAGAACGACTTGGCGGACTCGCCGCGCGGCATCCGGAGACGGTGGCCGGGGTACGCGGGCGCGGCTTGATGCTCGGATTGGTGTGTCACAGGAAGGAGACCGCGCTGGCTCTGGTGTATGAACTGCTGCGGCGCGGCCTTATCGTTCTCCCGGCGGGGCCGGGGGACGTTCTCGAATTCGTGCCTCCACTAGTTATCGAAACGGCGCAGATCGACTATGCCATCGGACAGATGGATGCCGCCCTCGCCGCTGCCCGAAAGGATACTCTATGACAACGATCTCGCCCTACCGCTCGCGCCGCCGCCGCGGCGCGTACCTCGCCGCAGCGTCTCTTTCGATTGGTCTGCTCGCCGCTGCCCCCCTGACCGCTCGGGCGCAGGAGGGGGCACCGCCGCCGCCGGCCGCTCCCCAGCCTCCCGCCGCAGCCAAGGTATCGCCGGAGGTCAAAGCGCTGCTGGGCAAGATGGTGGCCGCGCACCAGAAGCTGAACTCCTACAGCGCAAGGGGGGACTTCTCGTTCGCCCAGGGGGAGGCCAAGCAGGCGCAGTCCTTTGACATCACCTACGAGAAGCCGAATAAGGTGCGCCTCACTATCACCGATGCGGAGACCAAGGCGGTCCGGACGATTATCTCGGACGGCAAGACGCTGTTCGACTCCTCCAGCGAGGATAAGACCACCTACCGCAAGGTGGACGCGGTGCCCGATGCCAACAACATCGCCGGAGCGTTTGGCATCAGCCAGGTGGGGCTCGGACTGCTGCCGATGATCATCACGGACCCGCAGGCGGCGGACAAGGTAATCCCGCCCACGGCCGAAAACGTGAAGCTCGGCGCGGACGCCAAGGTGGGGGATGTGGCGGTCACGACCCTCTCGTTCACACTGAACGTGGGCGAGAAGCCGACCTTCACCCTGATGGTGGGCAAGGAGGACAATCTCCTTCGCAAGATCTCTATCACGGGTAAGTCGCAGGGGCAGGACCTCGTGTTGAGCGAGACGTTCACCAGCGTCAAGGCGGACCCGAAGCTGGAGGCCACCACCTTCGTCTTCACGCCCGCGCCGGGCGCCAAAGCGATTGGGGAAGAGGGGCCGTCCCTGCCGCCCACCGCGACCCCCCCGCCGGCGCCGTAGTCCCACGCCCACACACGCAGAAACGCCGGGGAAGTCCTATTCCCCGGCGTTTCCCGATGATCCCGCCGATGCGGGTACGGAACGTGCGCCAGCAGGCATTACGGACTACTCTGTCGAAGGTCAACCCCCACTGTAGCGGGGAACCGTGCGCCGGTAATCCCTGAGCCGGCGCCCCCGCGATATCGGGGCACGTCCTTGCCTTGGCGTCGTACTTCGTATACCCACCCTTGCGCGGCGCATAACCTTTCCCTCCGGTCGCACGGGAGATTTTTGATTTTTTCTCCGGTGGGCGGTGGGACAACGCACCTCACCCTGCGGAGGCAGAACCCAGAAGATGCCGGTCACCGAAGTCCGCGTGGCGAACTACCGGTCACTGCGCGATGTCCAGATCCCTCTGGGGCAGGTAAACGTTGTCCTGGGGGCGAACGGCTGCGGTAAAACCAATCTCTACCGGGCGATGTTTCTGCTGCACGCCGCCGCCCGCGGGGAGCTGGCCCGCACCCTCGCGGCCGAGGGCGGGATGCCCTCTGTGCTCTGGGCGGGGACGCGCCCCAAGGGGCCGGTGCGCCTCATCCTCGGCGTGGTAGTGGACGGGTTCGACTACGAACTGTCCTGCGGCCTGCCGGAGATCAATGACCTGCCCTCCGCCTTCAAACTCGACCCGCTAATCAAAGAGGAGACGGTCACCTTTCGCGACGGATGCAGCCGCGTGACGCTGCTGGACCGGGCCAAGAGCGGCGCGGTGCTGCGCGACGCGGACGGCGCCCGCGTCTCCTTCCCGCGCGCCCTCACGCGCTCCGAGTCCGCGCTCACCCAGATTCAGGAGCCGCAGCGGTTCCCACCCCTGTTCGCGCTGCGGGAGTCGCTGGCCGGGTGGCGCTTTTATCACAGCTTCCGCACGGACGAGGACGCCCCCCTGCGCCAGCCGCGCGTCGGGTCGTTCACCCCTGTGCTCGGGCACGACGGCACCGACCTCGCCGCTGCCCTGCTTACGATTATCGAGATCGGGGACGCGGACGCGCTGCACGCCGCGGTACGGCGTGCGTTCGACGGCGCCATCCTGCGGGTGGAGGGCGAAGACGCCCGGTTCCACATTCTGCTGGAAACGCCGGGGCTGCGGCGCCCCCTCGGGGCGCACGAACTCTCCGACGGAACGCTGCGGTATCTGTGCCTGCTGGCGGCGCTGCTCTCGCCGCGCCCGCCCGCGCTGCTTGCGCTGAATGAGCCCGAGACCAGTCTGCACCCGGACCTGATACTTCCGCTCGCCGCTCTGATTGCTGAGGCGGGCACGCGGACGCAGGTGTGGGTGACGACGCACTCGGCGCCGCTCGCAGAGGCGGTCGCCTCGCGCGCGGGGGTGGGCCCGGTGCGCCTGGCCCGGCGCGACGGAGAAACGGTGGTGCTGACATGACGGAAGGATTACCGACGGATAAGCCCGCGCTCCGGAGGTGGGCGCTCGACCGCCGCGCCGGGTTGGACATGGAGGCGCAGACGCGCGTGCTGACGGCGCGATTGGCGGCCCTGCCGGAGTTCCAGGCAGCGCGCCACGTGATGGTGTATCTGGCGATGCCGGGTGAGGTGCGCGCCGAGGATGTGATCGCACAGGTATTGGCGGCAGAGGGGGAGGGGCGTCACTGGTATGCGCCGCGGTGCGCGCCGAAGCGCCGGCTTGCCGTCCACCCCTACACGCCCGGCGAAACGCCGCTGCGGGCGGGGCCGTTCGGCATTCGGGAGCCCGATCCGGATCAGGTGGCAGAAGAACAGCCGGGGACGCTCGATCTGGTGGTCGTCCCCGGCCTGCTGTACTCGGAAAGAGGGGAGCGCCTGGGCTACGGAGGCGGGTACTATGACCGCTTCCTGCCCCGGCTGTCCCCCGACTGTGTAACGGTGGTGCTCACGCCGGACGAACTGGTCGTTCCGTCGCTGCCCGCGGACCCGTGGGACGTGCCCATTCGGGTCGTGCTCACACCGTCGAGGGAGCTTCGGCGAGCAGGTACGACAGCACCGACTCGGCCCCCTGGTTCAGGTTGACCCCGTCCGCCGTGATGGCGTCGCGGCACCCCCCGGTGTCCGGGTCGTACACCGGCAAGCGGTGCGTGTTGCGGCCCCAGAACCAGTCTCGGGCACGGTCCGCGCGCTCGTTCCACTGCGGCTCCCCGAGGAAGCGCGCCGCGTAGCGGTACAACTCCACGTACGCACCCGCCTCGATGGTCTGCTGATCGAACAGAGCCTTCTCCTCGCCCCGTCGCCACCAGCCGCGGTTGCCCACCGGCTCCAGGTACTCCTCTCGCCGGTCGAACGAGTGCTCTGTGAGCCAGTGCAGCGCCTCACGGGCGATGCGGGCGCAACGGTCGTTACCCACGGCATCGCACGAGCGCATCAGCGACTCCACGACCCGGGCGTTGTCGTAGGTGAGGATGGGCTCGAACCAGCGCCAGTCCCCGCTCGCGTACTCGTTCCAGAGCGCCTGAAAACGGTCCACACACCCGGCTACCAGAGCCTTCGACTCCGGGTCGGGGAGGCGGCACAGGCCCAGCGCGGCGTAGGCCAGGGCGCGGGGGGAGTGCAACTCCCGGACGCCGACCCGGGCGTACTCCAGCATCCGGCGCACCGCGAAGCGGATTCCGTCGGGCAGTGGGCCGGCCTCAGCCTCGCCCAGCGCCCACAGGCAGCGTCCCAGGCAGTCCTCGGTGCCGCGCTCGTCGAGTGGCGCGCGCGTATAGTCAAAGAAGTTGCGGAACCAGCCGTCCCCACGGCGCTGCGCGTACAACAGGAAGCGCACGTACACGCGGATGAGCGGTTCCGTCTCTGCGCGGCGCTCGGGATACTTGCGCCACAGGCGGACCATCGCCAGGAACGCGCGAGCGTTGTCGTCCGTGGTGTAGCCGGTCTGGGGGTCCGGCACACCGCCCACGGAGTGCTGGAACATGCCGGTATCGTCCGTCAGAGCGCGGACGAAGTCCAGCTTCGGGAATTCGGCTTCCGCGAACGTGCGCTGGCGCGACGCGGGAAGCGTCGCGCCAGCCTTGCGGCTGTCGGTCGGATCATTCTCAGGCGTTGGGGGCATTAGGCAGCTTCCTTCCTGTGTGAGCCGTTGTCGCCGGAGCGGGTGTGCGTCGCAGAGTAGAGGACTTCGGGGCGGCCACGGACGCGATCGCGGGCGCGTTTACCTTCTTGCTGCCCGAGTCGCACTGCGCAGCGGTGCAGAAGACCTCCCAGTAGCGCCGCGCGACCTGAGGCCACGCGGACGTCTTGCCGAACTCCCACGCGCTCTGCTCCATCTCAGCGCGGCGGCGTGAGTCGCTCAGCATCGCTTCCAGATTGGCGGCCATCGCGTTCGGGTCGCCAAAGGGTGTCAGAACGCCGCGTCCGTTCTCCAGAAGCTCTTGGGCGTGCAGGTAGGGGGTGGAAAGCACCGCCTTGCCTGCCGCGACCGCATAGGAGAGCGTTCCGGAGACGATCTGGTTCGGGTTCAGATACGGCGTGACGTAAATATCCGTTGCCAGCAGCCAGTCCGTCAGTGCGTCCAGCGACAGGTACTCGTTGACGAAGTGGATGCGGTCTGCGATCCCGGCCTCCTCCGCCTGCCGTGCCAGTCCCTCGCGGTACGCCTCGCCGGAGTGGCGGACGATGCCCGGGTGCGTCTGTCCCAGGATGTAGTAGTGAAGGTCCGGGAACTTCGGCGCGACCTGCGCCACCGCGGCCACGGCGTGCTCCAGCCCCTTGCCCGGGCTGAGCAGGCCGAAGGTGGAGACCACCGTGCGGCCCGCCACGCCCAGCGCCTGCCGCACCACGGTGCGGCGGGCCGGGTCTACCTCCGGCGTGCCGTGTGGGATGACGACCACGCGGGACGTGTCCACCCCGTAAGCGTTGGCGAGCAGCGGGATCGCGCGGCTGTTCAGGACCACAATCCGCTCCGACCGGGCGATAATGCCACGCAGGGCGCGCACCATGCCGGGCTCCGGCTCGGGAAGCACGGTGTGCAGGGTTGTCACCACCGGGATATCCCCGAGGGCGTCCACGAAGCGGTTCAGGAGGTCGCCATGGTCGCCGCCAAAAATGCCGTGCTCGTGCTGGATGCTGACGAGGTCCACCCCCGCCGCGCGGATGGCTCGCGCCACCGACTCGTACTGCTCAGGGTCGTCCTGAGCGATCCGCCAGGTCACCGGCCAACCGTACTCTGTGGTGTCGTCGGGCGTAGCCATCGCCACCACCTGGGGCGGCGCTGCGGGCGTGGCAGCATGGACGGCCGAGACGACGTCTTGCGTATACGTGGCGATGCCGCACTTACGGGGCGGGTACGTACCCACGTGCGCGATCTTCAGACCGCGGGCGGGCTTGAGATAAAGGACCGCGCCCTGAGTATCCTGTGCGACGTCACGCGCGGCGACGCGTCGGTTAGCTTGCAACGGTGTACCCTCCTTCATTTTGCGTATCACGTTTATAAATCAACCGTATATAATACAGCGCATTCGCGCCGAAATGCCGTTAGTAACGTCTGTTAGTAACGCTTGCGCGGCTCTGCGCTCGTCGAGGACGTGGTCGCACCGTTGCGACGGGGGTTGAGGAATTCAGGGCGGCTCCCACGGACCGTGGGCCCCTTGTTCGGCAACCATACCGGGCGACCGAAACACCGGGATGCGCCCCTACGGTGTGTTTCCCCGGAGTCCCCATTTTGAAACCCCGGGGCCCTGCTCCCGCCCGCATTAGCCACTTATCCCACACGACTTGACAGCCGTCCTGGCCCAGTGGTACAACATGACCAAGCGTTTGGTTAAACCGCGAATTCTTTACTGTCGGATGCGAAGATGCGCGACAAGAAGGCGCCTACTCTTACCGATGTTGCCCGCGCGGCCGGGGTCAGTCCTTACACCGTCTCGGTCGTCCTGAACGGGGCGCGCTCCAATACGCGCGTATCCGAGGCGACCCGCGCCCGCATCCTGGAGAGCGCCGCCGCCCTGCGCTACCACCCCAACGCCATGGCGCGCAGTCTGGTCAAGCGCCGCGCGAGCGCCATCGGCGTCCTCTTTAGCGTGGTCGAGTCCACCGAGGCGCTGGCGAACCCCTATGCTTCCGGCCTTCTGCAAGGGATCGTCACCCGGGCGGCCCACCGCGGATACGATGTGCTGCTCTACAACGAGCGCTGGCAGGACGCTGCCCACTCGGCCGCCCGGTACCGCGACCGTCGCACCGATGGGGTAATTGTGGTGGCCCCCCTGACCGACACCGACATCGTGCCCGGCCTCGCGCTGCTCGACATCCCGCTGGTGGCGGTGTCCGCCGCCTCCGCTGCCTGCCCGCCGGGGACGGCCAATGTGGATGTGGACAATGCGCTTGGGGTGCGCCTGGCGGTGGAGCATCTGCTTGCGGGCGGGCACCGGCGCATCGCGCATCTGATGGGCAACGAGAACGTTGCCAGTGTCCCCCTGCGACGCCAGGCGTTTCTTGATGTCATGGCAGAGGCGGGGCTGTCGGTGCCGGAGGCGTACGTGGTGCCCTGCACCTACGATGCGACGACCGTGGGGGAGGCGCTGGACCACCTGCTGCGCCGGCCAGAGCCGCCGACCGCGCTCCTGGCGGGCAACGATAACATCGCCATCGCCGCGCTGAACTATGCCCGGGAGAACAACCTGAGCGTCCCCGAGGAGCTGTCGGTCGTGGGCTTCGATGATATCCCGGCGGCGTCGCAGGTCACTCCGCGCCTGACCACTGTCCACCAACCGCTGCACGAGATCGGCGGCGCGGCGGCGGACACCCTGATTGACCGGATTGAGGGGGCCGCGGATGCCCCTGCCCCCGCGGGCGACGGTTCCCGCTACCTGGAGCCGTCGCTCGTCATCCGCGAATCTACCGGCCCCGCGCCGGCCCCGGGCAAGGAACGCCCCCTGAGAGAGGAAGACTCCCAACCATGAAACGCACCGTCGCCGCCTTTACCCTGATTGAGTTGCTCGTCGTCATAGCTATCATAGCCATTCTTGCTGCGATCCTGTTTCCTGTCTTCGCACAGGCGCGCGAAAAGGCGCGCCAGGCGAGCTGCCTCTCTAATCAAAAGCAGATTGGCCTTGCCATCCTGCAGTACGTCCAGGATTACGACGAGACCTATCCCCTTAAGGAGCGCAACGCCGCCGGCTCCGAGTTGCAGCAGATCACGAACAACGGCGGCACGATCGGGGCGGATAACCCCGTCACCTGGCACTTCAGCGTTAACCCCTATGTGAAGAACGGCCAGCAGGCGGTCTTCAACCCGTGGCTCGGTGGTCTGGAGATGGAGGGCGGCATCTGGCACTGTCCGTCCTATCCGGTCCAGAAGCCGCGTGAGTACGCCGCGAACAACCACATCATCGCGGGCGAGGGCGCGTTCTCCTGGAACGGCAACACCCCCAGTCCGTCTGCGGCCCTAGCCGTCATCAACTCGCCTGCCAATAAGGTCCTGGTGGTGGAGGTCGGCTATCTGGGCAACGACCCGGACGAGCAGCGCCGCCAGATGGGGTACGCCAACTTCTGCGCCGAGCAGTGGTGCTACGCGGACGCCGGCCCGAGCGATACCAGCCTGCGCGACCTGACGAACGAGAGCGATAACGGTATCTACGATAACTGGCCGCAGTCGAGCATCGTGCCGCGCTACCGGCACAACCGCACGACGAACGTCCTGTATGCCGATGGGCACGTCAAGTCGGTGGCGCGCGGCAACCTGAGCGGCTTTGCCAACTGGTGCAGCCAGATCTACGTCAACTCCGGCGTCGGCCCGAGCGCCCAGGACTGGTACCCGTACAACGGCACGAATCCGACCAACGGCCCCGGCGTCTGCGCCCAGTACGACCGCTAACGATGCATCCCGCGCGGGCGGGGGCGGCGCACCGCCCCCGCCTGCTCGCTTCTCCGGAATCAGACAGTGAGGCAACCACGATGAACCGGGCAAGAGCACTCATGGCCGCGCTTCTGCTCGCCGCCGCCGGGGCGGCGGTGAGCGGCTGCGGAAATAAGGACGCGGCCTCCGCTGGTGGCGCTACCCCTGCGCCGCCCATCACGGTGGAGCAGCGCAAGCAGCAGATCCAGAACGCGAATCTGCCGCCGCAGGCGAAGGAGCAGATGGCCGCGCAGATGCGTGCGGACGAGATGCGCCTCCGCTCCGCGAGTGGCGGTGGCGCCGCCGCGTCCACACCGCCGAGGTAATCCGGGCGCCGGTCCGCGGCGAATGAGTGCAGGTTCCCGCCGCCGATGCGCCGAACCTGACACCAATCGTGCAAAGGAGGGCGACGAGTGTGAGCGAACAGAAGACGTGCCAGAAGATCGTCCCCGGGGACACCTACGAGGGTAAGCAGGGCTTCTCCTACTTCGAGGGCATCAGCGCCGAGACGGTGGGGGCGAAGGGGATCTGTATGCACCTGCTGAAGGTGCCCCCGGGGGGACGGGCGAAGGCGCACCTACATGAGAGCCACGAGACCGCCATCTACGTCCTGTCCGGCCAGGCGGAGACGTGGTACGGGCCGGAACTGGAGCATCGCGTGGTCGTGAGCGCGGGCGAGTTCTTCTACATCCCGGCGGGCGTGCCGCATCTGCCCATCAACACCTCCCCGACCGAGACGTGCGTTGCCGTGATTGCTCGGACCGACCCGAACGAGCAGGAGAGCGTGCTGCTGCTGCCGCACCTGGACGCGCGCGTACCCGGGTAGCGCACGCGGGTACATCTGCGGCATGGCATCCCAAACCACCCTGCCCCCGCCCGCCACCGAACCGTTCGACATCGACCGCGCGATGGAGCGCGTGCGCGAGGCTGTCGCGCCGTACCCGCCCGCCGTGCTGTTCCAACTCGCCGACGAGGGCCAGGGCTCGGCGTTTGAGATCGCGGTAGCCTGCATCGTCTCGGTGCGGACGCTGGAGGAGGACACGCTGGCGGTATCTCGCCGCCTCTTCGCCGCCGCGCCCACCCCCGAAGCCGTGGCGAAGCTCTCCGAGGAGGAACTGCTCGCTCTGCTGGAGGGCTCAACGTTCCCCGAGCCCAAAGCGAAGCAGATACGCGAGATCGCGCGCCGGACGGTGGAGGGGTACGGCGGCGCTCTGCCGTGCGATGAGGCAACGCTGCTCGCCTTGCCCGGAATCGGGCCGAAGTGCGCCGCGCTGGTGCTGGGAATCGCCTGCGGAAAGGTGCCGCATGTGCCGGTAGACATCCACGTCCACCGGGTAACGAACCGGTGGGGCATCGTGGCCGCGAAGACGCCCGAGGCGACGATGGCCGCGCTGGACCGGACGCTCCCCGAGCCCTACCGTCTGGAGATCAACCGACGGCTCGTGCCGTTCGGCAAGCACGTCTGCACCGGCACCCTGCCACGCTGTCCCGAGTGTCCGCTGCGGTCGATGTGCCCCAAGGTGGGGGTTACGAAGGCGCGCCGGACGGGAAAACCGTAGGCAGGAGGTAGACACGGATGGCAACTACACCGAGGACACTGGGGTCCGGCGCCAGCAATGCGCCGGGTCAGGATTGGCAAAAGGGCTACAGCCGGACGGTAGAAGAGGAAGAGGACTCCTTTGACCGCGACCTGCACGGCGACGACCGGGCGGGCCAGCACGCGGGCGTGAACGATATACGGCAGTACACCGCCTTCGATGTGAAGGAGTTGCACGAGCGGATGCCCGACTTCGACGGCGACGAGTTGAAGCGGATTCCGGTGCTTGCGCACGGCGAGCGTCTGGAGCAGGGGGCGATCTACATCGACCTGAGCCAGGAGAGCCGTGAGCCCTTCGTGGCCCAGGGGAGCCAGGAGGCGCAGGACCCGCACCTGTACGTTCCCAAGGCCCGCGTCGATTTCGAACTCTGGAGCAAGCTGACGGGCGGAGACGACCCGAACGTCCAATAGGGATCAGAAGCCGCCGCGCCGGAGTGAGCCCGGCACAAACCAATAGGACCGTTCCCGCGCTGGGAACGGTCCTATTTTATTCGAGCGTGGTGCCGCTGGTGACCAGGTCGGCGTACGCCTGGCGGATACCGCGTACGTGGTACGCGACGTTCGCCGAGGTGCAGCCGAGCGAGTCCCCGATCTGGCGCCAGGTGTTGCCCTCCAGAAGCCCCTTCAGGATCGCCTTCTGGCGCTGGTTCAGCCGGCTCTCCAGGTCCTGCACCAGCATCCGGGTCTCGACATCCTGGGTGCCCGGCCGCGCGGAACCGGTGCCGAAGTTGTTGTCGGCCATCTCCGGCGTCTCTACGACCAGGTCGTCGAGCGCATCGTGCGACCGGCGCTTGTTCCACCGAATGTGGTCGAGTATCTGCCACCGGGCATGCTTGAGCAGGTACTGCGTCGGGGTTCCGACCGTCACGTCCAGCTCCGGCAGCGCCTCAAAGACCGCCAGCCACGCCTCCTGCAGGAGATCGTTCGAGTCCATGCCCGTGCGGGCCGCATAGTACCCCGCCAGGGACTCCAGGCGCGGGCGCAGCATCTCCCTCAATCGGTCCTGCGCGGCGGCATCGCCGGAACGGGCGCGAATCAAGAGCGTGTTCAACGTAGGTACTCTCCGTATATGTGCAACGACGCGGACCGGAGCAGGGCAGCCCAACGGCCAGGCACAATAACCCCTGGCAGTGGGCACGAACCGCCGCGGAGAGCCGCCAAGGCCGTCCGGGGGCACCCGACACGCACGGACGCCTGACGTCGGCCCACCGCTGCCATTTGTGGCAGGGGAGCGTCGGGCGCACGTACGCGCGCTAAGCGAACGTAGCTGCTGGTCTGCGAGATTTATCGTTGAAGGGGAAGCGGAAGGCGGGGCACGCGAAAGTGTGCCACTACTCCCTCTTCCAGGGCGCGAACTGTCGGTCGTCGCGGTCGAGACGCTTACCGGGCGTCTCTCACGCCGCCAGCTCGCGCCATTCGGGTTTGTCCGCGGAACGGACCGGTCTTAGCCGAGGATGTTCGGACGCTGACCGAGGTGACCGCCGTTCGGTTGACCCTGTTCGGATGCGGACGCATTAAACGCCCCTCTGAGCAGGCCGATCTGTCGGTCCTTCGGCAACACCGTCATCCCGGTGGCTGAGCCGGGGTCCGCTTCCGCGCCACTACCCGTGGCGGAGAGCATGGTGGTGTAGAGGACGCACCGGTCGGCATCCGCGACGTACTCAGGCTTGGGCAGATTGGTAAGCCAGAAGTTGTTCATCGGATCCTCCCGTGCATGGTGTGAGACGCGGCTTTGCAGGTTGGCGCACGAGCGCGCGTCTTCGTAGGCAGTATAGCGCACCCCGATGCGCCTGCTAAAGAAATCGCGAAAAGTTCTTTGAATCTTTTTTGGGCAAAAAATACGGGGGTGGCGCATCTCGCGCCACCCCCGTATTGACCTTCTCTTCGCGTTTGCGCCGCGGGATTAGAGCCCCGGGTTCCACTCCGGCGTGTTGTTCACGTTCTCGCCGTTGGTGTTCAGCAACTGGTTGCGGTCCCATCGGCCCGGGCCGAAGCTGCCCCACAGGTCCTCCTGCACCGACACGGTGGCGCGGGTGGCCTTCACGTGCCCGTCGAAGAACAGGAAGTTGGTAAAGCCGCCGCCATGCCCCTTGATGGCGGAGTAGCGGCTGTCGCCCCACTTCCCGTCCACCGTGCAGCGGTAGGCCAGCCACCAGGCCGAGCAGTCGATCTGCGGCAGGCGGCTCTCCGCGACCATGATCGTGCTCGCGGGTTTGTCCAGGAGGGCGATCGCGCCGGGGCCGTTGGTGCCGTCGTTGGGGCTGGGCCAGATGCCCTGGTCGACGCCGTCCACAGTGCCGATCTCGTTGAAGCCGGCGTAATTGTTCACGGCATAAGAGCGCGGGAAGCGGGTCGTCTCATCGCCCGGCCCGGCGTCGCCGCCCCACCAGTTGGAGTAGGCGGTCCACGCCGCATCGTTGTCCGGGCACTGGAACACGCCGCCTTCACCCTCGGTGGTGAACTTCACGCCGGTCGCGGGGGCGCTCTGGCCCACGCCCCGGCCTCCGTTCTTCACGTACGGGTAGATGAGGTCCTTCCAGGACCGGGCCTGGTTCTGGGTGTCGAAGTTCCAGGGGAAGTTGCTGCCATCTTCCATATAGCGCTTGAACGGCAGGGTCTCGTCATAGTCCTGGACGTACTGCATGAACGCCAGCCCGATCTGCTTCATATTCGACAGGCAAGACGCCTGGCGAGCCTTGGCGCGGGCCTTGGCGAAAACCGGGAACAGAATCGCAGCCAGGATCGCGATAATGGCGATGACGACGAGGAGTTCAATCAGCGTGAAGGCCCCGCGGCGGACACGGGGTGCAGCGTTCTGCATCTTTGCGATAACCTTTCAAGAGTCGGTGTGTATAAGGCTTTCATCTTTGAGTACGGGCGGGAGGGGCGTTGCCGTCCCAGATCAAGAGCCGGCGGGCTTGCCGTACATACCGGGGTAGGGCGGGGCCTTGTCCGGGTCGGCACCACTGGAAACCTTCCCCTGACCCGCGGCCGTGGGCGCCGCCGGCGCTCCGCCATCCGCGGCAGGCGTCGGGGTCGGCTCCGGCTTCGACGCGCAGCCTGCCGCAGCGAAGACGGCGGCGGCCAGCGCGAAAATGTACAAAAGCGATCTGTTGCGTCGGTGCATCCTGCTCAGACCTCCCAAGATTCTGATAGTCTCTCGCGTCCTCATTCCGAACGACCGGGAGGAGGGGGCGGCGCCGTCGTCTCCCGGACAACCAACTCCGCTGTGACAAACGCCCGATGGCCGGGCTCTACCACCCGGTTGATGCGCTCCAGCAGCGTCTTCGCCGCGAGCTCTCCGACCTTCCGGATGTCGTGGTGGATGGTGGTCAGGGGCGGCTCCAGCGATGCCGCGTAGGGCGTATCGTCGAACCCGATCACCGACACCTGTTCCGGAACACGCACCCCCGCGTCGCGGAAGCCTTCCAGCGCGCCCCGCGCAATTCCGTCGTTGAAGCAGAACACCGCGGTCGGCCGGTCGGGACGGCCCGCGAAGCGCTCCAGCATAAGGCGCGCGTTCCGGTAGCCGTGGTCGGGCCAGTACTCGCCCGGGAAGATGTACTCCTCGCGCAGAGGCAGGCCAGCCGCTTCGAGTCCCTGCCGGTAGCCCTCCAGGCGCTGGTCGTTGCTGAGGAAGTCGGCGTTCCCACGGAAGGCGGCGATGTGCCGGTGGCCCAGCGCCACCAGATGCTCCACTGCCAGACGCGCGCCCGCGACGTTGTCCACATCTACCGTGACCAGCGCCTCATCCTCGCGACTGTCGCCCACCAGGACGACGGGCAGCGGGCGCTCCTTCAGGGCGGACACGATCTCACTGTCGCTGCGGGGGATGACCAGCATCAGGCCGTCGCAGTGACCGTCGCAGTAGGAGGGCAGGTGCGACAGCGCCTCCTCCCAGGTGTCTTCGGTGAAGATCACCGTCTTCTGGCGGCGCTGCTTGTTCACCTTCAGGATGCCGTCCAGACAGGGGCCGAGGTAGGGGTCGGAGGTGACGGAGGCCTGCTGGTACGCCATGATGACCCCCAGAGTGTCCATGCGCTTGCGCACGAGGCCGCGAGCCAGGGCGTTCGGGTGGTAGCCCACGCGCCGCGCGGCGTCGAGCACCCGCTCGCGTGTCGCCGGGGCGAACTTGGCGTCCGCCGCCCCGTTCAGCACCTTGGAAACGGTGCTGAGGGAGACGTTCGCCTCTTTAGCCACCTCTCGAATGGATACCGCCACGATGCGTAACCTTTACTTCCTCGTCAATGAAAACGCTTGAAGAAAACGTTTTAATTCATTATGCCGGCGGGCTCAGGTTGTGTCAAGGACGCGCAAAAAAATCTCCGGCGGGCGAAAGCGCGCCGGGTAGGGAAGGAGAAGCAAGCGCCCGGAGGGGCGCGTTTTCAGGGAGTTCCGAGCTTATAAAGGCGAAGCATCGACGGGGGAGGGGGAGCGCCCTCGCGGGGCCGATCGCGGTTCTGGCCGAGCGTCTCCCAGCGCAGAACGTAGCGCACGCCCCGTTCGCCGCTTGCGCCCAGATCGCCGGACCAGTTCACCCGCATTCCGGGCGTCGAGGATTCCACGGCACGCAGTGAGGCCGGATAGTCCGGTTGCTCCTCCTTCGCCTCGCCTTTCGGCTTCAAGGTCGCCTCATCCAGGACCCATGTGCCGGCGCCGTACTTCTCAAAGCGGTATTTCTGTGTCAGCGTGCCGTCCGGCCGCGCCCGCACCGGGCTGACGCTCACCAGGAAGGGGATCGATCCGCCGCCGCCGAAGTTCCACCGCCCCTCCCAGTCGGAGGTCTGGTATATCTTCCATCCATCCGCTTCGCGCCGGGCATTGTAGATCTGCGTGTTCCCGCGGGCATCGTACTTATGGTAGGAGACCACCGGGCGCTTCTGGTGGTCCCAGCCCAGCTTCACGTTCCCGTTGATGACGCCCCCGTGGACCGGCACCGGGTCCACAATCTCGCCGGTCGCCTGCGTGATGGGCAGCTTCAGGGGCGTTCCATCGCTGCGCTCCCAGCGGATCAGGTCGCGCGTGCGGGCATAGGACGGATCGTGATTCGTGGCGGCGTCCGGCGTCTCCCGCCATACCCAGACCAGGTGCCAGTAGCCGTCCGGACCCGGCTTCGGCAGCTCCAGGTAGGCGTTGCGCTGGCCCTCACCGTCCATGAGCGGCGTGTCCAGAAGGCGCCTCCAGGCACGCGCGCGGTGGTCATACACGTTGTAGATCTGGTTGCCGTCGCCGCTGCTGCCGTCGCGGTAAGTGAAGATCAACTCCCGCTTCGGCCCGCGCAGGAAGACCGGATAAGTCACCCGCGCCTCGTCCCGGCCCACCATGCTCCGGACACGGGCGAGCGTTGAGGCGTCCCCGGGCCGGGCGCTGCGGAAGTAGACGAGCGGGACGACGTGCATATTACCGGAGAGGTGGAGAAATCCGTCGTCGTCCGCGGTCATGGTGAGGTAGTTGTGGCTGTCCCACCCCGTCGTCTCGGGAAGCGTGGTCATCTTCCAGTCCGAAGCACCCAGAGCGCGCTCTGCCACGGTCATGCGCCGCTCGGCGTCGTAGAACGCTACGAACTGACGCCCTCCGTGGGTCAGCAGCGCGAACCCAACGGGGTGACCGGACCAGACGGGCGCAATGTCCCGGACTTCAAGAATGATTTCGGCGGGCTGCACAAGAATACCCTTTCGTGGCGGCACAGACTATACCGTGCCCTGCCAGTAAACGGTTCGACCCCCGGGCGGCCACTCCCTCTGCGCTGGCCGGGGCGCCCTGTGGTAAAACTGGATACGAAATTGTGTAAGGAGCGATTCGCAGTGGAGAAGATTCGTGTCGGCCTCATCGGAATCGGTGGCATGGGGCGCGTTCACTATAACGCCTACCTGAAGAACCCGGATGCGGAGGTCGTGGCGTTCTGCGACGTTGACCCGGCCAAGCGTGCGGGCCAGTGGGGCAAGATGGGCCTCAACATCGGCACCACCGAGGGGCAGGCGGTCGATCTGTCGAAGATGCGCGTTTACGAGGACTACCGCGACCTCGTGCAGGATGAGGGCGTGGACCTGGTGGACATCTGCCTTCCCATCGACCTGCACGCCGAGCCGACTATCGCCGCGCTGAACGCCGGGAAGCATGTTCTCTGCGAGAAGCCGATGGCCCGGTCGTCGGAGGAGTGCCGCGCCATGGAGGCGGCGGCCGCGGCGAGCGGGAAGCAGCTCATCATCGCCCACTGCCTGCGCTGGTGGCCGCACTACGTCGCCGCGCACGCGGAGATCGCCAGCGGCCAGTACGGCAAGCCGATCTGCGCCCGCTTCCACCGCGCCGGGGGGACGCCGAAGTGGAGCTACCAGGACTGGCTGCGCCAGGCGCCGCGCTCCGGTGGCGTCGTGCTGGACATGCACGTCCATGACGTGGACACCGCGCTCTGGTGGTTTGGAAAGCCGGAGTCGCTGGTCGCGGATGGCCACTTCCTGAAGGATCTGCCCTCAATCGTGGACGCCACCTGGCGCTATGCGGACGGCCTGTGCGTGCACCTGCACTCCCTGTGGGACGATAACGACATGCCGTTCCGGTACGCCTTCACGGTAATCATGGAGAAGGGGACCGTCCTCTTCGACTCGGGCAACGGCAAGCCCGTGCGCGTGGTTACGGAGGGGGGCGTGACGAAGGAGCTTCCCCTGGATGGCTCCTCCGCCTACGAAAACGAGATCAACGAGATCGTGGCCCGCTTGAAGGCGGGCGAGATCGTGGATCGCGTGACGACGGAGGGCAGTCGCCTTGCCGTGGAGATGGTGGAGGAGGAGATGCGCCAGATCTACGAGCGCAACGGTCGGACGCTCTAACGGTTCCGAAATAAAAGTACGGGGGGTGTGGGCCGCGGGTCACGCCCGCACCGCCCGTTCCGTTATGAGTAATTATGGGATATAATAAGGGCTAATCTTTCGCACTGCCCTTCTGTTCCGAGCCGTATCATCCGGGCACCGCTCGCCGCTCGTACCCATTGCACAGAAGAAAGCCTCCCACCACCATGCAGTCAGGCCCAGCAGCAGATCCTTCTGCCACCGGATTCCGCCGCCGTGCCGCGCGTTTTCGTGCGGCCGTCGTGGTGACAAGTGTCGCCGTTGTTCTCGCCGCGATCGCCGGGGCGGGCTGCAGCAACAGCCCGTACACGCCTCAGGAGATGCAGGGGAAGGTTCAGTTCCGCACCATCGGTGCGGACCCCAAGTCTCTGGACCCGTCCTTCTCCTACACGGTGGACGAGGCGCTGATCGTCGACCTTATCTACCCGACGTTCTACAAGTACCACTACCTCAAGCGCGACCCGTTCGTCCTGGAACTGAACCTGGGTGCAAAGGAGCCCGTCAAGACCGCCTGGCCGGTCACGATAAAGGAGAAGGACGGCAAGACGCGCACGGTTCAGGGCGAGCGCTACTCATTTACCCTGAAGAACGACCTGCGCTTCCAGGATGACCCCTGCTTCCCGGATGGCAAGGGGCGCCACATCACGGCGAAGGATGTCGTCTACTCCTTTAAGCGTATGGCGGACCCGTCGGTGCAGTGCCCCGTCGCCCCCTACTTCGCGGACAAGATTGTGGGCTGGCCAGAGTACTCCGAGGCGTTCGAGAAGGCCAAGGAAAAGAACTACGACAAGGAGATGGAGGGCGTCCAGCTTGACCCGAAGGACCCCTATACCTTCCATGTCATTCTGAACCAGCCGTACCCGCAGCTCCGCTACCTGATGGCGATGCACTTCACCGCCCCGCAGGCCCGTGAGGCGGTGGAGTATTACAAGGACGAGTACCCGCGCCACCCGGTCGGCTGCGGCCCGTACTACCTGAGCGACTATCAGCCGAAGCAGCGTCTGGTGCTGACGGTCAACCCGAACCGCCACAAGGACGTGTACCCGAGCATCGGGATGCCCGGCGATGCGGAGGCCGGCCTGCTCGCCGATGCGGGCAAGCAGCTGCCCCTCACCGAGAAGATCGTCTTCAACATCATCCGCGAGTCCACGTCCTCCTGGAACCTCTTCACGCAGGGCTACCTGGACGCCGCCGGGGTTAACAACAACAACTTCCAGCAGGTCTTCACGGCCAGCAACGCGCTCTCGCCGGAACTGGAGAAGAAGGGCGTCTCCCTCCGCAAGGAGACGGAGATGTGTGTCTACTACTTCGCGTTCAACATGAACGACCCGGTCTACGGCGGACTGAGCGAGAAGAACAAGAAGCTGCGCCAGGCGATCTCGCTTTCCATCAACGCAGACGAGTACATCCAGCTTCTGAAGCAGGGGAACGCCAGCCCCGCGGAGTGGGTGCTTCCGCCCGGTGTGTTCGGCTATGACCCGTCGTTCCAGAACCCCTACCGCCGCTTCGACCCGCAGCTTACCCGGGCGAAGAAACTGCTGGCGGAGGCGGGCTACCCAGACGGCGTGGACCCGAAGACCGGCGAGAAGCTGACGCTGTACTACGACAACACCGCGACGAACGCCGCCGGGCGCCAGTCCGTGGGTATCGTCTCGCGTATGATCGAGCGGCTGGGCATCAAGGTGGTCTCTCGCCCGTCGCTGCCGGACCAGTTCCAGGCGAAGCTGCTCAAGGGGCAGCACCAGTTCATCTTCTACGGCTGGTATGCGGACTACCCGGACCCCGAGAACTTCGTGTTCCTGCTGTACGGTCCGAACAAGCGTCCCGGCCCGAACTCCGCTAACTACGCGAACCCTGAGTACGACCGCCTGTTTGAGCAGATGCGCGCCATGGACGATGGCCCGGCCCGCGAAGAGGTCATCCGCAAGATGCGCGCGGTGTCGGTCGAAGACTGCGCCTGGATTCCCGTGATCCACAACGTGGCGGTGTCGCTCACGTACGACTGGGTCAAGAACGTCAAGGCGCACCCGCTGGCCAGCGACGCCGCGCAGTACCGCAACATCGACGTGGACCTGCGGCAGTCCCGGCAGCGCGCGTGGAACAAACCGAACTTCGTGCCGCTCGTCGTCCTTGCCGCTATCATCGTCGTGGGATCGCTGCCCGCGGTCGCCGTGGTACGGCAGCGCGTGAACCGGCGCGTCCGCCGGGCAGATGCCGGCGGTGAAGGAGACGATTCCTGATGCTGCGCTACGTCATCCGGCGCATCCTTCTCGCCATCCCGACGCTAATCGGGGTGCTGCTGCTGACTTTCTTTCTGTTCTTCGGTCTGAAAAACCCGGAGGTTATCGCCCGGCAGAACCTGGGCAAGAACCCGACGCAGGCCCAGATCCAGCAGTGGCTGGCCGACCACGGGTACGACAAGCCGCTGGCAGAGCAGTTGAAGCGCAGTACGGTGGACATGCTGCTCTTCAACTTCGGTCAGAGCGACACCACCGGTGAAGAGATCAAGGAGCGCATTAAGAAGGGGGCGGGGCCGTCCCTGACCATTCAGGCCATCATCTTTGCGACCGGTCTGACCATCGCGATTCTGATCGCCGTGCTGGTGGCCTACTTCCGCGGCACGTACGTAGACCGATTCGGCACACTGCTTACGGTCGTGCTTATCAGTATCGTGTACGTGACCTACATCATCGGACTCCAGTACTATCTGGGAAAGAGGCTCCAGTACGGTCCGGTATGGGGGTTCAATAGAGAGGCGGGACTGGCCAAGTTCATCCTGATTCCGGTGGTCATCGGTGTGGTCGCGGGCATCGGCGCGAGCATTCGCCTGTACCGCACGTTCCTGCTGGACGAGATCAACCAGGATTACGTTCGCACCGCCCGCGCCAAGGGGGTCCCGGAGGGCACGGTGCTGCTGCGCCACGTCCTCAAGAACGCCATGATCCCGATCCTCACGACCACCGTCGCGACGATCCCCACGCTGATCCTGGGCGGCCTGCTGCTGGAGAATTTCTTCGGCATCCCGGGCCTCGGGGGCTACCTGATCGACGCCATCACGAACCTGGACTTCGCGGTGGTGCGCGCGATGGTGTTCCTGGGGACGCTTTTGACCCTGATCGGCTATATACTGACGGATATCGCCTACGCGCTCGTGGACCCGCGCGTCCGGCTGGAGTAAAGTAACAAAGAACGATGAGCTTTTTTCAGTCGGACTTCTTTCTGAACCTGGTCCCCTGCTGTGTGGTGGCGCTTCTGCTCTTCGCGATCTGGAGGGCGGGCAAGCAGCCGCTCTGGGCGGAGGCCTACCGGCGACTGCGGCGCAACAAGGTCGCTATCTTCGCGCTGGTGATTATCGGTCTGTACGGGACGCTGGCGCTGCTGGAAAGCCTGGGCACGACCGATAAGGCATCCCAGACGCGCATCACTCTGCTGGACCGCATAGCGCAGAAGACCGGGGCGCTGGCGGTGCAGGAGCGCTACTACTCCGCGCCGCTCGCCACAATGACCACGGGCGAGGCGAACCCGCAGCCGCTTAAGGCTCCGGGCCAGCACCTGCTCGGCACGGACGGCGTGGGCAACGATGTGCTCCTTCAGACCCTGAAGGGGGCGCGCACGGCGTTTCTGATCGGCGGCGGGACGCTGCTGATCTCGACGCCGCTTGCGCTGCTCTTCGGCCTGATGGCGGGCTACTACGGCAAGTGGCAGGACGACCTGATCCAGTACATCTATGGTGTGCTGGCCTCGATTCCTACCATCCTGCTCCTGATCGCCCTGATTCTGGTGCTGGGGCGCGGCCCCGTCCAGATCTGCGTCGCGCTCGGAATCACGAGCTGGGTCGGGCTGTGCCGCCTTACCCGCGGTGAGACGCTCAAGCACCGCGACCGGGAGTATGTGCGCGGCGCGAAGGCGCTGGGCGTGTCGGACTTCGGCATCCTGACCCGGCACATCCTGCCCAACCTCCTGCCCGTCGTCATCATCAGTCTGACGCTGGGCTTCTCGGGGCTGGTGCTGCAGGAGTCCATCCTGGCGTACCTGGGGCTGGGCGTGGGCGGAAACATCGGCTCGTGGGGCAACATGATCGACGCCGCCCGCGACGAACTGGCGCGTGAGCCGGTGATCTGGTGGAATCTGACTTCGGCCTCGGTGGCCCTCTTTATCCTGGTACTCGCCTTCAACTTTCTGGGGGACGCGCTGCGAGACGCCATTGACCCCCGTCTACGGAGTTAACAACCGTTGGCCTCTGAAAACGCACCCCTGCTGCAGGTGAAAAACCTGCGCACCTACTTCAACACGCCCCGCGGCACCGCCAAGGCCGTGGACGGGGTCTCGTTCACCCTGGAGCGCGGAAAAACATTGGCGATCGTGGGCGAGTCCGGCTGCGGCAAGTCCATGACGGCGCTCTCCATCCTCCAACTCGTGCCCGAGCCTGCGGGCTACATCGAGGATGGACGCATCCTCTTCGAGGGGCGGGATCTGCTGGACCTGACCTGGGAGCAGATGCGCGCGGTCCGTGGCAAGGACATCGCGATGATCTTCCAGGAGCCGATGACCAGCCTGAATCCCGTCTACACCATCGGCTACCAGATCCGCGAGGCGATGCTGATTCACGGCAAGGAGGCGGGCGCGGCGCAGGCGCGTGCGCTGGACCTGCTGCGGCGCGTCGGCCTGTCCGACCCCGAGCAGGCGCTGCGGCAGTATCCCCATGAACTGTCCGGTGGTATGCGCCAGCGTGTCATGATCGCCATCGCGCTGGCCAACCGCCCGAAGGTGCTGATCGCGGACGAGCCGACCACGGCGCTGGACGTGACCGTGCAGGCGCAGATACTGGCGCTGATTCGCGAACTGCAGGAGGAGACCGGCATGAGCGTCCTCCTGATCACGCATGACCTGGGCATTGTGGCGGAGGTCGCGGACGATGTGTGCGTGATGTACGCCGGGCAGGTGGTGGAGTCCGCGCCCACGCGCGACCTGTTCCACGACCCGCAGCACCCCTACACCAAGGGGCTGTTCGCCAGCCTCCCCGCGCGTAACCGGCGCGGGCAGGACCTGGCCACGCTCGAAGGGGTCGTACCCGACTCGACCAACTGGCCCAAGGCGTGCCGGTTCGCGCCCCGCTGCCCGTTCCGGTGGCAGGAGTGCGACACCATCCCGCCGATTCCCAACCCGCCGGCCAGTGACCGGCCCGTGCGGTGCCACCTGTACAACCCGGCGATTCCCGGGCGGCCGGACGCGTCCACCGTGCGCAAGGAGGAGGAGGCCCGCGGCCTCGCGGTGCTGCCGTCGCACGACGACGCGCCCGCCCCGGCTTCACAAAAGGACGCGGAGGTGGGTCGATGAGTGCAGGCGACAAGACCGGGGGCGCGAACCCCTGGGAGCTGAGCGCGAACGGAGATCGCCCGGCGGTGCGCGGCGGTTCGGCGGGCACCGGGGAAGTGGTCCTCTCCGTTCGCAACCTGCGCAAGGAGTTCCCGATTCGTAAGGGGATACTCGGCAAGAAGGCGTTCAAAGTCGCGGTAGAAGACGTCTCGTTCGACATCGGCGCCGGGAAGACCCTGGCGCTGGTGGGCGAGTCCGGCTCGGGCAAATCCACGGTCGGCCTGATGCTCCTGGGGCTTCTGCCGGTCACGAGCGGGGAGATCTCCTTCCTCGGGCGACCGCTCTCGGACCGCTCGGCGGCGGAGCGACGCGAACTGCGCCGCAAGATGCAGGTCGTGTTCCAGGACCCGTACGCCTCGCTGAACGCGCGTATGACGGTGCGGCAGGCGCTGACCGAGGGGATGGCCGTTCACCGGCTTGGCACCCCCGCGGAGCGCGAGGCGAAGGCGGCGGCGCTTCTCAAGCAGGTGGGGCTTGCGGAGAGCGCGCTGGACCGCTATCCGCACGAGTTCTCGGGCGGGCAGCGCCAGCGCATCGCTATTGCGCGGGCCCTTTCCGTAGACCCGCAGTTCATCGTGCTGGACGAGCCGACGAGCGCGCTCGACGTGTCGGTGCAGAGCCAGGTGCTGAACCTGCTGCGCCGCCTCCAGCGTGAGCGCGGCCTGACGTACCTGTTCATCACGCACAACCTGGCCGTGGTCGAGTACCTGGCCGACGAGGTGTGTGTGATGGAGGCGGGCCGCATCGTGGAGCGCGGGACGGTGGACGAGATCTTTGACACGCCGCAGGAGGCGTACACCCGCCGCCTGCTCTCCTCCATCCCATCGCTGGACCCGAGCACCCGCCGCCTCGTGGGAGCGGGCACCCGCTAGGCGTCTGCCTCCCCGTACTTTCGGAGACCACAGACCATGAAGGTCCACGTGTACGATACCACCCTGCGGGACGGCTCCCAGGGCGAGGGCGTCTCCTTCTCTGTTGAGGATAAGGTGAAGATCGCCCGGCGCCTGGATGCGTTCGGCATGGACTACATTGAAGGCGGCTGGCCCGGCGCAGTGCCGAAGGACACCGACTTCTTCGCCCGTATGCGGTCGGTGCCGCTCCGGCATGCGAAGCTGACCGCCTTCGGCTCCACCCGCCGCGCTGGGGGGACAGCGGCAGAGGACGGGCAATTGCGCGGCCTGCTGGACGCCGAAACGCCCGTGGTGACGATCGTCGGCAAGTCCTGGTCCGAGCAGGTGACCCACGCCCTGCGGGTGGACCTGGACGAGAATCTGGCCATGATCGCCGACTCCGTTCGCTTTCTGAAGGGCGCCGGGCGCGAGGTGGTCTACGACGCCGAGCACTTCTTCGACGGCTACAAGCTGGACCCGGAGTACGCCCTGCGCGCCCTGGCCGCTGCGGCGGAGGCGGGCGTGGATGTGCTCTGCCTGTGCGACACCAATGGGGGGACGCTCCCCCATGAGGTCTTCGACATCGTCTCCGCCGTGGTGGCGCGGTTCGGAGGCGTGACGGTCGGGATGCACCCGCACGACGACGGCGACTGCGGCACGGCGAACGCTCTGGCCGCCGTGCGCGCGGGGGCGACGCACGTGCAGGGCACGGTGAACGGCTACGGCGAGCGCACCGGCAACGCCAACCTCATTCCCATCGCCGCCGCGCTCCGGCTGAAGATGGGCTATGACTGCCTGAGTGACGATGCCATGCGCGACCTGACCGACCTTTCGACCTTCGTGGATGAGGTGGCGAATATGACACCCGACCCGAAGGCGGCGTATGTCGGGCGGAATGCCTTCACCCATAAGGCGGGTCTGCACGTGGACGCCATCATGAAGGGCTCGGGCCGGATGTACGAGCACCTGGACCCGGCGCGGGTGGGGAACGTCCGCCGCCTGCTCGTGTCGGAGCAGGCCGGGAGCGCCACCATTGCGCAGAAGGCGGCCGACCTGGGCTTCCCGCTGGATAAGAAGTCGCCGGAGGCGAAGGCGGTGCTGGCGGAGGTGACCCGGCGCGAGAGCGAGGGGTACGCCTTTGAGGGTGCGGAGGCGAGCTTCGAGCTGATCTTGAAGAAGGCGACCGGGCGCTACCGCAAGCTGTTTGACCTGGTGGGCTTCCGCGTGCTGACCGAGCGGCGCTCCGGGGACGACTACCCGATCACGGAGGCGACCGTGCGCCTGCGGGTGGGTAGCGAGGAGATGCTGACGGTAGCGGAGGGCGACGGCCCGGTGCACGCGCTGGATGGGGCGCTGCGCAGCGCACTGGCGCGCTTCTATCCGGAACTGGCAGAGATTCGGCTGACCGACTTCAAGGTGCGTGTGGTTACTACAGGCGAGGGCACAGCAGCAAAAGTGCGCACCATCGTGGAGTCCACCGCTCACGGCGGCGAGACCTGGTCCACGGTCGGCGTCTCCACGAACATCATCGAGGCGTCCTGGCAGGCACTGGTGGATGCCGTGGAGTACGGCCTGCTAAAAGAGCCGAAGAAGTAGGGGCGGGACGCCTCCCCTGAGCGTACGGCGCAGGCCGGGCGATACGGCAGGGGAGGCAGCACGCACCATGGGCAAAGAAGTCTACGTCAGTACGGATGTGGAGACGGACGGGCCTATCCCCGGCCCGAACTCCCTGCTCAGCTTCGGCTCCGCGGCATTTCTGGCGGATAAGACGCTGATAGGCACGTTCTCCGCCAACCTCGAAACCCTTCCGGGGGCCGCGGGCGACCCGAAGACGATGGCGTGGTGGGAAACGCAGCCCGAGGCTTGGGCGGCCTGCCGTGAGAACCCCGAACCCCCCGAGGTGGTCATGCCGCGCTATGCGGCGTGGCTTCGGTCCCTGCCTGGTCGCCCCGTGTTCGTGGGCTACCCCGCCGCCTTTGACTTCCTGTTCGTGTACTGGTACCTCATTCGGTTTGCCGGCGAGAGCCCATTCTCTCACTCCGCGCTGGACATCAAGACGTTCGCCATGGCGATGCTGGGCACGGACTACCGCAGCGCCGTGAAGAGGGCCATGCCCCGCCGCTGGTTCGACGACGTGCCCCACACCCATGTCGCCCTGGACGACGCGATCGAGCAGGGGCGCCTCTTCTGCAATATGCTCGCCGAGCACCGTCGCCCTGCTGCCGGGGCAGAGTCGTGAGAAGCTGTACTGTGCGTCAGCGGGACATGCGCCGGGCGGCCTGACGCGGCGGGACGACACCCTTAAAGCGGGAGTAGCCAGGGATGCGGCCGACGAGGAGGCTCACCTCGTCCGGCCAGGGCTTCGGGCACGGAACGGCTCCGTATTCGGCGATCAAGCCGGGGGCGAGGCGGGCGGCCTCGGGCGAGAAGAACAACTGGTTTGGCTGCCCGGCCGCCCCCTTGGCGTCCAGCAGCAGGGCGTCGGTCTGCGGGTCCCCGAGCGCGGTGACCGCGGCGCTCATGCGGACGGTCAGCCGCCGCACGTCCCCGTCGCGCACCTGTGCGTCCGAAAAGGATATCTTGTACCAACTCATGGGAGAGCCTCCTGGTCTTCCTGACTACAGTCCCTGTAACCCGAGCACGGCGAGCGGGTCCCACGACGCCATTCCGGCGAGCGCTTCGTCGAGCTCGCCTTGCTGTTGCTCCTCTTCCTGCTGCATTTCGTCGGTCGACGCTGCGGACACGGCAAGCCTCCGCAGACCCACGGACCGGCCGTGGAAGCGGCGTATTGCCGCCCGCGCCTCGCTGTCGTCCGGCATCTCCACGAAGCCATAGCCCAGGGAGTGCCGGGAGTAGAGACCGAGGACGATCTGGGCGTCCTCCACATGGCCCGCGCGTGCAAATAGGTCGTGGAGTTGACCGTTGGTAGTGCCGTAGGAAAGGCCGCTCACGAAAAGGCGCATTCTTCCGTCTCCTTGTTTCTGGTGAAGGCGCCCCGCTGGCCGCAGCCGCAAGCGCCAAAAGATGTCGGGCCAGCAGCGCTGTGCGGGGCGTGGTCACCGTCGCGCGCGCACCGCTGGCAGGTGCTGTGTGTAAACAGGAGAGCAGGAGAAACAGGAGGAGGAATGAAAGGCAGGACCCCTGTAGCGGCGGTCGTGCCCGGCGATGCCTCGCGGCTGAAACGTGTCTGAATTTCTGTGTACGCTGGTTGTCAGGGTGGGGGGCGAACCCCGCACGCCTACCGTCAGTATCCCATACTTTCAAGGGTTCTGCCTTCTTCTTCCGGGACGCGGTCCGCACGATGGAGCTAAACGTTCGCCGGACATCCGGCGACAAAGGGGGAAAGGAGTGGGCAGTGGTCCGCCGGTCCGTGGCGGCGGGCGTTCGCACCCTCCTGACGGATGGGGGCCGCCTCGTTTGAAGGACTCGGGCCAGCCGAAGTCTAATCGCGCGGGAGGGAGTGCCGCCATGCGCCCGAGGTTTGCCGTTGTCGCCCTTATCGCCGCCCTGGTCCCCGCCGGTGTGACGCTGCGAGCCGCCGCCTTCGGACAGCGGGAACAGAAACCGGGGGGCGCCCCGCCGCTTTCGGACGTTGCAAACTACCGGAAGTGGACCTGCGCGAACCCGGAGCCGACGAAGATGCAGTCCCGGTTCGCGCTGCTTTGCATCGGGCCAACGGCCGACCAGATCGCCCGGGAGCGCCGTAACCCGCACGTGGAGAAGTGGGCGCGGGTTTACGTGAACGATAAGGGCGCGAAGCCCTTCCTGAAGGAAGTCAACCCGACGTTCCCGGTGGGCACGATCGTTGTGAAGGAGAAGCTGCCCGCGGAAAATGCCGCGAAGCCGGAGCTCCTGACCGTGATGGTGAAGCGCGAAAAGGGGTACGACCCGAAGTTCGGCGACTGGGAGTACGCCGTACTGGGCGGGGATGCGCGCACGGTCCAGGCACGGGGCAGGCTGAACCACTGCCGGGAGTGCCACGCGGAACGGGCGCGCAACGGATACCTGTTCCGCTGGTATCGGCAGGTAAAGCCGGGGTAAAAGCAGAACCCGGCAGTTCTACCCTACAAAATTGACTATAAGGCGGCCGATATAAGGGCGGAGGTGGCTGAAATGCTTGAACGCCTGCGGGGCCTTTTTGTCTCGCTCCTGCTTGCGGCCGCGCTCTTCGCGACCGTCGCGACGATCCGCTATCGCCTGCTCCACCCCGAACTGTCGGAGTCGGAACTCGCTCTGTGCTGGCAGGACATCCTATACTGGCGGGACTGACCGGACGCCGGGCGCAGTCCCGCCCCTTCCAGGCAAGTGCGGTCTGGCCGATAATTCGGTACAACGCGCTATGGCGCGAACCGAACTAACGGCCCGAATCGAGAAGCTTATCGGGGCGCAGGTGACATCCTGTACTCCCGTAGCCGGCGGGTACACGCCCGCTACCCGCCTGCTCTGCCGGACCGCAGCGGGCGGCACCTTCTTCGCCAAGGCAGGCGCAACGCCGCTGACGGCACAGTTCCTCCGCCGCGAGATACACGTTTACAACACCATCCGCGGCCCGTTCCTGCCGCAACTCCTGGCGTGGGAGGACCACCCCGCCGAACCTCTTCTCCTGATCGAGGACCTCTCGGCTCATACGTGGCCGCCTCCATGGAACGAGCAGCGCGTTGACGCGGTCCGTGCGCAGATCGCGGCGATGCACGCCACCACAGCGTTTGCCGCGCCGCTGGAGACGTACGCCGAGGTCCACGGGACGGAGCATACGGGCTGGCGGACTGTAGCCGAAGACCCCGCGCCGTTCCTGTCACTGGGGATGGCGGATGGCGCGTGGCTGGAGGCATCGCTGCCGCTTCTCGTGGCGGCGGAGGCGCGGTGTTCGACAGAAGGGGAGAGCCTGACCCACGGGGACCTGCGCAGCGACAACCTGTGCCTGAGCCCGCGCGGGGCCGTCTTCGTGGACTGGAACCACGCCTGCCGGTCGAACCCGACGCTCGACCTGGGGTTCTGGCTGCCAAGCCTCGCGTGGGAGGGCGGCCCGCCGCCGGAGGCCCTCCTGCCGGACGCGCCGGAGGTGGCGGCCTGGGTATCCGGCTTCTTCGCTGCTCGCGCCGGGTTGCCGACGATTCCGGACGCCCCGCGGGTCCGGCTCGTCCAGTGGCAGCAGCTACAGACCGCGCTGCCGTGGGCGGTTCGCGCGCTGGGCCTGCCGCCGCTGCCCGGCAGCGGGGGCGGCGGGGTCAGCGCGCCGCAGGCCGATGGGTGAACCGGGCGACGGTCACCGACACCTCGCGGCCGTCCAGGGGCGGCCTTCCCTCAAAGAGCCACAGATTGATCAGGACCGGCAGCGGGCTCTGCGGGATGAGGCCGGAGTTTACGGGCGGCTTGAACTCCCTGCGTGCGAACTCGCCCCGGTTATCGCCCACGTCCCGCGCGTGCCCGCGCAGCGACTGCCACACGATGCGGTCGGGGAGCCACAGGAACCGGTGGGTCGTCTCCGCCGGCAGGTCGCGCGGCGGGTCGAAGGTGTGCGACACCGGCTTTTCTCCGGCCTTCGCGGGCCAGAGGGTGAAGTTGCCGATGGGGTGTTTGGCGTTGCCCCAGCGGGCCCACTCGATGTCGATCTCGTTGGTGGTGTCCGGACCGACGTCCGAGGGCGGGTAGTTGAACAGCCCGAGGACAACGTTCGGGTCCAGGGTCGCTAGCGGGCCGATGGTCTGGAACTCGTAGTGGCCGAAGTGGAGGCGCCGGCCCCGAAGTGCGACTTCGGCGCAGGACCACCCCCGGGCGTCGCGCCGCACCGTGAAGCGGAGACGCTTCTGCGCGTCGAGGGTGACGTTGGCCGCCTCCCACCGGTTCGGCCCTGGTCCCATCTTCTCCCCGGCCTTGACGGTCCACTCGTACCCGCTGAACCGGAGCGGTGCGTCCTTGCGTTGCTGCATGATGGTCGTTTCGCGCCGGAAGGCGTGTTTTCCTCAGCACCTCCAAAAAGGACAAAAAAAGGGGCAGGCCACACGGCCTGCCCCTGTCGTTTCTGGCTTATCCCCGGGCGGATGCCGGGGGAGTCGCCGGGTGCGGGATGTTCTCCGGCACCGACGACTTGCCCACCTTTACCGGCGAGGAGGACTTAGCATCCGAGCCGTCCTTGTCCTGCACCTTAATGCGCTTGGGCTTTGGTGCCGGCTCCAGGGCATGGTCGAGCACCTCGTCCACCGTCTTGGCGAAGTGGAAGGTCATGCCCTCCCGCATCTCCGCCGGAATGTCCTCTTCCAGGTCCTTCCGGTTCCGGTCCGGCAGGATCAGGGTCGTGATGCCCGCGCGCTTCGCCGCCAGCACCTTCTCCTTGATGCCGCCGACAGGAAGCACCTTGCCGGTCAGCGTCACCTCACCCGTCATCGCCAGGCGCGGCTTCACCGAGCGGCCCGAGAGCAGCGATGTGATCGCCGTGGTCAGCGTCACGCCCGCGCTGGGGCCGTCCTTGGGGATCGCCCCCGCCGGCACGTGGACGTGAATCTCCGTGTCGTTCCAGAACTTCGGGTCGATGCCGAAGTCCTGAGCGTGCGCCCGGACGTAGGAGAGCGCCGTGCGCGCCGACTCCTGCATCACGTTACCAAGCTGCCCGGTGAGCTGGAGGTTCTTCGAACCCTCCATCTTCTGCGCCTCGATGAAGATGACGTCCCCGCCTACCGGGGTCCAGACCAGGCCGGTCACGACGCCGGGGATACCGGTACGCTCCTCCACCTCTTCATACTCGAAGCGGGGCGCGCCCAGGTACTCCTCCACCTTCTTCGCGTCGATCTCGACCTCGTTCAGCGTCTCCTCTGCGAAGGCGCGCGTCACCTTACGGGCGACCGCCGCGATCTCGCGCTCCAGGTTGCGGACGCCCGCCTCGCGGGTGTAGCCGCGCACCAGGGTTCGCAGGCCGTCGTCGGTGAAGGTCACCTTCTCCGGGTCCAGACCATGCTCCGCGATCTGCTTGGGCACCAGGTGCTGCCGCGCGATGCTGACCTTCTCCTCCTCGGTGTAGCCCGCGATCTCGATGACCTCCATGCGGTCCCGCAGGGGGCCCTGGATAGTGTCCATCTGGTTCGCGGTGCAGATGAAGAGCACCTTGGACAGGTCGAACGGAACGTCCAGGTAGTTATCCCGGAAGGTACCGTTCTGCTCCGGATCCAGCACCTCCAGCAGGGCGGACGACGGGTCGCCGCGGAAGTCCGCGCTGACCTTGTCGATCTCGTCCAGCATGAAGAGCGGGTTGTTAGTGCCCGTGCGCTTCAAGCCCTGGATGATCTGGCCCGGCATCGCCCCGATGTAGGTTCGCCGGTGGCCCCGCACCTCCGCCTCGTCCCGGACGCCGCCGAGTGACAGGCGGAAGAACTTCTTGCCCAGCGCCCGCGCCACGGACCGGCCCAGGCTCGTCTTACCGACGCCCGGAGGACCGACCAGGCACAGGATGGGCTGGCGCGCGGTGCCTTCCTTCTTGAACTTGCGCACCGACAGGTACTCCAGGATGCGGTCCTTGACCTTTTGCAGACCGAAGTGGTCCTCGTCCAGCACCTGCTTGACGGCGGCGATGTCCAGGTTGTCGTCGCTGGAGACGTTCCATGGGAGCGACGCCATCAGATCGACGTAAGTGCGCGCCACGGTGTACTCCGGCGACCCCGGAGACATGCGCTGCAGGCGGTCGAGCTCGCGATCGGCCTCCTTCTTCGCCTCCTCCGGCAGGTTCGCCTCTTCGAGGCGCTTCTTTAGCTCCTCGATCTCCTCGGCGCGGTCGTCGCCCTCGCCCAGCTCCTTCTGGATCGCCTTCATCTGCTCGCGCAGGTAGTACTCGCGCTGGGCCTTGCCCATCTCGCCCGCCACTTGGTTCTGCAGGCTCGCGCCCAGCTCCAGCACCTGCGCCTCGCGGGTCAGGAAGCCCAGGAGCTTGCTCATGCGGTCGCGCAGCGGCAGGGTCTCTAGGACCGCCATCTTGTCCTCAGTGCTGAGCCGCAGATGCGCCGCCATCAGGTCGGTCATGGCGTGCGCCTGCTCGATGGAGGCGATGCCCTTCAACTCGTCCGGCATCTCCGCCGACAACTCCACGATCTTGGTGAAGATCTGGGAAAGCTGCCGCTTCAGCGCCTCGACCTCGATGGCGTCCGCCTCGGGGACCTCCGTCGTCTCCTCAATCAGGCGGACACGGGCGCGGATGTAGGGCTCCTCCTGCAGCACCTGCAGGATCTGGAACCGCTGCAGGCCCTGGACGATAAGCCGGGTGGCGTCCTGTCCCTTGCCCATCATGCGGATCGCGACCGCCACGCCGGTCGGATAGATATCTCCCGGGCCGGGCGTCTCGAGCTCTGGCGAGCGCTGGGTCACCACACCGATGATGCGGTTGCCACCGACCACCGAGTCGTCAATCAGGCGAACGAACTGCTCGCGCCCGACTGCCACCGGGGCGACCAGCATCGGGAACACAACGGCGTCCCGCAGCGGGAGCAGGTTCAACTCATCGGGAATATTCGGCGTTGCATCATCCTTCTGCTGAATCTGCTCGAAGATGTTCTCCCCCGCCCCCCCGGTAGGATTATTGTCACCGTCCGCCTGGACGGTGGCGGCGGTCTCATTCTTAATGTCCTTTTCGTTATCCATGCTTTTGTATCGCCTCATTTCTTACAGGCGTAAACGAATTTCGTACGTACCACGGCGGGGGCGCCCCGCCTCCGAATCCCTCTTTACTCTTCGTTGCTGCTCTGCACTTCAATCGGAATCGTCCGCGACACGACCGTCTGCTCGCGGCGCGGCAGAGTAATGGTCAAAAAGCCATCGCGGAGCGTCGCCGTGATCTGGTCGCGCTCAATCAGGTAGTCCGGGGGAATCCCGAAGGTCCGCTCGAACGGCCCGAAATATACCTCTAACTGGTGGCATCCAATGCGCTTCTCACGCTCGTCGGGCCGCTCTGCGCGGATACCCGATACTGTAAGCCGCCGACTATCACCACTGAGCGAAACATTGACGTTATCGGAGGTCACCCCGGCCAGCTCCATTTTAATGACGATTCCTGCCTGGGTTTCGTGAACGTCCGCGGAGGGCTGCCAGAACCGATTGGATGGCTCCAGGAAGCCGAACGCCTCTTCGCTAAAACGGTGCATGTCGTACTCCATCTGCCGGAGCATATCCCGGTAATCACGCCACGCCACTGCTTTCTCGCCTCCCGCGGGGTACCTCCGGAATCTCTGTCCGGCTTCGCTTCACCCGCTTCAATGAATAGAACCCTGAATTAACTTGAGCGTTCCATGCTCAAGTATATCATTTATTTATCCTAAAAGCCGCCCCGGCACGCCGAGGTGTCGCCCGGCAGCCAGAGGGGTAGCTTCTATACTTTGATACCCGAAAAGCGGGTTCCGGAGTTGGGAATCGGTGTGGTCCGCACCACCGCCGCGCCGCCCCTGCGTCCTATCGCTGGGAGGTCCGAATGGAACTGCTAGAGGAGCGGCTGAATAGACGTAGCGCGGCGCGCGCTCGTATCTTTCACGAGGCGGCGCCGCGCGGGAACGTCTGAGGTGTGGGTCAGGTACGGCCACGCGCCGTCTTCACAGGCGCTCCTGAGGGTAGAGGGCGTTGAAAAGCAGGGGGAAACCCATGTGGGGCTGTCCGCGGAAGATAACGTCGAAGCCGTAGACCACGACACGGCCTTTGCCGACGCGGAACATCGCCCCTGCCGCCTTGCGCCGGATCACCGCATCCTCCACAATCCACCCGGAGAGCAGCGGGTTCTCGTCGGGGTAGAGCGCGAACGCGCCGCCGTCCGAGGCTGAGGGGAAGGAGAGGGTCGAGTCCCAGGCCGCGCCCTCGTCGAAGAAGATGTTAATCTCCGCGGGGAGGCCCCAGCCGAGCGGGTGCGTCGGGTCCACGTTCGCCTTGAAGATTGACCCCGGGGAGTAAAACTTCGTGCCCGTCGTGACATCCCGCAGCGGCAGCTTGAAGAGCTCAACCACCGGGCCGACGGCGCCGTTCATCGCGCAGAGCGTCCCTCCCTGCTCCACAAAACGGCGCAGGTTCGCCTCGCCCGCCTCCCCGATACCCTCCATGCGAGCGCGCACCTCCCCGGGCATCTCTTTGGGGGCGGGGCCGCCGAGGAACCCCGGCCCCAGGCCGTCCGACCCGGCCGCGCGCGGACGAATCACCCGGTTACGCACGTTGGGATAGCTGGTTAGCAGGAGCGTATCGATGTGGGCGTTCAACTCCCCCGCACGGATATCCGGGTTGGTCACGGTCCGGTGGGGGAACTCGAACGTTTCCAGCACGAGTTGCGTCCACCCCTGGGGCATGTGCCCGCCGTACGGGTCATAAGTGGCGACGCGCGCCGGGCGCAGCCGCACCGCCGCCGCGTCCGCCGGGGATTTGGCGAGCACGGTCACCGGCAGCCGCAGGTCCGCGGCGACGGCGGCAACCGCGCGGTGGGCGGCGTCGCCCGCAGCCGGGACGACGAACGTTCCGGCGGGCCAGCGCACACCGTCCACGCTTCGCGTCTCCGCCCAGCGTTCCACGGCGACCCCCTGCGCGAGCAGCCGGTTCACCGCCGTGAACGACGCGTTGCGGTCCGCAGGCAGCAGGTACGCGCCCCCCGCCGGGGCGGGCCGCACCTGCCCGGGCTCCGGCGCGCGTATCTCGGCGGTTGCGAGGCGCAGCGCGGCGCGCAGGGTGTCGGAGGGTTTGGTGGTCAGCGGGATGGTGGTCACGCCCATCTGCAGCGTCAGGGTCCACCCGGCGACATCGTAGGGCGGGATGGGCGGGCCGCCCGGGTACTGGGCGCGGACCGGGTGCTTCTGCGGTGTCACCATGTCGATAAGGTGGGGGCGGTTCGCCTGCGCGGCCAGAATCACCGCAGTCCCGGCGGGGTAGGTGCGCCGGCCTACTGTGATAGGCTTCTGGGCGAAGTGAACTTCCAACCCGCCCTGGCGCATCCGCTCCAGGAACAGGGCGGCGGTGTTGGGGTCTCGTTGAGTAGCCGTGTCCAGCGGGACGACAAAGCCGTAGGGGCTTTCCGTTTCCCCTTTGCGAATCGCCTCGCGGGCCATGCGCCAGCGGTTCAGGAGGAACTCCGGCCCCTGGTCCGCCGCTAGGCGCAGGACCGCCATGCTCCCCGTGTTCATGTAGGCCACCGTGTCCGCAAAGTGCCACCTTCCGCCGGGGTAGGGGTTGGGATACCAGGTGGTCGGCTCCTTCTGCTCCTCGGTTACTGAGTAGGTGGCGGGGTAGGGCGAGGCGTGCGCGGTCTCGGTCAGGATGCCGATGACATTGTGGAAGTACGGCGTGGTCCGCATGCCGCCGTTCCACCAGGTCGAGAAGGTCTTTTCGGATACGACGCCCGACTTGCCCTCTGCCTCAAACCGGCTGTGCATCGCGGCTCCGACCAGGTGGATGCCCCGCATCACCATCGGGGGGATGTTCGGGTTCATCGGCTCGGCGTAGGGCGGTACGAAGATGCGCGCGGGGTAGGGCGCGCTCTGGTGGTGGTTATAGACGATCTGCGGATACCACTCGTGGTACAGGAGGCGGGTTATGTGCCGCGTCTCCGGCAGGTTCAGCATGTACCAGTCGCGGTTGTTGTCGTGCCCGGAGTACTTCTGGTACAGCACAGGCAGGGGCGTCCCCTCAGCGGGCGTCCCGAAGTGCTTTGTGAACCAGTCCGCCACCAGGTTCTGCCCGTCCGGGTTGATGGACGGAATCAGGAGCAGCACGGCGTTCTCGCGCAGGTGGCGGTACTCGTCGTCCTCGCGGGCGGCCATGTCGTATCCCAGGTTGATGGTGTGCTGGGCGCAGCCGACCTCGGTGGCGTGCATGCCGCCGTCGATCCAGACGAACGGCTTTCCCTCTTTCGCCAGCGCCCGCGCCTCCGCCTCAGAGACACGCCCTTCGGCCAGTGTGCGGGCGATCTCCTTCAGGCGGTCCAGACGCGCCAGGTTCGCCTCGGAGGAGATAACAGCCAGGAGTATCGGCTCGCCGAACGCCGAGTGGCCGACCTCATAGAGCCGCATCCGCTTCGTCTGCCCCGCGATCTTGCGGAAGTAGGCGTACGACTGCTTGTAGTTCGCGAGCTTATGGTCGTCGCCCGGCGTGAAGCCGAGGAACGCCTTAGGCGAGGTGACCCGCGGGTCCACCGGTGCGGTCGCAGCGGCGGCGGTTGGGGCATCGGCCGGCGCCGCCTGCACGGGGCGGGGCGGCGCGAAAGTGGCGGCGAGAACCAGGAGGGCAGCGGCGGCAGGAGCGACTATCGTGGCGCTGGAGCGCGACGGCATAGAGACGGGCCTTTCCAGTGGCATGCGTTTGGCTGAGGTTCCCTGCCAGGCCAGCGAAAACCTTCCCGGGAGTGGGCTCAGGCGTCGGGAGCCCTCACCCGGGAAGCCCTCACCCCCCTACTTCTGCTCGAAGCGGCGGAGGGTGGCGAGAATACCGAGGAAGCCGACGCCTGCGAAGGCGAGGGGAGCGACCAGAGGCCGGGAGGGCGTCTCTGCCGCCGCCATCAAGGCGAGGGCGCGCGCCTCCTCATCCTGCTCCGCGGCGGGCGGCGCGGCCGGGGCGACGACCTGGGCCAGGTGCCTCAGGTTGCCCTCGGTGTGGTACCACACACCAGCTACTCCCAGCAGGACCGAAAGCACGGAAAGGATGGCGAGAAGCTGCCGACCGCCCCGATGCCAGAAGGCCAGGGAGGCGAGGGACGCGCACGCCGCCCCCGCCGCATACAGGATGGGCAGGACTGTGACCGTGCTGCCGGACAGCAGGCGGTGCTCGTAGCGCACGTCCACAAACAGGAAGCCGAACGCCGCTGCGATAAACGCACCCAGGACCCGGTTCAGAGTCCAGAACCCGGCGGTGGCAACGTGGGGCCGGGGGGACATCCCCGCAGCACGTCCCCCCGCCCCGAAGGTCTCTACACTCAAAGGACTTGCCTCCTTAACGTACGCCTACCCATCAGGAGGGGGCGCCTGCCGCGGCTGGTTTCCGGGCCGGGCGGGGCACCACGCCGCCGATCTGCACCTGCACCTTGTTGTTCTGAACGCGCACGGGCAGCAGAGCCAGCGGGCGCTTCGCCGGGCCTTTTTTGACCTCGCCCTCGGCGTCGAAGAGCGCCCCGTGGGTCAGGCAGAGAAACACCTTTTGCTGCTCCATCCAACGCACCTGGTACTTGCTCTCGTGGGAGCAGATGGCGCTGAGGACGAAGAACGTGTTGTTCTTGCGCTTGGTCACGAAGAACGCGCCCTCCGGGCGCTCCACCTTAACGACGCTGTCCACCGGGAATTTGGCGACCTCGCCGGCGTCCACCCACTTCGGCTCGGTCACAGGTTTATCGCCACCGCCGTTCGACTGCGCCCCGGCGCGGCCGGACAGCATCGGGAGCAGGAGCAGGAAACCGGCGCCGGTGCAGGCCGCGCAGTCCGCGGCGGCCCGGAAGAACTCGCGCCGGGAGCGGGCTTCCGGGGGCGATGGGCGCAGGTCCGATTTCTTCATCTTCGATCCTCCAGAACACGCTGTTTGTCAGCGTGCTATATTGCACCCTGATTGTCACCCCTCGGCGGCGGGACAGCATCCTCGCTTCGGGGGATTTAATCGGGAGCACCGGGGGCACCGCGCGATATACTGGATTTCGGACGCCGCCGCCGCTGCCGCCGCCCGAATCTCTCAACCGCGGAAAGCACGCATGGAACTGAAGCTCGGACTCCCCAAGGGCAGCCTTCAGGAGTCGACGTTTAAACTCTTCGAGAAGGCGGGCTGGAACATCCGGGTCGATTCGCGCTCCTACCAGCCGGTGGTGGACGACCCTGAGATCAGCGCGCTTCTGATCCGTCCGCAGGAGATGCCCCGCTACCTGGAAGATGGCATCCTGGATGTCGGGCTGACGGGGCGGGACTGGATCGAAGACTGCGGGGCGGACCTGCACGAGGTCTGCGAACTGACCTACTCCAAGGCGACCCGCAACGCGATACGGGTCGTCCTCGCCGCGCACAACGACGATACCTCCATCCAGTCGGTCGCCGACCTGCAGGGGAAGCGCATCGCGACGGAGTACGTGAACCTGACCGAACGCTATCTGAAGGACCACGGCGTGAGCGATGCCGAGGTGGAGTTCTCCTGGGGGGCGTGCGAGGTCAAGGTGCCTGTGCTGGCGGACGCCATCGTGGTGAATACGGAGACCGGGTCGAGCCTGCGGGCGCACAACCTGCGCATCGTGGAGACCCTGCTGACCTCCACCACGCGCCTGGTGGCGAATCACCAGGCCTGGGCGGACCCCGAGAAGCGGGCGAAGATCGAGGACATGGCCCTGCTGCTCACCGGTGCGTTGAACGCCGGGGGACTCGTCGGCCTGAAGATGAATGTCGGCCCGGAGAACCGCGAGGCCGTGGCGGCGCAGCTCCCCGCCCTGCGGCGGCCCACCGTGTCGCCGCTGGCGGATGACGGCTGGGTAGCCTTCGAGATCATCATCGACGAGAAGGAGGCCCGTGACCTGATTCCGCGCCTCAAGCGCGCCGGGGCCGAGGGCATCGTCGAGTACCCCCTGAACAAGGTCGTCTACTAAAAGAAACCGGACCGCGGCGCGTACGCGCCGCGGCCCGACTGTCCTCTGCGCTCTGCCGGCTGCTTGCCGCTAATCCGGGTCGAGCATCGCCTCCACGAAGATCTCCGGGGTGAAGGGCAGCAGGTCCTCAATGCCCTCGCCGACGCCGACCAGCTTGATAGGCAGGCCCAGCTCCTCGCGGATGGTGATGACGATGCCGCCGCGCGCTGTGCCGTCCAGCTTGGCCAGCGCGATGCCGGTCACCCCGACCGCCCCGATGAACTCCTTGGCCTGCCGAATGGCGTTCTGGCCGGTGGTGGCGTCCAGCGCCAGCAGGATCTCGTCCGGCTTGCGGCCCAGCTCCCGCTCGCACACGCGCCCGATCTTGCGCAGCTCCTCCATCAGGTTATCCTTGGTGTGCAGGCGTCCTGCCGTGTCCACCAGGATCAGGTCCGTGCCGCGCGCCTTCGCCGCCTGCACGGCGTCGAACACCACCGCAGCCGGGTCGGAGCGCTCATGCTGCCGGATAAAGTCCGCCCCGGCACGCTCGGCCCAGATGGCAAGCTGCTCCGCGGCGGCGGCGCGGAAGGTGTCCCCCGCGGCGAGCATGACCTTCTTGCCCTCCTGAGCCTGCTGATAGGCGAACTTGCCCAGGGTCGTGGTCTTGCCCACACCGTTGACGCCCACCATGAGGAACAGGGAGGGGGGCGTCGGGGAGAAGTTCAGCGTCGAGTCGCCCGGGTCGCCCAGAGCCTTCACCAGCGACTCGGTGAAGCGGGCGCGCACCTGCTCGCCGTCCGTAAGGCGGTTGTCGCGGACGAAGTCGCGCAGATCGTCCAGTACGGCGTCGGTGGTCTTCACCGAAACGTCCGCCGCGAGCAGCGCCTCCTCGAACGCCTCGAACATCTCCTCGTCGATGCGGCCCCGGCCCGTGATCATCGCGTCCAGGCGCTGGAAGACCGCCTTAAATACGTTGCGTTTGCGCATAGGGTTTTTCCGGCTTAGAAGACGCGCATAACAAGGCCCGAAAGCAGCTTCGGGTAGAAGAACGTCGATTTCTGCGGCATGACCTCGTCCGCCCGCGACACGTCCAGCATCCCCTCCACCGTCGGGCGCGACAGCAGGCACGCGGCATCGTACTCGCCGGAGCGCACCCGCGCGACCGCCTCCTCAGCGCTGCGTGTATAGGAGAGGCGGTCGGTGGTCGCCACCGCGTTCGGCCCGATCCCGAACACCGGGTCAAGGACCAGGTGCAGCAGGCGAGTAACGTCGAGCTGCGCCAGCGAGGGCGGCAGGTCGGACGGCAGACTCTGAGCCAGCGCGTCCCCCTCCACCGTCAGGCGGTAGAGCCCGTCCGGAAGGGCCAGCAGGAACGTGAAGGTGCCCGGGGCGTCCGCCGTGGCAGTGAGCGGTTCGCCGATCGCTTCGTCGCCCACCTTGGTGACGGTGAAGCGCTCCGCGAGCGTTTCCAGCAGGTGGTCCCGGCTCTCGGGCGGCGTTCCGCGAACCAGACGGTGCGTTGGCAGCACCACCAGGCCCGGGTCGGCCAGCGATGTGATCGTGACGAGCAGGAACGCCTCCGGGGCTTCGGTACCCAGAGCGCCACGCTCCTTCGCGATCGCAAGCGATGTTTCGTAGCGGTGGTGCCCGTCCGCGATAAAGACCTCCTTGCCGGCCAGGTTCGCCTGAACCTGGCGGATCGCCTCATCGCGGTCAACGCGGTACAGCGTATGGCGCTGGTCATCGTCGCCCTCGAACGAGGCGACGGGGTCCCGGTGCGTCGCTTCGGTCAGCGCCCGCTGGAGGGATGTGTCCGGGTCGTCCACCACGAGCATGATCGACTCCAGGTTGCCCCCGGTGGCGCGAATCAGCTTGAGGCGGTCTTCCTTCGGGCCGGTCAGCGTCCGCTCGTGCGGGAGCACGACGCGGTCCGCGTACTCGTGCAGGCGCAGCAGGCAAACCAGGCCCAGACGCTCCTTACGTACGCCCGTACCCGGTTCGGTGAACTGGGTGCGGGTCACGTAGAGCGCGGGACCGGGGTCGAGGCGCAGTATTCGCTCCTCGCGCATCTCCTTGAGGAGCGCGGCGGCGGATGCGTACTTGGCATCGCCCTCGCCTTCGGGCAGAATCAGGTGCGCCGTGGCGTAGGGAGAGCGCGCGAACAGCAGGTTGCGCTGCTCGACCGAGAGCACATCGTAAGGGGGGCAGGTGACGGAGTCCAGGGCGACGTCCGGTGCGTAACGGAGAGCGGGAAACGGCCTGATCTCGGCCATCGGTACCTCGCAGGTGCGGTCGGGGCGGTTTCGGGTGGCGAGCGTCCAGCGCAGCGCGCTGGCGCCGTCCGCTCCCGGCGACCGCCTCAGTATACCACCGCGCGGGGGGCGTCACCCCATCCGGCGGCGAAAGGCCCGCGTGGCGTTTTCGCCGCGCGGGCCGAAGGGAAGGGGACGGAAGGGGAGACTACTCGCCCGCGCCCTTGTAGCGCGCCATCTGCTTCGTCAGGCGGTCGACGTACGAGTCCCGGGTGTTCGCCTCTACGCCCTCGACGGTCTTCCAGCCGTCCAGGGCCTTCTGGAGGTTGGCAACCGCCTTCGCGGTGTCGCCGTTGGCGTACTGGACGCGGGCCAGGGTCTCCAGGCTGACCAGGTGCATCGGGCCGTCCGTAACGGCGACCGCCTTCTCCGAGGCGGCGAGGCCGATCTTCTTCACAGACGGGTCCGCGTCCGGAAGCAGCGTCTGGGTCGCGATGGCGTTCAGCGTGCTGGCGTTGCGCGCCTCCGCGCTGGCGATGATCTTCTCGCCGAAGGCGACGGCCTGCGCCGTCTGACCCGAGCGCACCAGCGCCCCGAACTTGATGGAAGCCAGGCTCGTTTCGAGCGCGGGGGCCTTGATGGCCGCCTCGTCGATGAGCTGGACGACCTTCGCGTAGTCCTTGTCCTTCTGGGCCGCCTGGATGTCCGCGTTGAGCTTGCGCTGCACGGCCGCCGCCGCCATCTCCTGGTCATAGGCCACGCGCGCCGCCTTCAGGTCCCAGTTTCCCGCGACCACTTTGGCAAGCGGCTCGTCCATCTGCATCGGGTGCCCGATCCAGGCGATCTTGCCGTCCTGAACGATGAACGCGGACGGGATACCGTTGCGCCCGGCGGCCTTCATCCAGTTCTGGGCCATGGCGCCGTCCATGCCGCGCCGGACCTTGCTGTCCGCCGGGATGCTGTCCATGCAGACGGTGTAGTCCATATTGTCGCCCTGCTTTTCCACGAAGGGCTTGACCAGGGACGGATCGTCCTCCCAGACGCTCACCCCGATGAACGGAACGTCCTTGTACTGCTTCTGGAGCTTGGTCAGGTGGGGGATGGAGACCTTGCACGGGCCGCACCACGTGGCCCAGAACTCCACCACGTACGTCTTGCCCGGGGCGAACTCGGTGATCGGTTTACCCTTGACGAACTCCTTCACCGTCAGCTTCGGGGCGGGGTCGCCGATGCTGAGGGCGGTCTGTGCGAAAGCGGCGGGCGCGGACGCGGCGAGGGCGACGACCGCGGCGACCGCGGCGGCAGAACGGGGGAACGGCATGTAACGGTACTCCTTGGCGTGCGTGCGGCCACTGCCGGGGCGGCAGCGGGCGCGGCGAACGCGGTGCGTGCGTACAGTCCTGACGGATGTGCTCAGGACGCGGCGATATTGAGCATTATACGCCACATTTCGCCCCGACTGGTTCCCGGGCAGGGCCGGAATGCGGTCGTTTCGCGTCCGGGACCCGGGGGTAGACAGAATGCAGGGTGAACACGCGCAGCAATGCGCTTCGGAACCGCGCCCGATGCCGGGCGCGGGTACGGGAAAGCGAAGAGCAAACACAATGCCGGAAACTTACAAAGGGCCGACGCAGAAGGTCGGCGACAAGGACAGCATCCAGGCGCTCAACCGTCCGTCGGGGACGCAGCAGCAGCAGCCTTTGCCGAACGAGAACCTGCAGAACCAGCCGTACTCCAGCACGAAGACGATGGACCGGGAGAAGCAGCAGCAGCAGTGGAACGACACCGACCCGGACGAGGGCGTCAGCGAGGGCGTGACCCAGGGGCACGCCAGCCCGCAGCAGGCCAAGCACGGCCACGGCGCCGAGGGCAGCAGTAGCACGGGCTTGCCGCAGGGCGAAGACAGCCGGAACCCGTCCAGCGACCACAACCCGCGGACAAAGGAGGCGCACGGCGGCGAGGCCCACGCGCGCGACGTGACCAACCAGAGCCACACCGGCTCCACCAGCCAGCGCCGCTCCTGACGGCACCCGTTCCCGTAGAAACGTAGAAACGGCGCGGCCGCCTCCACGGACTGTGGGGGCGGCCGCCCTTGCTTTTGGGAGGAGTTGCCCCCTGCCGGGCGGAAAGGGTTCGTATGAACCCGATCGCTTTTTCGACGCTGGGGTGCCCGACGTGGGACCTGGACCGCATCCTGACCGCCGCAACCGAGTACGGCTACGACGCGCTGGAGCTTCGCGGGTACCTGACGGAGATGGACCTGCCGAAAGCCGACCCCTTCACGCCTGAGAACCGCGCCGAGACCGCGCGCCGCATCGCGGACGCGGGACTTGCCGTCTGCTGCGTCTCCTCATCCGGGATTGTGGCGAAGGCGAACCTCGACCACGTGAAGGAGCACGCCGAACTGGCAGCCGCGCTCCACTGCCCGTTCGTGCGCGTCTTCGGCGGCCAACTGCCGGCGGATGTACCGCACGCGCAGGCGGTGGAAGACGCCGCGAAGACCCTGCGGGCGTTCGGTGACGCGGCGCAGGCGGCGGGCACGAAGATTGTGTTGGAAACGCACGACTCGTTCAGCACCGGCGCGGCGGTGGCGGAACTCCTCGCGGCGGCGGACCACCCGGCGGTCTTTGCGCTGTGGGACCTGCACCACCCCTACCGCCAGGGCGAAGCCATAGAAGACACCCACCGGTACCTTGCGGGCAAACTGGCCTATCTTCATATCAAGGACGGCAAGGACGGAACCTACACCCTGCTTGGCGAGGGCGACATCCCCACCTTCCCCATGCTTGACCTGATTCTGAAGGACGGCGCCTACACCGGCCCCATCTCCGTGGAGTGGGAGAAGCGCTGGAAGCCCGAGATCGCCGACCCCGACGTCGCCCTGCCGCAGTACGCCAGGGCGCTGCGGGATTACCGCTCCGCGCGGGCCTGAGCCTACTCTTGCTTTAAAGGGCGGGACATCAGGGCGTTGACTTCGCCGAGAGGGGAGGCGTTCTCGAACAGGAGACGGGCGACGGCGGCGCAGACGGGCAGGTCCACGCCGAGGCGGGCGGCGAGCGCGGTGACGGCGCGGGCGGTGCTGACGCCTTCGGCGACCTGCCCGAGCCGCGCGAGGATGGCGTCCAGCGGCTCACCTTTCGCCAGTCCCTCCCCGACGCGCCAGTTACGGGAAAGGCGCGAGGAGGCGGTCGCCATAAGGTCGCCGACACCTGCCAGGCCGTAAAAGGTTTCGCGCCGTGCCCCAAGCGCGACCCCCAGGCGGGCCATCTCCGCCAGGCCGCGGGTCAGCAGGGCGGCCTTGGTGTTGTCGCCGAACCCGAGGCCGTCTGACACGCCCCCGGCGATGGCAAGGACGTTCTTGACCGCCCCCCCGAGTTCCACGCCCGCGCGGTCGTCACTGGTGTAAACACGGAAGGTGGGGCGGTTGAACCGGGCGGCAACGCGGCGGGCGGCGTCCGCATCCGGGCAGGCAGCAACCGCCGCGGTGGGCACACCCCGTGCGACCTCCGCAGCGAGGTTCGGGCCGGACAGGGCGACCACCGAAACCTCGCCCGCCGCCCCTGCCAGGAGCGCGTCGGCCACTTCCGAGGGGAGCAGGCCGGTCTCTGCCTCCAGCCCCTTCGCCGCCAGAACCAACGCACCACCGGGGGCGAGGTGAGGAGCCGCCAGCGACAGCACCGCGCGCACCGCACCGGTTGGAACAGCCGCAACCACGAAGCTCGCGCCCGTCACCGCGTCGTCCAGGTCGGCCATCGGCCGCACGGCGTCCGGCAGCGGGTGCCCCGGCAGGTAGCGGCGGTTCTCCCGGTCCGCGTTCAGGGCGTCGATCTGTGCCGGCGTCCGGTCCCACAACCGCACCGGCCCGGCGCCCTCTCCCGAGGCGAGCAGCAGCGCCAGGGCCGTGCCCCACGACCCCGCCCCGAGAACCGCTGCCGTCGTCGCCTGGTCTGTCATGCCGTTCGTTTAACCGCCCGCGTGATCGCCGTGGGGGGCGTCCTATTGCCGCCGTGGGTTGAAACCCCGGCTTCGTTGATTCAAGCCCGCCTCCGCGAGCGAAGCTCTGCTTCGTCGGTGCGGGCTCCGGTGTTTGATGCGGTTACGGCATAGCGGTAGCCGCCTCCGAACCCGTTCCTCCCCCTCCTTCGGGCGCGCAGCGCCGCTCCAATGCGGCTGCGCCGCCGAGGGAGGGGGTGGCGCGAGGAACGAGCGCCGGGGGTGGGTGCAGACCCGCAAACGGCCAAGGAGTGCCCCACGCCCGATGCAGCCCGCACCGACGAAGCGGAGCCTCGCTCGCGGAGGCGGGCGTCTTAACCGGTAGCCGGGGGGGCAACCCACGGCGGATACGGGACGCGTCCCACGGCGATCAACCCACGACCAACCTTACCCTACCTGCTGCTTTGCCTCCCGAGACTACTCCCAGGCGATGAGGGGCAGCTCCTGGGGCAGGACGGCGTCCGGGTGGTAGGGGAGGATGCGCAGGGTGAAGCCCTGCTGCCCGCTGTCGTCGGTCGGGAGAGTGCCCCGGTAGGTATACACCCCGTCCTCCGAAGACTCGGACTCCGCTGTCATCGGGAAGACACGCGCCGTGATGAGGTTCCGGTCCGAGTCCACCGGACCGGTATACAGCTCCACCGCCACGTCCTTCGGAGTGATAGACGGCCCCAGATGCACCCGCGCCGTGACCGCGGGGGTGTCGCCCGCCGCGATCTTGTCGGAGATCTCTCCCTCCACCGACACGATGCGAACCTCACCCCAGGAGTCGCGCAGTCGCTTCTTCCACTCCACGATGTCGCGGGCGCGGGCGAAGTTGTCCTCCGCCAGCACGCGGGCGCGGCGGCCCGCCGTCACGTAGTACTTCTCGGCGTACTCGCGCACCATCCGCTCCGTGGTGAAGATCGGGGCGAGCTTCTTCATACTGGCCTTCGCCTTGGCGATCCACGCCGAGGGCAGGCCGTTGGCATCGCGCTGGTAGAACAGCGGCGCGATCTCGCGCTCCAGGGTCTCGTAGATGTCCTGCGCCTCCACATGGTCCTGGTAGCCGTAGTCGGAGTACTCCTCGCCGCGACCGATGGCCCAGCCGACGCTCGGGTCGTAGCCCTCGGCCCACCAGCCATCCAGCACCGAGAAGTTGAGGCCGCCGTTCGGCACCACCTTCATCCCCGAGGTGCCGGATGCCTCCATGGGGCGGCGCGGGTTGTTCAGCCACAGGTCCACACCCTGCACCAGGTAACGGGCCATCGCCATATCGTAGTCTTCCAGGAAGACCATGCGGCGGCGGACGCTCTCGTCGCGGGCGAAGTGGACGATGTGCCGAATCAGGTCCTTACCCGCGTCGTCGCGCGGGTGCGCCTTGCCGGCGAACACGAACTGGACGGGGCGCTCGGGGTGGTTCAGGATGCGCTTGAGACGCTCGGCATCGCGCAGGAGCAGGTCGCCGCGCTTATAGGTCGCGAAGCGGCGGGCGAACCCGATGGTCAGGATGTCCGGGTCCAGGATCTCGTGCGCCTCCTCTACCTCGCGCTCGGACGCCCCCCGCTTCTCCAGGCGGCTGACCTGATAGGCGCGCGCCCACTCCACCAGCTTTGCCCGCCGCGCCGTGCGCACCGCCCACAACTCGGCGTCCGGGATGTCGTCCACCTTGCGCCAGAAGTCCGGGTCGCACAGGTTCTCGGCGTCCAACTCGCCCAGGTACTTCTCCAGCAGCGCGCCCATCTCCTCGGACAGGAAGGTGGGCGTGTGGATGCCGTTGGTGACGTGGCCCACTGGCACCTCGTTCAAGGGGAATTCGGGCCAGTTCGGCTGCACCATCTTGCGGGTTACCTCGCCGTGCAGTTCGGACACGCCGTTGATGTAGCGGGCGTGGCGGAAGGCGAGGGCCGCCATGTTGAACTTCTCGTTCGGGTCGCCCTGGCGGACGCGTCCCCGGTCCATCAGTTCGTCGAAGGACAGACCGAGGCTGTTTGCGTACGCGCCGAAGTAGCGGCCCATGAGGTCCGCGGGGAAGAGGTCGAAACCGGCGGGGACCGGGGTGTGCGTGGTGAACAGGTGCGCCGCCGCCGCCGCCTCCACGGCCTGCGGGAAGCTCAGCCCCTGCTCCTGCACCAGATGTCGGACCCGCTCCAGCGCCAGGAATGCGGAGTGCCCCTCGTTCATGTGGCAGACGCTGGGGGGGATGCCCATGGCGTAGAGCGCCTGGACGCCCCCGATGCCGAGTACGATCTCCTGCTGGATACGTGTCTCGTTATCGCCGCCATAGAGGTTGCCCGCGATGTGTCGGTCCGCCTCATCGTTCTGGGGCAGGTTCGTGTCCAGCAGGTACAGGGGAATCCGTCCGACCTGCGCCTTCCACACCTGGGCGTGCACCTTGCGGCCGGGGAAGTCCACCGCAATCACCAGACGCTCGTTGCCGGAGCGAACCGGCTCGATGGGCAGCGAGTAGAAGTCGGTGACGGCGTAGTGCTCCTGCTGCCACCCGTCCGCGTTGAGGCTCTGGCGGAAGTAGCCGCGCTGGTACAGGAAGCCCACCCCCACAAGCGGCAGACCCAGGTCGGATGCCGACTTCATGTGGTCGCCCGCCAGCACGCCCAGACCACCGGAATAGATAGGCAGGCACTCGGTCAGGCCGAACTCCGCCGAGAAGTAGGCGATGCGGAAGTCATTTCCCATCTCGGCGGCAAAGGTGTGCCCCCACCAGCCCGTGGAGTCCATGTAGCGACGGAACTCGGCGTAGACGCTGTCCAGGCGCTCCAGGAACGCCGCATCGCTCGCCACCTCGGCGAGGCGGCTCTGGTCTACGAGGCCCAGCATCCGCGCCGGGTTGTGGCCGCTCTGCTGCCAGGCGTCGGCATCCAGCGCTTCGAACAGGTTCGTGGTGGGATGATCCCAGGCCCACCGCAGGTTGTAGGCCAGTTCGCGCAGCGGCGCGAGGCGTTCGGGCAGCGACGGGACGACGGTGTAGGTATGCAGCGTACGCGGCATGTCGGGCGGATTCTCCTTACCGGAAAGCGGGTCGGGCTCGTGGTGCCGTAAAACACCGGCGGCGGATTAATAAGTAATCCGCCGCCGTGCATTATACCCGAGTATTGCGCCCTCGCGGGCGTCTTTAGTGATGCGCTGCCGCCTTCGCCTTACCGGCGCCGCGACCGCTCGTGGCGCCGTCGGTCAGGGGAGACGCTCCCGCCGCGACAGGATAGAACCCCTCCCGCGCCGGGTCGTAGATCAGCACCTGGGCGTGCGGGATGTCGAAGAACAGCCCGATAACGCGCAGGGTTCCGGCGTCCAGGTTCTTGCGCACCACCGGGTAGCTGCGCAGGTTGTCGAGCTGCTGGACGACGTTGATCTGGCCGAGCTGGTCCACCAGAGGCAGGGACGGGTCGAGTACCTCGCCGCGCTCGAGCCGGGCCTTGCTGCCCGCCGCGTGCTTCAGCCAGTGGCCAAGGTTCGGGTCGCTGTCCGGCACGTTGCCGTTAATGACCGCCTGCATAGCGCCGCACCGGCTGTGACCACACACCACGATGGATTCTACCTTCAGGTACTCCACCGCGTATTCGATGGCCGCGCCGACGGAGGCATCGCCGTGCTCCCAGGTGCCTCCGGACTCCGAGTAGTGCGGCACAAGGTTGCCGATGTTGCGCACCTTGAACAGGTCGCCCGGCCCGCTCAGCGTGAAGAGGGTGGGGACGACCCGGGAGTCGCAGCAGGTGATGAACAGCACCTCCGGCCGCTGCTCCTCCGCCAGTTCGGAGAGGATCGGCTTTACCGCGTTCACCGTGCCGCTCTCGTAGAAGGCGCGGACGCCCTGAAGCAGCGGCACCATCTCTACGTCGTGCGGCGCCTCGGTGCCGTTTCCGTTGCCGTTGTGGGCTCCCTCGACGGACCGACGCCGGCGCCGGCGCCCCGACAGGAGGCTGGCCACCGTGGAGCTGACGTTCGTCTTGGTGGTGCTGGGAGTGCCGTTCTCGGCGTTCTGGTACCACGCCTCGTGCAGCTCGTCGATGTCCACCGTGCCACCGCTGCGCTCGTGGCCGAGGCGCCAGTCGTGAATTGCCTCGAAGGCGGCGTGGTCCAGAAGGTCCACCATCAGGTCGATGTCCACCTTCGCGCCCTGCGGAATCTGGCCGAGCGCCCGCGTGACCTGCGGGACCGAGATGAACGTAAGCGAGCCGTCGATGCGAACGTGGTAGGTGTCGTGAAGCTGCTTGTCGTCCGTATTGCGCGCCGCCATCGGGCGGTGCTCTACGTGAATCTGAACAGCGGCCAGGCGGCGCAGCAGCATGAAGAGGGCAGCGGCGATGCCAAGGCCAACGCCGTACAGCAGGTTCATGCCGACGACGCCCGCGACGGTGATGAAGTAGATGGGGGCCTCGCGGTGGTGGCGCAGCTCCCGGATGTGGTTCATGTTCACCAGGCGGGTGCCGACGAACACCAGCAGGCCCGCCAGAGACGCCAGCGGAATCTGCTGAATCAGGCTGCCCAGAGCGAACGTGGCGACAATAATCCAGACGCCGTGCAGGATGGCGCTCGCCTTGGTCTGCGCGCCTGCGGAGATGTTCGCGGAGGAGCGGACGATAACCCCGGTGATGGGCAGACCGCCCAGCAGACCGGAGACAGCGTTACCCGCGCCCTGACCGATCATTTCGCGGTCGAGATCGGCACGCGAACCCGAGTGCATCTTGTCCGTGGCGACCGCGGAAAGGAGCGATTCCACGCTGGCGATCAGGGCGATCGTGATTACCGCGATGAGGAAAGTTCCCCACTGATCCGGCGCGGGGAGCCGGGGCAGGGTGAACCCGCTCAGGAGGTTCTCCGGGAGCTCCACCCGCTTGACATCCAGACGCAGAACCACGGAAAGGACCGTCGCGGTCAGCACGGCGAGGAGCGGGCCGGGGAACGACTGGAGCCGCTTCGGAACATAAAGCCAGGCAATCAGGATGCCGATGGTGAGCAGGCCCAGGAAGGTCGCGGGACCGTGCAGATTCATCACCTGCCCCGGTAGCTCCTGGAGATTCTTGATCGCGGAGCTCTGCGGGGCGCCGCCCAGGACGACGTGGAGCTGTGCGAGCGCGATCGTGATGCCGATACCCGCCAGCATGCCGTGGACCACGGCCGGGGAGATCGCCAGCGCGCCGCGCGCGATTTTGAGAGCGCCCAGAAGGATCTGCACCACGCCGGCTGCCAGCGTGATGGCGCAGACCACGGGCCACTCGAACTGCTGCGCGAGGCCATACACAAGAACCGTGAGGCCAGCGGCGGGGCCGCTCACCTGGAGCGGAGCCCCCCCGAGGAGGCCCACCACGATACCGCCGACCGCGGCGGCTACGAGGCCCGCAAGAATGGGCGCGCCTGAGGCCAGGGCGATACCCAGCGACAGCGGGATCGCGATAAGAAAGACGACGAACGAAGGAAGCAGATCATTTTTGACGCTTCGAAGCCAATTCGCCTGCGGCGCCGGAGTCTCCGGGGTGCCTGTCGCAGTCTGCATGGAGCGTACCAATACCCTCTCTAATCAGAGCCGCCGCGTGCGGGGGGGCGGCGGGTGCGTGTCGTACCGGTGGAGGTGTTGGTCTGGATACCCTGTCAGGAGCAGTGCGCATAGGTGCGCATAGGTGCGCATAGGTGCGCAGAGACGCGTACGCTGTGCGACGAGACGTCCTGTCTGCGTCGTTTCAGCGTCCTATCAGCGTCCTGACAATACGGGTGTGAAGACCTGTAGGGTTATGAGAGTTGGGACACGCGGGAGAGGGGTGGAGCGCGGAAATCGGGGTGGGTGAGGGGGGCGAAGTGCGGGGCGTATGCAACGAGCAGGAGGGGCCGTTCGACGCGGCGCAGCGGACAATCCAGATAGTAGGCCGGAAGGACGTGCGGCGCGACGTACGGTGGAAGGTGCTGCCTCTGGCGGCTGGTGCGGGAAGCGGAGCGTCGGTGATGTGTATAGGCGACGTCTTCCTTACCGGGTTGCCGGGACGATGCCAGGGTACTAACACATGTCGCGGGTACGCCCTCAACGGGAGCCCCCCTGTCCCTGACATCGTCCGCGGCGCTCCAGTCCGCAAGGCAGATAACGGAGATGAACAGTATCAGCAGGTAGGCCGTTACCGTTCGAAGCTTCCGTATCGCGGTCCGGTCGTTAGAAAAAGACATACGCATCCGCAGTGACGCCGTATTCTACCGCAGGGTTCACCCGGCGGGTTCCCGCCGGGTGAGAAATAACTCGCCTGCCACCCCAGGATTTATCGGCCAGGGGTGTCGCTCACTGGAGCGCGGGGGCGTCGAGGTTGACGGAGGCTGCCGGAATGATCTCGACCCGGTCGGCGCCGAAGCGCGCCTTCAGGGCGTCTGCGAACTTCGATGCGTCCCCGACCACCACGACGTTCATGGTGTCGGGGGCGAGCCGGGTCGCGGCGAATTCCCGCACCTGCGCGGGCGTCACTGCGCGCACCCGGCTGGAGAATTGGCGCAGGTCGGTGAGCGGCAGGCCCGAAACGGCCAGATCGGCCACGCGGGCGGCCAGTCCGCTGCCGGTCTCCAGGTCGCGGGCGAACGAGCCGGTGATGACCGCCTTCCGGGTGGTGAGTTCCGCGCCGGGGACGTCGCTGGTGCCGAGGCGGCGTATCTGCGCCAGGACCAGGTCGACGACTTCGCTGGCAGACTCATGCTTGGTCTGCGCGCTCGCCCGGAACGGCCCCGGCTGCCGGCGGGCATCCAGGCGGCTGCCCGCGCCGTACGAGAGACCGCGCTTGATGCGGACCTCCTGATTCAGGCGCGACGAATACCCCCCGCCCAGCACGCTGTTGGTCACCAGGGCGGTGTGGTACTGCGGGTCGCGCCGGGCGATGCCGACACGCGCCACAAACACCGCTGCCTGCCCGACATCCGGCTTATCGATTACCACCACGCGCCCGGTGCCCGGCTCAGGCACGGAAAAGGACACGTCCGGAGGCGCACCGGCACTACTCCCCGCTCCGTTCGCTGGCTTCCACCCGCCGAAGTGCCGCTCCGCCAGGGTGAACGCATCGGCCTGCGTGATATCTCCGGCCACGACCACCAGCGCGTTTCGGGGGAGGAAGTAGCGCGCGTGGAAGGAGCGCACATCGTCTGTGGTCAGGGCCTTGACCGACGACGGCGTGCCGCTCAACATGTTGCCGTACGGCGTACCCCCGTAGACCACACGATCCGTGACAGCACTCCCCAGCGTGGAGGGCTCGCCCAGGGACACCGCGAGGCTGTCCAGGGTCTGGGCGCGCTGGCGCTCCAACTCCGCCTTCGGGAACGTCGGACGGATTACCACGTCCGCCAGGACCGGCATGGCCGCCGAAAGGTTCCGGCGCATCACGTTCAGGCGCACTGACGTCGTGTCCCGGCCAGCGCTCGCCGACAGATCACCCCCGAGCGCCTCCACCGCCTCGGCGATCTGCGGGGCAGTTCGGTTGCCCGCGCCCTGCGTTAGCAGCGAGGCCGCGAGCGAGGCCGCGCCGGCCTTGCCCTCCGGATCCTGCGCGCCGCCGGCCTTCACGATAACCTGGAAGCTGACCAATCCCGACCCCGTGCGGGGGGCGTGGATGACTCGCAGCCCGTTGGACAGCGTTTTCTCGGCCGGAGTGGGCACGTTGACCGGGCGGGGTGGGGCGGGCGGCGGCGGGGTCGTCTGCGCCCGCGTCACGGCCGGGGCGCCCGCCAGCAGCAGGAGCAGCGCGAACGCGGCTGCAGTCAGAGGATGTCGTTCCTGCTTCATCGCGCGGCCCCTCCTTTCTTGCTTGCGGACGGCGTCTGTGGCGCCGCGGTATAGCGGATGACGACCCGGTTTGTGGGGCTCAGGTACGTGCGGGCGACCCGCTGGACATCCGCCGCGGTGACGGCCTGGAGGCGCGCCACATCGGTATTGACGCGGTTCGTGTCGCCCAGCAGGACGGACGCCGCCCCGAGCGCCTGTGCCCGCCCGTCATTGGTCTCGCGCGAGCGCAGCACATCCGTGATCACCCGGTTCTTCGCCTTCGCAAGCTCCGCGGTGGTCACTGGCCGGGAGCGCAGCTTCTCGATCTCCGCGAAGGCGGCCTTCTCGCCGTCCGCGAGCGCCTTGCCGCCCGCGGCGATCACGCCGACCACCAGCAGACCGGCGTCCCGGTTCAGGTTCGCGTAGGAGTAGGCTTCCGCCGCGACCTGCTGTTCGTATACCAGGGAGCGGTACAGACGGGACGACTCGCCGCCGGACAGGATCACATCCAGCACCTGCAGCGCGTCCGCATCCCGGCTCGCGATACCCGGCGTCAGGTACGTCGCGACGACGGCGGGCAGCGGGACGTTGGGCGACGTCTCGTTGTAGCGCTTTTCGGCCTTGCGCGGGGGCTCCTTCACGGTTACGCGGGGCATCTTCGCAGCAGGCTTCGGGATGCGCCCGAAGTACTTATCCACCCAGGCGTCGAGCTGCTGCGGGTCGAAGTCCCCGACCACGACCAGGGTCGCGTTATCCGGGCGGTAGAACGTCCGGTAGAACTTGCGAACATCCTCCAGGGACGCCGCGCTCAGGTCCTCGATGCTCCCGATGGTGGGGCGGCGGTACGGGTGCTTCACGTAGGAGAGGTTCTCGGTGAGCCAGCCCAGGCGGCCGTAGGGCGGGGCCAGGACGCTCTGCCGGAACTCCTCCTTCACCACGTCGCGCTCCGAGGCGAAGTTCGCCTGGTCCACGTTCAGGTTCACCATGCGCTCCGCCTCGGCCCAGAGCAGCGTCTCCAGATAGTTGGAGGGAACCGTCTCGTGGTAGACCGTGACATCGGCGTCGGTGTAGGCGTTGTTTTCGCCGCCGACATCCTCGGTCAACCGGTCCAGCATCTCCGACTTCATGTTCTTCGTGGATTTGAACATGAGGTGCTCGAAGAGGTGGGCGAAGCCGCTGCGGTTCGGCGGGTCGTCCTTGCTGCCCACGTGGTACCAGACATAGATGGCGACGGTCGGCGTTGCGCGGTCCTGAGAACTGATGACCTTCAGCCCATTCTTCAGGGTGCGCTCGCGGAACTTCAGCGGTGGGACCACCGCCCCGGCGCTCGGGTTCGTGGGGCGCGGCTTCTGCTGGGCCGGCTCTGCGCTGGCGGCGGAAGCGGCGAAAGACGAGAGCAGCAGCACCAGCGCTGCCGCGCTCGCCAATAAACGGGGATTTCGGATCACAGGCCCTCCTCACCAGTGGGTAGGTCGCAATGCCTTATTTTATCCGCTCCCCGCGGGAAATACGTCACTGTCCCAAGACAGAGGCGTCGCGGGCATAAGACCCGCGACGCCCCCCGCGCGCCGTGCGCGTCCTGTCAGTCCTCCTCGATTGTGAACAGGTACGCGGCGCCCTCGGCGTTGCGCTGGTTCAAGTCCTCCAACTTCACCGACTTGGCGTGTCCGTCGCACCAGAGGACGTTGGTGCGGCCCTGGTGCCGCTCCGAGATATTGCGCATCCGGCGCGGGCTGCCCTCAGTAATGCCCGGCGTGTCGCCCACCCAGGCCCATTCCACTTCAAAGTTGTTCAGCAGGCCCGCATTCGCCATCTCCAGGACCCAGACAGTTTCCGCGGGGCGCGCCAACTGCGCGAGCGACTGCTCGTAGGGGGAGGTGTAGTTGTCTCCCTGCCACCAGTAGGTCGCGTTCATGCCGTAGGAGCCGTAGTCGCGGTCCGTGCGGAAGCGGTACGGAGCGTTCTCGTCGTCGCTCGGGCAGGTGTAGACCTGCTCGTTCTTAACGTAGGGCATCAGCGCGTCGTGCCACTTGTAGCGGTCCACGTTGTTGCTTGGGCCGTTGCCCGCTCCGTACCAGGCGCGCGGGTACGTCTCGTCGGCGTCCTGAAGGTACTGGAGCAGCGCGAGCCCGATCTGCTTCTGGTTGCTCAGGCAGCCGCTCTGCCGCGCCTTCTCCCGAGCCTGTGCGAAGACCGGGAATAGTATCGCTGCTAGTATCGCGATAATTGCGATGACTACGAGAAGCTCGATCAGCGTGAATGCGCTTCGGCTTCGGACGATCTTCTTCGACATTTGCGATTCCTCTTCTCTCCGTGCGGATGGTGTGCGTCGCCCTGAATTACGGCGCCTCTGGCGCCCGGTAACAGCGGCGTGCCCTTACCGTACGGTACATCCGTAAACAGAACGTAAAATCAAGTCTGCTGGAAAAAATGCTAGTCGTCGAGCCATGCGCCCTGTGCACGCAGGCGCTCCCGGAGTCGTGGGATGTCTACCGCGCGTACGTCGCCGCCGGTCTCGCCCGCCGCCGTTGCTGCCGCAAGGCCCGCCGCCTCACCCATGGCGAAGCAGAACGGCATCACGCGGGCCGCGCCCTGCACCGCGCGGTCCGCGCTGAGCGACCGGCCGGCGACCAGCAGGTTGTTCACTCCCTGCGGAAGCAGGCACCGGTACGGGATGCCGTGGCTTCGGCCCGGCGGCAGGGCGTAGTGCGCGCGCTCCGCACGCTCGTTCTCGGCGTCGCTGATGGATTTGGCCCGCGCCGCTGCCTCGGTGGTGACTGCGTGGAGGTCGATAAAGTAGGCGTTTCGCGCGATGTCATCCGGGAAGGTGTGGCACGCGAGGTAGTCGTCCACCGTGAGGCGGTAGTCGCCCACGATGCGCCGGGACTCGCGGACGCCGATGTGCGGCCCGGTACTGACGAGGTAAAGGTCTTGCTGCCCCGGCACGTATCGGCGCAGGAACGGGAGCAGCTTCTGCACGACGCGCCGACCCTCGCGCTCGGCCTCCGACACAGAGAGGGCGTTGGTGGCGTCGAAGCCATAGACGTGCCCCATGTTACAGCCCGCGACGGTGTCGTTCTTGAAGCTCATCCCCACGAGCGAGGCGTCCGGCAGGTCATAATCGCCCGCCGCCCGCGCCTCCGCCACGAGGCGCGCCAGGTACCCGTCGCCCGTGCGGTAGACGTACCCGAGGTACGCTTCACGGTTGCCGTTGACGACGGTGAAGCAAAGCGTCATGCCCTGCGTCGCCCCGCTCTCGTCGCCCTTCTCAAACGGGCATCCCGCGCGCGCTGCGAGGTCCGCGTCCCCCGTGGCGTCGATGAAGACCCTCGCCCGCGCGAGCGTCAGTCCATCTTTGTTGGCGAGGACGGCGTGGGTGATCGTGTTGGCTGTTGCCCCCCCCGCCCCCTCTGGGGGAGCGCTGCCCGCGGGGGCCAGCGTGCCGCTGGACCGACTTAATTCCGGCGAATCGGCGCTCCGCGCCGATTCGCCGGAATTGACACGATGCAACGGAACGTTGCCGCCCGCCGCGCAGGCGGCACTCCCGGAGGGGGCGGGGGGGGCAACCAGAACCTCCGGCACCTGCGTATGGAAGAGGACCGTGACGCCCGCGGCTTCGCAGAGGTCATCGTAGAGGCATTTGAGGGCTTCCACCTCAATGGGTACCCAGTCCATGCGCCTCTGCTGCTTCGGATCGTAGGAATCGGGCGAGGGGAGGGGGCGCCCGGCGCGGCGCTGCATCTCCGTCATCACCTCCCAGCCGATGCCCCGCACCACTGCCTTCGTCCGGTCCGAGAACGGCGCGAACGCCGGGACCTGCGCCGCCGTCGCCGTGCCGCCCAGGAACCCCATCTTCTCCACCAGGAGCACCGTCGCCCCGGCTCGGGCTGCCGAGAGGGCCGCCGCAATTCCGGTCGGGCCGCCGCCCGCCACCAGGACGTCTACCGAAAACGAGTCGGGCAGGTCGAGAGAAACGCGCATGGCCTCTATTGTAGCCGAAGGGGGAGGAACTGCGCGTGTGCCGGGGGTATGCTGAGGGCGGAGGGCGGGCATGAAGATAGCGGTTGTGGGGGCGGGGAGTTACGTGTTCGGGCCGAGCGTGCTGGCGCAGACGTTCCTGGATCAGGGACTGGACGGCATAGAGCTGGCACTGATGGATGTGGACGCGGAAGCGGTTGAGGGCATGGCGGGCGTCGGGCGGCGTATGGCGCGTGAGCGGGGACTGGGGGCGGTCCAGGTGACCGCGCACACAGAGCGATGGCCCGCCCTGGAGGGAGCAGACTTCGTGATCTGCTGCGCCAGTCCGCAGATGCAGCGCCGGCACGCGATGGACCGCGAGATCATCGCGCGATTCGCGCCGGGGCACGGCATCAGCGAGTTCGGCGGCGTCGCCGGCATCAGCTACTCCCTGCGACAGATCGCCTTCATCGAAGGACTGGCAAAGGACATGACACGCCTGTGCCCGAAGGCGTGGCTGCTGACCGTCTCCAACCCCCTGCCGCGCGTCGTAGACGCCGCGCAGCGGTGCGGGGTGACCACTGTCGGGTTCTGCTCCGTGGCCCAGGTCGCCTACGGGATGTTGTGGAAACTGCTGACGGGAGAGACTATCGGTTACCCGTTCCGCAAGGCGCGCGACGCCTTCGAGGCAGTGACGGCGGGCCTGAACCATCACGCGTTCGTAGTCTCCCTGCGGGACCGCCGGACCGGGGAGGATCTCCTGCCCGCGGTGCGCGCCGCAGTGGCGTCCGGCGCGACCTGTGGCAACCCGCGCGCGGAGCGGATGGTGCGCGAAACGGGCTACCTCCTGACCCCGACCGACGAGCACACGCGCGACTTCTTCGAGCCGCGCCCGGATGACGTCCCGGTGACGGAGGAGGGGACGTGGCACGGGAACCCCGAGCAGCGGGCGGAGAGGATGGCGTACCTGCGGGCGGTCGCCGCGGGCGAGGCGTCGTGGGACGCGCTGCTGGCCAAGCCCTCCTGGGAGCGCCCGCTGGACCTGATTGCGGCGCTGCGGTTCGGCCGCCCGGCGATGTTCGAGGCGCTGAACCTGACCATCGGGCATACGGTGCTGGGGCGCTCGGAGGTGCCGGTTGTGGAGGCGCCGGCCTATGCCAACGGCGCGGGGCTGATGCCGCAGGACGTGGCTATCCCCGATGCCGTCATGCCCTACATCCAGCGCACTGCCATGGTGACCGAACTGATCGTCGCGGCGGCGCTGGAGCGGAGCCGGGACCTGCTCTTCGAGGCGGCGGATCTTGACCCGACCATCGTGGACAAGGCCGCGGGCCGCTGCGCCCTGGCCGCCTGCCTGCAGGCCCACGCCGACCTGCTGCCCGCCTATTCGTAAAAAACAAAGAGCCATCGGGCCGCGGGGAGCACTCCCCGCGGCCCGATGGCTCTTTGGGCTATTGTTCCGCTACGCCGCAGCGGGGAACGCGCCCTCGTCCACGGCCTTCTTGAGGCGCTTCAAGCCGCGCTCGTGATGCTTGCGGGCGTTCGCCTCCTTGATGCCCAGCGCGTCCGCGATCTCGCTGTGCGAGGCCCCGTCGGAGCGCATCCAGAGGACGCGCGCCTCCAACGGGGAGAGCGTCCGCTTCAGCGCCTCGCGCAGGTCGCGCCGGTGGAACTTGCCTACTACGTCCGCCTCGACCGAAACGCGCGGGTCCGGCACGCTGACGGCGGTTTCAGAGTCGTCCACGCTGACGCCGGGCCGGGAAAGGCCGCGGCGGTCCAGGAACCGCTTCTGGTCGATCAGCAGGTTCACCGCGATGCGCTGGATGTAGGCCGGGGTCGGCTCCAGCACCTGCCCGTCGCGGGCCGTGCCCGCCGCGCTGGTGATAAGGCGCACCATGACCTCCTGGGTCAGGTCGTCCGCCTCCTGGGCAGTCAGGGCGCTGGTGTAGCGGTCGGTGACCGCCGCGCACAGCGACTTCACCTGGCGCCGCAGCACCTCCGCGGCGCGGCTGCGCTCCTGCTCCGACTTCGCGGTGCGGATGATGTGCAGCAGCTCCGCGTTCGTTTCGCGGCGCGGGCGTGCCTGCGGCCGGGCCGCGGCGGGTGCTGTCGCTGTGGTGGTCGGCGCCGCTGGCTGCGGCGCGGCGTCGGTAATATCGCGACCCTTGATGAAGTCGCGCAGTCCCGTCAGGGATTGGCGTGTAATGGCGTCCGGCGTCTTCGGGCGGTCCACTTCCATGCCACCTCTCCTTCCGTACAGGTCGTCCCGGCAAACAGCGCCGGGGAAAGTGACTCGGTCGTTACCGCCGGGTGATTCTGTCCTTGGGCGGCTTGGGGCCGGTCAGGTCCGCCTGCGCCGGGCTGGAGCCGAACAACATCGCGGAGAGCGTCGCCATGACCGTCAGGGCGAGGACCGTCTTCTTTATCAGGGCGTTCTTCGTCTTCATTTTCGTCTTTATCCCGCGTCTCACCGAAGAGATGATTTCGTAAAACTACTCTCTGTATTCCCGTTATCGGAACGGCTGTTCTTCGCCGTCAGAGTTTGCGTAGCGGGGCATACTTCGCGGCGTATTCCGCCAGCAGGTGCTCTGCCCCGGTCTTCGCCGCCCACTGCTTCGCCCTTTCCCAGAGCGCGCGGGCCGCATACTCCTGACCCATCTCGATCTTCACATACGCCCACGGGCACAGGAACTCGATTCTCGGCCTGTCCCCAGCCCGCGCGTCCGCCACCGCGTAGTTCGCATCCGCCTTTGCCAGGATCGCCTTCTCACCGCTCTGGCGGTACTGGTGTACGTACAGGTACGCCAGGTTCTGGTAGATGATGCTGCTCGCCTCGCTGGTCAGCCACTCATTGGGCTCGATCCCCGATAGGTAGGTCAGCACCCCCTCCGCCCGCTCCAGGCTCTCCGGCGTGTTATCGCTGATATACGCGATCGCCAGCGCCACCCACGCCTTGATGTATCCCGAATCCCGGTCCAGCGCCGCTTCATAGCAGCGTATGGCCAGGACTACATCCTTCTCCTCATAGAGCGCTCGCTGTCCCGCCTGGAACTGCTTCACCGCCTCCGGGTCCGCCGGGTCATCCGGCCAGACCCCGCCCGCGGTGCGTCGCCCTATCAAGTGCGACAGATTCTTTTCGAAGAAGTTCCGCGACAGCGGCGGCTCACTCGTGGGACGGTCGTCCTCTACGATGTAGCGCGGATACGCAGCGGGGGCTTCGGCGGCTTCGTCGTCGTTGCGTCCGGCACGGTCGATCATGACTGTGTACCACCTCGTATCACCCCGTTCGCCGTCACGGGAGGCCACTCCTTCCCGTTCGCGCGCTCGCGTGTACGCTTCCTCTTATGTCCTCCCTAACGTCGTCCTGCCGGCGGACGTGACAAACTGTGAAAAAAAACTCACGAAAAGTTTTCGTGCCTGCCTGTCACGACCCCGCCGCCATCGGCGTTAGTGACCCGGTTCGTAAAGTGCGCGCAGTTTTCGCGGGGAAAGGGTCCGGACATGGCACGAGCGTGGGCGCGACGGTTTCGGAGGGCGGCGGGTGTGGCGGTCATCGGGGGGGCGCTCTTCCTGGCCGCCGGGTGCGGCGGCGGCAAGGGCGACGGCGGCGAGTTCCCGAGCCTGCTGGACCCGCTTGTGGTCTTCACCTCCAACCGCGACGGCAACTCCGAAATTTACGTGATGGCGGCGGACGGCACCCGGCAGCGGCGCCTCACCTTCCACAGCGACCTGGACTTCCAGCCCGTGCTGACGCCGGACCGCCGGGAGATTATTTTCACTTCGCGCCGTGACGGCGACTTCGACCTTTACGTGATGGAGACCAGCGGGGGGAACGTCCGCCGCCTGACCGATAACCCTTTCCTGGATGCCGACCCGGCGCTCTCACCGGACGGCCGCCTGGTCGCCTTTGTGTCCGACCGGGACGGCAATGATGAGATTTACGTCCTGGACCGGACCACGGGGGCGGTCCGCCGCCTTACGTTCACGGCGGAGGCGGAGCAGACCCCGTGCTGGTCTCCGGACGGAACCCGCCTCGCCTTCTCGGGGGAACGGGGCGGTGACTGGGAGGTGTTCAGCATGAACGCCGCGGACGGGTCGGATGTCCGGCGGCTGACGAACAGCCAGGGAACGGACGACTCCCCCGCCTACAGTCCGGACGGCTCGCAGATCGCCTTCGCCTCCGATCGAGACGGTGATTTCGACATCTGGCGCGTGGCCGCCGACGACGGCGCCAACCCCGTCAACCTCACCGACAACGGCGGGGGCGGCCCCGACGATGGCTTCCCCGCCTTCAGCGCAGACGGACGCTATCTCTTCTTCGACTCCGACCGAGACGGCGGGTTCTTCGACATCTGGCGCCTGGACCTGGTGGGCCGCGGCCTGCGCCGGCTGACGTCCCGGGGGGACGCCAACACGAACCCGGACACCCGAAGCCGGGATACTGTCCGCCCCACCCGCGCCCGCGAACGTGCCCTGAGGCAGCACGCCGACAAAGGAGGTACGCGATGACGAAACGACTCCGGTGCGGTCGCGGCGCGGTTATAGCCGCGCTACTGGCGGTGGTGGGACTGTCGGCCGCTCTGCCGGCGGCGGCAAAGCAGGCGCGCGGGCGCGAGGAGCAGAACCAGGGCAGCAAGGGGGGCGGCTCCGGCTCCCCGCCAGCACGAGAGCGGGAAGAGGAGAAGCAGCAGGAGCAGCGCCGCGGCGGTGACTCGGTGATTGTTATTGGCGATGGCGGGGACGGCAGCGTCGTGATCGCACCCTACCCCGGGGAGGGAAGCGCCCGGCGCAGCCAGGGGCGGATTGTGTTCACCTCGGACCGGGAGCGGGGCGACTGGGAGCTGTTCCTGCTGGACGGTAACGCTGGCCGCGGGCGCGTCCGCCGTCTCACAAAGCGGCAGGGCGAGGAGAAGCAGCCCCGGTTCAGCCCGGATGGCCGCCGAATCGTCTTCGTGGCGCGGGAAAGCGACCCGTTTCGGGGGGCGGCAGAGGGCCTGTGGGTTCTGGATGTGGACAATCCCGGGGGTAGCGTGCGGCAACTGACCGTCCGGCGCGTGGGGGCGGACGCCGACCCGGCGTGGTCGCCGGACGGCGGGCGCGTGTTCTTCACCTCGGACCGGGACGGTAACCGGGAGATCTACAGCGTCAACGCCCAGACCGGGGACGACCTTCGGCGGCTCACGAACGACCCGGCGGACGACGCGCAGCCCTGCGTCTCGCCGGACGGGCGCACCGTTCTCTTCGTTTCGGCGCGCGGCGGCGCCGCGAACCGGCGGATCTGGCGCGCGAACGCCACCGACGGCACGGACGCGCAGCCACTGACCCTGTCGGCGCCCGCGCTCGCGCGGCTGCCGCTGGAGGGGGAGGGGGACTTCGCCACGCCGGTGTACTCGCCAGACGGTAGCCGCATCGCCTTCTTCTACGGCTCGGGCGATCACTACGACCTCTACACAGTCGCCGCGGACGGCACGGACCTGCGCCGCCTCACCCGCTCGGCGTCCTTCGGCACCGCGCTCGCCTGGTCGCCCGATGGCGCCTACCTGGCGTTCACCTCAGACCGGGATGGCAGCTACGGCGTGTTTGTGGTTCACGCCACTCAGGGCGAGGGCGCCTGGCTCGCCCGCCTGACCGACAAGCGCTCCCGCAGCGGTCACGCCGACTGGCGGTACTGACAACGGCCCGAGGGGGGCCTCAGCGCGCCGCAGCTGTGACGGCGGGTGGGGTGAGGGCGGAAGCGCCGGTGCTGGCGAGTTGCTGGCGGATGCTGGCGGCCACCGTGCGGGCGTCGGCGTCTCCGCGCTTCGCCGCTTCCTCCAGATAGGGCAGGGCGCTCTCCGTGTCCCCGTCCCGCAGGTACGCCTGGGCCATACGGGAGTAGCCCTCAAGCTCCTCCGGCCACCGGGCGATGTACTGCTGCGCCACCGAGCGCAGCAGGCGCGGGGAGCCGGAGCGGGAATCGCTCTGCGCCATCATCAGGGAGCGGAGCGCCTCGCGGGTCGGTGGCCGATGACGCATGTACAGCGCGGCCAGCACGTTGCTGCCCGGGCGGAGGCGCTCGTCGGTCTCGCGGACGCGCGTCGCCGTCGCTCCGGTGTACAGGGCATCCGGCGCGAAGTACTCCAGGATCGGCAGGTCGTTGCTGTTGATGCCGCCGCCCTCTTCAAGCGTCGGGATGGACTCCGGGGTGTGGGTGTTCTGTGCCAGGAGCGCGAGCGGCGACGTGATGTTAACGGCCGCGAGGTCCGCGCGCACCGCCGGGTGCCCGAACTCCTGCTCGATGCGTCCGAAGTCGATCGCGAACGGCTTGCGGGACGCAATCAGGATGTAGTCGCTTTCCGCCCCCTGGAAGATGAGAACGTGCGGGAAGACGTTCCGGCAGGTGCGTATGATCGTGGCGGCGAGGCGGTTGTCCAGCGAGTAGGTGTGGAACCACTGCGCCACGATGCCGTCCTCCTTCAGCGCCCGCGCGGCCTCGCGGAACGACTCCTCGGAGAACAGGGTGCCTACCCCCGCGATCCAGGGGTTCGTCGGCTCGCTGACGATCACATCGTAAGTGCCCGGCGGCGTGGCCTGCAGGAACGACTTGCCATCGTCGATGGTCAGGCGGAAGCGGGCATCTTGGGAGGGCGCCCCTGTGTACGGGTCGAAGAAGCGCGCCGCCTCGGCCACCGCCGGGGAGAGCTCCACGCAGTCCACCCGGCGCACGCCCGGGTGGGTCAGGATGCTGCCCGCCGAGGCTCCGCTGCCCAGTCCGAGCACAAAGACATCCTTCGCGTCCGGCTTCAGGAACAGGGGGACATGGCCCACGAGCTTTTGGGTCGGCATGTCTCCTACGGAAGAGGCGTCCGGTTTGCCATCCACCACCAGGAACGTCTCATCGATTTCTTTTGAGCCGCTCTTGTTGTGCAGGATGCCCACGGTGGTCCCGAAGTCCTCGCGGTAGAACAGCACCTCGCGCTTTTCGGTCAGCGTTTCCCAGTACTGCGCGAAGGTTGCCGGGGGCGCGGCGGTCATGCGGAAGCTGCCAAACGTAAAGGCGAGCGGCGACCACCGCGGTGTTGCGAGGATGGCACCCAGGGCGATCACCGCCGGCACCGCGGCAGCAGCCGCGGTGAAGCGCCGCCGCGCCCCGCCTGCCGCCGGCAGGCGCGCATCGGACAGGAGCAGACCCGCACCGATGAGCAGGTTCAGCGCCGCGCCCGCCTGCAGTGTCCGCTGCAGCCCGATCAGGGGAATCAGTACGCAGCCCGCGAACACCACCCCGACCAGCGTCCCGATGGTGTTCCACCCGTAGACCAGGGCGGCACGTTCCGCCACGCCGCCTTCGGACGGCGGCGGGGCGCTTCCCGACTCTGTGGCGGTACGTCCCTCCGCGGCGGCGCGAATGGCTGCCGGGAACGTCAGGCCGAACAGGAACGTCGGCACCGCCATGATGGCGAAGATAATGCCGTACTGGCACAACTGGTACAGCCCGATGCTCTCCGGCACCGGCCGAAACATCCAGCGCAGGTGCCAGGTCCAGTAGGGAATGCGGGGGTACAGGATCAGCGACAGCGTGATCGCCACGCCGATGGCGAGTTCGGCCCCGGCGAACCAGAGCAGCGGCGCGCGGCGTACCGGTAGGAGGTTCGCGGCGATGCTGCCCACGGAGAGGCCCGTGATGAACGCTGCCAGCATCAGGGTGAAGGAGTAGGTGCTGCTCCCCAGGCTCACGGCAAAGAGGCGCGTCCACACCAGTTCGTAGAAGAAGGCCGTCGCGCCCGAGAGGCAGATGGCAACCAGAACCGTCCGCTCCCGCGCGGAAAGCCCTGCCCGGGGCGCAGCGGTGCCGGCGGCATCCGCCGTCGGGGTCGGAGTGGCGGCGCTCCGCAGACCAAAGCCGGCCGCAGTCAGACCCACCAGGGCGTTCAGAATGGCCACGCCGGTCACGGTGGCGGCCAGACCCAGGTAGGGAATCAGGAGGAAGCCCGTCACCAGAGTGCCCAGGACCGCGCCCGCGCAGTTGGCGAAGTACAGCCAGTTTGCGCCGTCGCCCCCCTTCCGGGTGCGGTCCTCGCCGCTGTGCATCAGCGGCAGGGAGCGCTCCACATGCGCCGTCAAGAGGGGGAGGGTAGCGCCCATCAGCAGGGTTGGCAGTGCCAGCAGCAGCACGCCCGTGAGCACCTTGACCACAATCAGGCCAGACGTGCCCGGCCCCATGCCGGCCGCTGCCGCCGCGACCAGCGCCTCACCGAGCTTTGTCAGGGACGGAAAGGCAAGCGCGTACGCCGCGATGGCAAGCTCCAGGTAGCCATACGCCTTCAGCGGGGCATTGATGCGCGCCACCCGCCGCCCAATCAGCAGGCTCCCCAGCGCCAGGCCGCCCATGAACGTGCCGAGGACCGCGGTGTGCAGCAGGACGGTGTTCCCCAGGAAAAGGCCGAGGTACTTGCTCCACACCACCTCATAAGCGAGGCCGCACGCCCCGGAGAGCACAAACAGGCAGCACGCCAGCACCAGAGTGGCCGTGGGGCTGAGGCCATCCGCGGTGGGCAGGGTGCGCGCCGCCACCGGCACGTTTTCATCCGCGCGCGTAGACATAAGGCGTCAGGGGTCCTCCTGACTTGTCTTCGGCAGAACCATCGTGCCGCGACAGGGTCCGCAGGCAAGCCCGACGCCTCCGCGGCTACCGGTTTCGGGTGGGCTCGTAGGCCGTGCGGGTCTCCACGCGCGCTGGCTCGGCGACGTAACGCCCGTGTTCCGGCACCGCCACCCGGTCGAAGTCCCGGGCCAGCGTTGCGAGCGCGGCGCGCAGCTCCTCACCGCGCATCGCCCGGCCGTGCCCCGTCACCGCCACCTCCGGCTCCAGCGCCGCCAGCGCCTCGACCGAGCGGCGGGACGCCTCCCAATCCTGAGTGAAGTACATGGGCGGGCCGTGCATCTCCGGCGCCTGGGTCCACGCCCCGTAAGCCGACTCCTGGCGCGTCGTGATGAAGGCGTCCCCGGCAATCAGCATCCGGTCGGACGCGCGCCAGAGGGAAACATGCCCCGGCGTGTGCCCCGGCGTGGCCACCCACTTCCAGCCCGGCATCCCCGGTACCGTGCCGTCCAGGGGCAGCTCCCGCAGCCACGGGGAAACGTCCACCGGCCCCCGCGGGAACAGGGGCGAGAGCGTGCTCATGATTCCGCCACCCACGCTGGGGTCCGGCGGCGGGTACGCCGCGCGCCCGTCCAGGTACGGCAGTTCGTGGATGTGGGCGTAGACAGGAACATCCCACTCGCGCGCCAGCGTCTCCAGCGCCCCCACGTGGTCGAAGTGCCCGTGCGTTATGACGATGGCGGCGGGCCGGGACTCCTTCCCAAACCGCGCCGCCGCCGCGGCCTTGATGAAGCGCGCCGTGCCGGGTACGCCCGTGTCGATCAGCACCCATTCGTTCGATCCGGGCACGCCGACGTAGGCAACGTTCACCAGGGCGAGCCGCTGGTAGGCCACGTCCGGCGCTACCTCGTGCGTTTCGTCATTGCGGGCTTTATCATACGCCGGGTCGTCCGCCCGCGCGGCTTTGGAAAGCGGTACCTGCTCCGCCATGGGGTCGTCTCCTTGGGTCAATCCGGGTGATGTCGGGCGGCGCCACGCCGGGCGCCGCCGCTTCCTACTCTGGGACGTACCCGGAACCGCCGCCCCCAACCCGGGCGCCGCGTCGGGAAAATCCCCGGCCCCAGGCAAAGGCAAGGTAGAATAACAGCGTGATTGACGCCCACTTTATCGACGCGGTACGCGGCATCGTCGGGGACGACGGGGTGCGCGCCACCCCGGCGCAGAAGCAGGTCTACGCCTTCGACGCCTACACGCTGGAGAAGTCCCTGCCCGGCCTGGTGGTGCTGCCCCAGACCACGGAAGAGGTCGCCCTGGTGGTGCGCCTGTGCCACGAGCGCGGCGTGCCCGTGGTGCCGCGCGGGGCGGGCACGGGCCTGGCGGGCGGGACGCTCACGGGCGAGGACGAGGTGTTGCTCTGCCTGTCGCGCATGAACCGCGTGCTGGAGATCGACTTGCCGAACCGCCGGATGCGGGCGCAGGCCGGGGCCGTGAACGTCCACCTGACGAAGGCGGTGGCGAAGGACGGCTACCAGTACGCGCCGGACCCGTCGTCGCAGGGCGCCTGCACCCTCGGCGGCAACATCGCCAACAACTCCGGCGGGCCGCACACGCTGAAGTACGGCGTCACCGTGAACCACATCCTCGCGGCGCGCGTGGTCCTGCCAGACGGCGGCGTGGTCGATATCTCCGCGGATGACTGGGGGTACGACCTGACCGGCATCATGGTCGGCTCCGAGGGGACGCTGGGAATTGTAACCGAGGCGACGGTGCGCCTGGTGAAGACGCCGGAGGCGGTGCGGACGCTGCTCGCGATCTGCCGCACCATCGACGACGCCACCGGGATCGTCTCCGCCATCATCGCGGCGGGTATCCTCCCGGCGGCCCTGGAGATGATCGACAATACGATTCTGCAGGCGGTCGAGGATGCCTACCACCTGGGACTGCCGCGCGATGCTGGAGCGGTCCTCCTGATCGAGGTGGACGGGCCGGAGGCGGGCATCGACCGGCAGGCCGAGCGGATTGTGGAACTCTGCCGCGAGGGCGGGGTGATGGAGGTCAAGGCCGCCCGCGACGCCGACGAGCGCGCGAAGCTCTGGACCGCCCGGAAGAAGAGTATCGGGACCATCGGGCGGCTCGCCCCCTCCTGCGCCACCCAGGACGGCGTGGCCCCGCGCACCCGCCTGCCCGAGATACTGCGCGAGATCGCCGCGATTGGCAGACGGCACGGTCTGCGCATCGCGAACGTCTTCCATGCGGGCGACGGCAACCTGCACCCGGCTGTGCTGTTCGACGAGCGCGACCCGGAGGAGGTCAAGCGCGTGCTGGCGGCCGGCGGCGACATCCTGCGCGCTTGTGTCCGCATGGGCGGCACCCTCACCGGTGAGCATGGCATCGGCATCGAGAAGCAGGAGTTTCTGGACCTGGTCTTTTCCGAGGACGACCTGGACGCGATGGCGAAGATTCGCGCCGTGTTCAATCCAGACGGTCTGCTGAACCCGGGCAAACTCTTCCCGTCCGGCGGGAACTGCTGCCCGCACCTGCCTCGCACCGACAACGAATCCCTGCTCGCCCTCACCAAGACCCGCCCCGCGAGCGTGTAACCCGCCCCATTCGAAGCGGCTGCCTGCTTCCGGAGTCCGAATAGCGGACCTGGAAGGAGAGCACACGCCGCCATGAATTCCGTCTCGCGTCGCGGGTTCGTCTCCGGTGCTCTCGCCCTGACCGCCGGGTGCGCCATCCCGGCACCCGGCGCGTGGGCGCAAGGGGGAGGCGCACACCCGCCGTTGCCCGATCTGGAAGCGGTGACCCTGGCCCTCGGCACGCGGGCGGGCGCGCTGTCTGCGGATGGTACTCGCTACGCCGTAGCCGACGACCGGGGCGGCTTCGCCGTGGCGGACACACGGACCGGCGATCTGCGGTTCCGCGTGTGGCCGCATCAGGGGCAGCTGCAAGCCCCGCCCGTCAACCTCCTGACCTTCTCGCCCGACGGGCGCCTGCTGGCAACCGCCTCCCAGAGCCAGGACCAGACCGCCGTCCGCCTCTGGGATGTTCGCGCTGCGGGCGCGGTCCGGCAGGTTCTGGCGCACGAGAGCGGCGTGGATGCCATGGCGTTCGCGCCGGACGGTGCGCGCCTTGTGACGGCGAGTTTTCGCGCTTCTCCCCAAAATGCGTTCGTTCTCCGCCTCTGGGAGGCCGGGAGCGGTCGCGCCCTTGCCACGGAGCCGAGCGGGGGCGCGTCTATGGCGCTTCTTGCCTTTACCAGCGCTGCCCGCCTCGTCGGCATAGACGAGTACGGCATGGTGACCGAGTGGGAGGTCGGGGCGGAAACGTTGCGCCCCGTCGGACGCCGCGCGCTCCTGCCCGCCGGAATCCGGATTCAGGGGTGCCCGCACCTTGCCCCGGCTGGGGACCGGGTTGTGCTCGCCGTCCAGCCGGGGAGCGTCGGGAGGCGGGTGGTTATCTTCGATATCGCCTCGGGGCGTCGGAGCGCGGCGCTGGCTACGGAGGCGGGAAACTGGCCGCTGGGCTTTACCGCGGACGGCGCGCGAGTGCTCGTCAGCAGCTACGGCAAACGGGAGGAGATCGCCTTGGTGGACGCGCATACCGGGGCCATGAGGAAGCGGGTCGCACCCGGCGCCGCAACAAACGGGGCCACCGTGTTCGCCCCGGGCGCGGGCGTACTCGTCTCCCACGCCCGCGCGGACGTGCCGGGCGTGAACGCGGGTGGTATCGGCGTGTGGGAACTTGCTCTGGCGCGAAGGCGATGTCAGCCGAATGCGCGAAAACATGCCGCCCGCGCGTCCGGATGCTGTGCAGCGCGCGGTGGCGCGGCTCCGGGCTCCTTAACCCGGCTTCCCTTGTCCGGGATTCCCGGACAGGTTATAATCGCCTGTCAGGAAAACGGCTAGGGGGCCGTTTTTCCCTCGCTGGGCGACGCCACGTGCGCTCCCCCCGCGTCTGCCCGGCGGCATCCTATAAGGCGTGCCGACCTTTTTCCCTATAATTCAAGCAGCCATGAAGACACGCCTGTTTGGTTTGATCGCCACCGCGGCGCTGATGGCGCTCCCGGTCGCGGCACAGGCGCCGGGGGCACCGCCCGCGCCCCCCGCCAGCCCCCGTCCCGCACCCGCGCCCCCCGCTGTGGGGAACGAACTCGGGCGCATTCCCGTCGTGATGTACCATGCCATCGGGGCGAAGGGGAAGTACGACAAAGAGGGCCTCAACATCTCCCCGGCTACCTTCCGCAAGCAACTCGAGCTGATGCTGAAGGCGGGCTGGTACCCCGTCAACTTCCGGGATCTGTTCGTCCCCGGCGGGCTGCAGCAGGTACCCGCAGGGAAGACGCCGGTCGTCCTCACATTCGACGACGCGCGCGGGACGCAGTTCCGCTACCTGAAGGATGGGCGGATCGACCCGAACTGCGCGGTCGGCATCCTGGAAGCCTTTCACCAGAAGCACGGGGACGCCTGGCCGCAGCGGGCCACGTTCTTCGTGCTGCCGGCGTCGAAGTACACGGACGCGCCGTTTGGCCAGGTGGGCAGCGTGCAGAAGAAGTTCCGCTTCCTGCTCGATAACGGCTATGAGATCGGCAACCACAGCACGAACCATCGGAACATGCGGCATATGCCAGCGGAGCGGGTGGCGCAGGAGGTGATCGCCTGCCGCGACTACGTCCGCAAGATCGCGCCGGATGCCACGATCGACACATTCTGCCTGCCCTACGGCGAGGCGCCCGCGGACCCGGCACGGCTCGACCTGATCCTGAACCCGGATGGCAAACCTCAGGGCCAGAACCTGGGCATCTGCATCGCCTGGGGGGACGAGTCGTACTCGGTCTACGATAAGCGCTTCGACCGCCGCAAGGTCACGCGCTTCGGTGTCCATCCCGGCCGCTTTGAGAAGGCGATTGCCCGCCTTGGCCCGGGCGGACGCGACCACCGGAAACTCTACATCAGCGACGGTGACCCCACCGTGGTCACCGCACCGAAGGAGTTCGCGGCGTTCGCCCGGCCGGAGAGCCTGGCGGGCGCCCGCCTCGTGGTCCGCAATCCCGCGCCGGCAAAGGCGCCCGCTGCAGCGGCAGCCGCTCCGGCCGCTTCGCCGGCGCGCAAGAAGCCCACGGCAACCCGAACGTCACGCCGATAGCGCTGGTGAGGAGATCCGGAGGAGAGGAGAGCGCCCCTCTCCTCCGGATCTTTTTTTGCAGGACGCAGCAAAAAACGGGATACCGGGGGCACGTGTGCCTGTCTTCCAGGACAACCCGCGCCGTCAGGCACGCGGGGGAAATGATCCGGCGAGTGTGCGCCGGACGCACAGGAGATCAAAGGATGAATCTGTTACGAAAAAGGGTTTCGATCGCCGCTGTTGCGATCTTGACCGCACCACTCTTCGCCGTGGCGGCCTTCGCCCAGCAGGAGACCACCCCGCAGGCGCCGCCGCAGCCCGCGACCCCTCCGACCGCAGCGCCCGCGCCTCCCCCGCCCGACGACCCGCTCGGGGCGGACCTCTTCCAGGCCATCAGCTACGGCACCGCTGCCGATGTGAAGGCGCTTCTGGCGAAGGGGGCGCAGGTAGAGGGCAAGAACTGGCTGGGCATCACTCCCTTGATGTGGGCCGCGACCGTGGGCAAGCGCGACATCTGCGTAGCACTGGTCGAGGCCGGCGCGAACGTCAACACGTCCGGCCGCCTCGGCACCGCCCTGAACTTCGCCGAGATGGGGGGGAACGCCGATGTGGTGCGCTACCTGGTGGCGAAGGGCGCCGTGGTCACAAAAGACCGCGCCGACGAGATTACGCCCCTTATGACCGCTGCGGAGAACGGACGCGTGGACCTTATGCGCCTCCTGATCGCTCGCAGCAAGGCGGATGTCAATGCTCCCGACGCCGAGGGCACGACGCCTCTGATGTACGCCGCCCGGCGCGGCCAGAGCGCCGCCGTTCGGTTTCTTCTCAGCGCTGGGGCAAAAGCCGGTGCGAAGGACATCCACGGGCGGACGGCGCTGATGTACGCGGCGCAGAACGGCTACCCGGAGTGCGTGACCCTGCTCGCGCCGAAGGCGGGCGGCAGCCTGAACGCCCGCGATAAGGCGGGAAACACCGCCCTGCACCTTGCGGCCCGCTACACGGAGGACGCGGTCACGCTGCGCGCCCTCCTGCGCGCCGGGGCCGACCGGAGTGCGAAGGACGCCCGGGGACGCACCGCCCTCGGTATCGCCCGCGCCCGCGGCAACTCGGTCGCGGCGACCGTGCTGCGCGGTGGCAGCGGCGCACCGGGACGCACCACGGTCTCCTTCTCCGGACAAGCGGCTTCGTCACTGGAGCAGCAGGCGCGCACGGCGGCCGAGCGCGGTCTGCGCCGCATCGAGCAGTCGAGCGCGACGTTCGCCGAGCGGGCGACCTGCGTCTCCTGCCACCACGAAGGGCTGGGGCTGATGGCCTCCGGGCTGGCGAAGGAGCGGGGGCTGCGCTTCGACCGGATTCTGGCGAGCGCCGGGGTGCAGAAGGTCCTGAAGGGGGATGAAGCCGTCGCGGACCAGGTTCAGGCCGTCGTGCCGAACCCCGCGCTCGATAAGCACATCCCGGGCAACGACATGGGCGAGGTGGTCCCGATGGTGGCCTTCGTCTACTCCGGTCTGCTTGCGCAGGGACAGCCGGCGGGCGAAACGCAGTCCGCTCTCATGGCCATCGCCGCGCGCCAGCAGGCTCCGGACGGCCATTTCGGGTTCCTGCTGCGCCGTGCGCCGGTGCAGTCCAGCCTCTTCACGACCACCGCGCTTACGGTTCAGCTGCTGAAGGCGTACATGCCGAAGGATCGGGCCGCGGAGACCGCTACGCGACTGGCAAAGGCGCAGAAGTGGCTGCTGGCGACGAAGCCCGTAACGAATGAGGACCGTGCCTTCCGCCTGCTGGGCCTGAAGTGGGCGGGCGCGCCCGCCGCGGAGGTCGCCCGGGCTGCCGCCGAACTGCGCGCCGCGCAGCGACCCGACGGCGGCTGGGCGCAGGAGGGGCCGGTGCGCTCCGGCGCGGACGCTGCCTACACACGCAGCGATGCCTACGCCACGGGGCAGGCGCTCTACGCCCTCCACGTTGGCGGTGGGGTGCCGACGACTTCGGAGACCTATCGCCGTGGGGTGAAGTACCTGCTGCGGACGCAGGATGACGATGGCTCCTGGTTCGTGAACAAGCGGGCCATTCCCGGCAACACCTACTTCGACGGCGGGTTCCCGCACGGTCAGTCGCAGTACATCTCCTACGGCGCGAGCTGCTGGGCGACGATGGCGCTGACGCTGGCGGCACAGCCGGAAGCCCCGGGCCGCCTTGCGGTGAACCGGCCGTAACGGCGGGCGCGAGCCGCCGGATCGGTGCGCAGGGCGTTCCCACGGCTGTGGGGGCGCCCTGCACGTTTTGTGGCCTGAAACGATTGCCGGCGGAACCCGAAAATGAGAACGAGACCCGGAACGGTAGAATAACAACCATGGCTTCATCACGCTGGAAACACGCGCTCGTGGTCGGCGCCTCCTCGGGAATGGGGGCAGAGATTGCGCGGCAACTCGCGGCGCAGGGCTGCACCGTCGCCCTGGTCGCGCGGCGCGAGGCGGAACTGAACGCCCTGGCGGCGGAACTCAACCGCGTTCGTCACGGGGCGGCCTATACCTATGTCCACGACGTCACCTGCTTCGGCGAGGTGCCCGCGCTCTTCCAGGCCATCTGCCGCGATCTCGGCGGCCTCGACGTGATCTTCTACGCCTCCGGCATCATGCCCCCGGTAGCCGAGGACGAGTTCGACTTTGGCAAGGACCGCGCCATCATCGATATCAATCTGACCGGCGCCGTGGCGTGGCTGAATCTGGCCGCCCAGCGGTTCGCCGCTGCGGGTACGGGCACCATCGTCGGCATCTCCAGCGTGGCCGGGGAGCGCGGCCGTCGCGGGAACACCGTGTATGGCGCGAGCAAGGCGGCGCTGACCACCTACCTGGAGAGTCTACGAAACCGCCTGAGCACAAAGGGTGTCACCGTCGTAACGGTCAAGCCCGGGCCGGTGGAGACGCCCATGACGCAGGGCCTGGGAAAGATGCCGTTTATGATTACCGCGCCCGAGGCGGCCCGGCAGATACTTGCCGCGGCCCGGCGGGGCGCGAACAATGCGTATGTGCCCGGCATCTGGCGCTTCATCATGGCCGTGGTGCGTGCCATCCCCTCGGCGATCTTCCGGCACATGAAGTTCTGAGCCTGTGATGACGACTGCAGTGGACAAAACGCCGGTTTTGGACGTGGTTCCCCCTGCCCCCACGAACGGGGAGGCACCCGCCTCCGAGAGCGTCGTCGCCCTCCCGCTCCCGATGGACCGCCTGGAGCCGGTGTGCTCCTGGGGCGGTGCGCAGGGTGGCATGGCGTACGTCTACCGTCCCACCACCGTGCAGCAGATCCGGGAGGTCCTGGCGCTGGCGCGGGAGCGGGGGGTGACGGTCGGGATGCGCGGCGCGGGCCGCTCCTACGGCGACGCCGCGATGGCTTCGGAGAACCTTTCGCTGCAACTCACCCGGATGAACCGCATCCTGGAGTGGGACCCGGACACGGGCGTCATCACCTGTGAGCCCGGCGTCACCATCCGGCAGTTGTGGCAGTATGTCATCGAAGACGGCTGGTGGCCGCCCGTGGTCCCGGGGACCATGTTCCCCACGCTCGGCGGGGCGCTGGGCATGAACATCCACGGCAAGAACAACTTCGCCGTTGGCCCCATCGGGGAGCACGTCCAGTGGTTCGATCTCCTGCTGCCCGGCACGGGCGAGGTGGTGCGCTGTAGCCGCGAAGAGAACACCGACCTGTTCCACGCAGCTATCGGTGGGTTCGGCGTCCTCGGGATCTTCGTTGCGATCACGCTGAAGCTGAAGCGGGTGTACTCCGGCCTGCTGCGCGTCGAGCCGCTGGCCGTGCCGGACCTCGCGTCCATGTTCCGCCGGTTCGAGGAGCGTCTTCCGCAGTCCGATTACCTCGTGGGCTGGATCGACGGCTTTGCGCGGGGGGCGGCGCTGGGGCGCGGCCAGATCCACCAGGCGAACTACCTCAAGCCCGGTGAGGACCCAAAACCTGCGCAGACGCTCCGAGTGGAGAACCAGGAGTTGCCCGACACGCTGTTCGGCGTGGTGCCGAAGGGCCTCCTGTGGCGGTTCATGCGCCCGTTCGTGAATGACATTGGGGTGCGCACGGTCAACACCGCCAAGTACTGGTCCAGCGTCCGCCAGCATGGCAAGGTCCACCCCACCAGCCACGCAGGCTTTGCCTTCCTGCTAGACTACGTACCCAACTGGAAGAAGGCGTATGGCCCCGGCGGCCTGGTCCAGTACCAGTCGTTCGTTCCCAAGGAGGCGGCGGAGCGGACATTCCGCGAGCAGCTTCTGCTCTGTCAGGCGCGCGGCCTTCCGCCTTACCTGACCGTGTTCAAGCGACACCGTCCGGACCCGTTCCTGATGACACACGCCGTGGACGGCTACTCCCTGGCGCTGGACTTCCGCATTACACCGAGGAACCGGGAGCGGGTGTGGGCGTTGGCGGCGGAGTTGGACGCCCTGACGCTGGCGGGCGGCGGGCGCTTCTACTTCGCCAAGGACAGCACACTGCACCCGTCGCGCCTGACCGACTACCTCGCCGAGGAGCGCGTGGCAAAGTTCCTCGCCTTGAAGCGCCGGGTGGACCCGGAAGACCTCCTGCAGACCGACCTCTACCGCCGCCTCTTCGCGACCGCGCCATGACCCTCGCCACGCTGCCGCTGGTACAGCCGGACGGGCGGCGGGACTGGGACCGCTCGCTGGCGGCGTTCGACGCCGCGCGCTGCTACGACCGGGTGCGGGTGCGCTTCTGGGGGCGCGAGGTGGTTCTGGTCAATCGGACCGAGGACATTCACGCCGTCCTGGTGGAGCGGGCCGAAGACTTCCGCAAAGGCCCCGTGCTTTCGGTAAATGCGAAGCCGCTGCTCGGGAACGGCCTCCTGACGGGCGACAACGCGCGCAATCGGCGACAGCGCCGCCTGATCTCCCCGGCATTCGCCCACAAGCGCGTCCTGGAGTACGCCCCGGTCGTGGTTCGGTGGACCGAGCGGCAGCAGGCGCTCTGGCCGGACGGCGCCGTGGTGGACGCCCCGCAGGAGATGCTGGCGATCACGCTCGGCATCATCGGGGAACTGCTGCTCTCCGCGGACCTCCTGACGAGCGCCCGGGGCGTGGGCAACGCCCTCGCGACACTGATGAATTTCGCGGTGGACGAGATGCGCGCCCCGTGGCGGGCCGTCATGGCGTTGCCGCGCGCCCTGCGCGCGCTGCTCTTCCTGAACCGCACGGTCTACCGGCACATCGACGCCCGGCGGGAGCAGGGGGACGCCGAAGCGGACCTGCTAGCACGCCTCCTGTTCGCCCGGGACGAGGAGGGGCAGGGAATGGGCGAGCGCCTGGTGCGCGACGAGACCATGACGCTGTTTCTGGCGGGGCTGGAGACCGTCGCCGTCGCGCTGTTCTGGAGCCTCTACCTGCTGGACCGGCACCCCGATATCCGCGAGCGCCTGGAGGCCGAGGTAGACGCGGCGCTCGCCGGCCGCCCTCCCACCGTGGACGACCTGCCGCGCCTGCCGTACGCCCTGCAGGTCTTCAAGGAGTCGATGCGTCTGTACCCGCCCGCCTACATCGTGGCGCGGCAGGCTCTCCGACCGGTCGAGGTCGGCGATATGGCGCTGCCTGCCGGAACCGTGGTCTTCGCCAGCCCTTACGTCCGGCACCGGGACCCCGCGCACTTCCCCGATCCGGACAAATTCGACCCAGACCGCTGGGCAGACCCGGACGCCGAGAAGCGGCTGCCGCGTTACGCCTTCCTGCCGTTCGGCAGCGGCCCCCGCGTCTGTGTCGGCGGCCACTTCGCCCTGCTGGAGGCGCACCTGATCCTGGCCGCGCTCGTCCAGCGGGTGCGCTTTACGCGGGTTCCGGGCCACGAAGAGGTCCGGCCCGAACCGCTCTTCACTCTGCGCCCGGCGGGCCGTGTGCCCATGCGCGTCATCCGGCGCGGAGCGTCGTCTGCCGGATGATCCGCGTGAATACCCCGGACCCGCCGCCCGACCCGTCATCGCTGCCGCCGGTGCCCCTGGTCCGCGGGGGCATCGGCTTCCGGACCTTCTTCGGCGACCGCCTGCGCTTCCTGATGCGCTTCGCAGAGCTAACGGGGGAGGGCGGCATCGGGCAGGTGCGGTTCGGTCCGCGCACGGCGGTGCTGGTCAACACGCCGGAGGCGGCGGGGGAGGTCCTGCTGGAGCGCGCCGCCGACTTCCACAAAGGCCCCGCCCTCAGTGTCTACGCCCGCCCGCTGCTGGGCAACGGCCTGCTCACCAGCGAGGACGGGTTCCACCGCCGTCAGCGGCAGCTCATCGCGCCCGCCTTCGCCCACAAGCGAGTGGTCACCTACGCCGCGCCGATGGCTGAGGTCGCGGAGCGCGCTCAGGAACGTTGGGCGGAGGGCAAGGGCATCGACGGGGCCGAGGAGATGGCGCGTCTGACTCTAGCCATCGTGGGGCAGACCCTCTTCGGGGTGTCTCAGGTCGCGGACGAGGCGGACGAGCTCGGCGCGGCGCTCACCACCGCCATGCGCTTCTTCGTGGACATGATCCGCTCGCCGCTGCGCCCCCCGTTCGCGTTCGTGCCACCCTGGAAGCGCGATGTCCGGCAAGCGCTGGCGCGGCTCGACGCCACCATCTACCGGCTCATCCGGGAGCGGCGGGCGTCCGGTGAGGACGCGGGCGACCTGCTCTCCATGCTCCTGCACGCCCGGGACGAGGCCACGGGCGAGGGGATGCCTGAGCGGCAGATACGCGACGAAGCGATGACGCTGTTTTTGGCCGGGCACGAGACCACGGCGAACGCGCTGGCGTGGACCTGGTATCTGCTGGCGAAGCACCCGGAGGTCTACGCACGGGTACAGGCCGAAGGGGACGCCGTCTGCGCGGGCCGCACCCCGGAGTACGCCGATCTGGCCTGCCTGCCCTACACCCTCCAGGCGCTCAAGGAGTCGATGCGCCTCTACCCGCCTGCGTACGCCCTGGTGCGGCAGGCGGTGCGCGAAACGGCGGCGGGCGGCTACCGCCTGCCGCCGCGCGCCATCGTCCTCATCAGCCCGTACCTGCTGCACCACCGGCCCGACCTGTACCCTGACCCGGAGCGCTTCGACCCGGACCGGTTCACACCGGAGGCGGAGAAGGCTCGCGCGCGTTACGCCTACCTGCCGTTCGGCGGCGGGCCGCGCCTGTGTATCGGGGCGGCGTTCGCGCTGATGGAGGGGCACCTGGTTCTGGCGACGCTCGCCCAGCGGGTGACGTTCGCCCTGGCGGACCCGGCGCAGGAGGTAGAGCCGGAGCCACTCATCACCCTGCGGCCGAGGGGCGGCGTTCCTCTGCTCGTGACCCGACGCCGCCCTCCCGTCTCCCGCTAGACCGGCCTACCCTGCGTCCGAGCCGTCCGCCCAGCGGACCTTTTCGTGCAACGGGCGGCGCTCGCCTTCAGGCCACGGGATGGCGGGCCAGCCGAGGACGAAGAAGCCCAGCAGGCGCCCGTGCGGCGGCACAAGCCCCACAAACTCGGCCACATGCGGATGGCGGAACACCCCTTTGGAGAGCCACATGCCGGCCAGGCCCTGCGCATTGGCGACCAGGTGCAGGTTCTGGACGGCGCAGGCCACGGCCATTAGCTCCTCCTCTTCGGTCATCTTGAGGGTGCCGTCGGGCCGGAGCGCCGGCTGCATACCGATCGAGATCCATACTGGGGAGCCCCATGCCCGCTCCCGCTGCGCCTCGTAAGACTTTTCCTTGAAATCCCCGTCCTGCTCGGCGTCGCGCCGGTACGCCTCGGCGAAGGCTTCGCCAAGCGCGCGGCGGCTCTCGCCGGTGTAGACGGTGAAGCGCCAGGGCTCGGTGTCCCCGTGGCTGGGCGCCCAGTCGGCCGCTTCCAGCGCGCGGCGGATCAGGGCCGGGTCCACCGGGTCGGGCAGGAGGCGGGCGACCCCCATGCTGCGCCGGTGCGCGATTGCAGCGCAGAGCGCTTCGGTCATGGCGGCGTTCCCAATCGCACCGGCCGCGGGCTGATTATCTTCCAACAGTTCCATACTTCCCCTTATCCTCAGTGGTGACTCAATCTTCGGCGGGCGCTTCCCGGGCGCCTTCCGCCAGGTCCTGATCGGTGTTCGTCTCGAAGTGGCTGGTGTAGAGGTGGTAATAGAAACCCTTCCGCGACAGCAGCTCTTCGTGCGTCCCCCGCTCAATGATCTCGCCGTGGTGGAGGACCAGAATCTGGTCCGCTTCACGGATGGTCGAAAGGCGGTGCGCGATCACAAAGCTGGTGCGGCCCGCCATCAGCCGCTGCATCGCCTCCTGAAGGTGCTTCTCGGTGCGCGTGTCCACGCTGCTGGTCGCTTCGTCCAGGATAAGAATGCGTGGGTCGGCCAGGATGGCCCGGGCGATGGAGAGCAGCTGCCGCTGTCCGTGGCTCAGGTTGCTGCCGCCCTCCAGAAGCAGCGTGTCATAACCATCGGGCAGCCGGTGAATGAACGCGTCGGCGTTCGCTAGGCGCGCGGCGGCACGGACCTCCTCATCGGTCGCCTCCAGACGACCGTAGCGTATATTCTCGCGCACCGTTCCCGCGAAGAGGATCGTGTCCTGGAGGACGATGCCGAGCTGGCGGCGCAGATCCTCTTTGGGGAAGTCGCGGATATCCCGGCCGTCCAGGGTAATACGCCCACTGTCGATCTCGTAGAAGCGCGTCAGCAGGTTAATAATCGTGGTCTTGCCGGCGCCCGTCGGGCCGATCAGGGCGACCGTCTGTCCCGGCTGCGCGTGCAGACTCACCCGTTTGAGCACCGGCGTCCCCGGCTGGTACGAGAACGTCACGTCCTCGAAGACGACCTCGCCCCGGATTGGCGGCAGAGGCGCGACATGTTCGGCGTCCACCTCTGGCGCCTCATCCAGTATCTCGAAGACGCGCTCCGCGCCCGCCAGGGCCGTCTGAATAGCGTTGTACAGGTTAGCGATGTCGTTCAGCGGGCGCCCAAACTGGCGGGCGTAGTTGATGAACATGGCGATGGTGCCGACCGACGTGATTCCGCGCACCGCAAGCACACCCCCGACCCCCGCGACAACCGCCAGGCCCAGATTGTTGGTGGCGTTCATCAGCGGCCCGACAAATCCGGCGACCGTCTGCGCACGGGTGGCCGCCTGCCGTAGCTCCCGATTGGCCGCGTCGAAATCGGCGATAGCGGCCTCCTCGCGGTGGTACGCCTTGACCACCTGCTGGCCGCTGATGGTCTCCTCCACGAAGCCGTTCAGTCTGCCGAGCGCCGCCTGCTGCCGCCGGAAGTTCTCGCGTGTCCGGCGGCCGATTCCGCGGTTGATGATCAGGCTCATCGTCGCCACGGTTGTCAGGCTGAAGAGCGCGAGGCGCGGGTTCAGCAGCAGCATGGCAACGGTGATGCCGACCATGCTCAGGGTGCCGGAAACGATCTGCGACACGCTTCCGCTGAGTACCTGGCTTACGTTCTCGACGTCGTTGGTCAGGCGGCTCATCAGGTCGCCGCGGGCGCGCTGGTCAAAGAAGGGGAGTGGGAGGCGCTGCAACTGGGCGAACAGGTCGGCCCGGAGCGCGCGCACCGTTCGCTGAGCCGCTCCCGCCATGACGTACTGCTGCAGCCCGTTGAGCAGCGAACTGGAGACGTAGACGGCAAGCATCACCAGGACGATACGCTTCAGCCCCGGCAGGTCTCCGGGAATCAGGTGCCGGTCAATCGCCCGGCCCATCAGGAACGGCCCGAGCAGGTCAAGGCAGACGGTGGCGGTCACCATCAGAGCGGCGGCGACCAGGGCTGCCCGCTGGCGCCGCAGGTAGCCCCACAGGCGCAGGAGCGTGCCGCGGGCGTTCTTTGCGCGCTCGACCTTGCCGGTGAAGCGCGCGCCAGGGCCGCCTCCGGGGCCGCCCGGCAGGGGCGGACCGGGAGCAGGTGCCGGGGCTTTCGGGCGGGCGGTGTCAATGGCCATCGGAGCCCACCTCTTCTTCCCTCTGCGCCTGCGACGCGTAAATCTCGCGATAGATCGGACTGGAAGCGAGCAGCTCCTCGTGGGGGCCTTCGGCAGCTATGGCCCCGTCCTCCAGGATCAGGATACGGTCGGCGTTGCGTACGGTACTGATGCGCTGGGCGACAATCAGGCGCGTCTGGGGGAAGGGCTGGCTCGCGATGCCCTCGTGGATGCGCGCTTCCGTGCGCAGATCCACAGCACTGGTGCTGTCGTCCAGAATCAGCACGCGGGGGCGCGGCAGCAGCGCCCGAGCAATCGCAATGCGCTGCTTCTGCCCGCCGGAGAGGTTGACGCCGCGCTGGCCCACCACCGAGTCGTAACCGCCCGGCAGGGCGCGGATGAACTCGTCCGCCTGGGCGATCCGGGCGGCCTCGATTACCTCTTCTTCCGTTGCGTCCGGGCGCCCGAAGCGAATGTTGTCGCGGATGGTTCCGCTGAAAAGGATGGACTCCTGCAGGGCAATGCCCACCACTGAGCGCAGGGCGTTTTCATCGAGGGCGCGCACATCCGTCCCGTCCAGTGTTACCCGTCCGGCCGTGACGTCGTAGAAGCGCGGGATCAGGTGTACCAGGCTCGTCTTCCCCGTTCCTATCGCCCCCAGGAGGGCCACGGTCTGCCCCGGCTCCGCCACGAAGCTGACGTCCCGAAACACCGGGGCGTGCTCCGTCCCGTCGCGGTCATAGCGGAAGGTGACGTTCTCAAAGGCGATGCGCCCCTGCGGCGAAGCGGGGCGAAGCCCGTCCGCAGGGGGCTGAACCGTCACCTCACTGTTCAGCACCTCCTGTACCCGCTGCGCGGACGCCTGGGCGCGCGAAACCTGGAGGATGACCATGCTGACGAACATGAGCGCCATCAGCGACTGCATGAGGTAGTTGATGAAGGCGACGACCTGTCCTACCTGGAGGTCCCCGGCGCGGACGCTATTACCGCCGATCCACAGAGCGGCCACGACACCCAGGTTGACCGTGAGCGTCATAACGGGCATCGTCAGCCCGCCCAGACGCGCGGCCGTCAGGTTATGCCCCGTCAGGATCGTGTTCGCCCGCCCGAAGCGCTCGGTCTCGAAGTCCCCGCGGGCGTACGCCTTCACGACCCGGACCCCCGCCAGGTTCTCCTGAAGCACGGTGTTCAGGGTGTCCAGCCCCTGCTGCACCTTGCGAAACACCGGGTAGCTTTTGCGGATGATGAGGGTAAGCGCGACGAGCACCAGGGGGATCAGGGCCAGGAAGAGCAGGCCCAATCTCGGGCTGGTCAGGACTGCCATGACCAGACCGCCCACGAGCAGCAGCGGCGCGCGCACCATCGACCGGAGCAGCATCATGACGAGGTCCTGGACCTGGCCGGCGTCGCTCGTCAGGCGGGTGATCAGCGAACCCGTGTCCAGGCGATCCAGGTCCCCGAAGGAGAGCGTCTGCACCTTTCGGAACAGGGCACCCCGCAGGTCGGCGCCAAACCCCTGCGCAGCCTGCACGGCGCACGCGCCGCACCCCATGCCCGCCAGCATGCCGAGCAGGGCCAGGACGACCATCGTAAGGCCGGTGCGCGTCACCAGGGCCAGGTCCGAGCGTGCAATTCCCTGGTCAATGATGACCTGAAGCAGGCGCGGCTGCATCAGGTCCATAGCAACTTCGAGCATCATGCAGAGCGGTGCGAGGACCGCCCAGAGCCAGTACGGGCGGAGGAACCGCAGGAGGGTGGGTGAAGAGCGCATGACGAATCGCTACCCGGCCTTCTCAGCGGCGGCCGCGGCGACAAGCCGCCGGATTTCGTTGCGGCAGCCCTCCACGGCCTGACGGACCCGGCGCACCAGCTCCGCGTCCGGATCGCCCCGCAGCCCGCTCCGCACGGTGCGCACCAGGTATTCCAACTCCTCGTCGAGGAAACCGATCTCGGCGCGAGCCGCCGCAGCGGTAGGCTGGGCGAACCGCGACCAGAACTCCGCCACCTCGTCGGCGTGCGCGTCCAGGTCACGCTGCCCTTCGTCGGTCAGGTGAAAAACGCGGCGCTTGCCGTCCCACTCGGGGCGGACCTGTCCAGCCTCGGCGAGAAACTGTAAGGTGGGGTAGACGACTCCAGGGCTCGGGGTGTACTGGCCGCCGGAGCGCTCCTCCAGCGATTTGATGATTTCGTAGCCGTGCTTCGGACCCTCACGTAGCGCCTCCATCAGCAGGTACTTCGCCTCGCCGCGCCTTGCTCGCCCGCCGCCGCCCCCGCACCGCCCGCCGCGACGTTCGCATCCCTCTTCTGTCATTCGGGAGTCATTTCCTGATAAACTTATCGTTTAGCTCGATAAAGATATATCTTTAACGGTTGCGCCTGTCAAGGGCGCGCATGTTAGAATACTCGGGGTGTTACCGCCCCCTCCTGTAACGAAAGATACGCGCGCTGCCGGCAACCTCGCGGACCGGAAACGCGCACCGTGATCGCCACTCATGAAAGTAACCCAGGTCGCACTGCGGCCCACTGAAGCCTCCAACGCGGCGGGACGGCCCGCCCTGACCCCCGAACTGCTCGCCGCGAGCGGGGCGCGCTACTCCCGCAACAATGAAGGGCTGGAGGCCATCCTCGCCCGCATAGACCCGGCGAATCTCGACAAGTCCGTGGATTCGATCTTCCGCATGATTGATTACGGACACGCCAGCATCGCCGACATGGCCCCGGTCGCGCTGTTCGTGGACGGCGTTTCGCTGTACCTGGCCTACTACCTGTGGACGCTCGCTCCGACGGCGGGCGGGCAGGAGTCGTCCACGCGCTATATCAAGCTGGATGCGTCCGGGCTGGTCGCGCCGGAGGTGCTGGGGATTCCGGTGGAGGAGCAGGCGGACTGGCGGCAGGCAATGGACGCGGCCTTTGGGGCGTACCGCGCGGCGGTGGCGTTCTGGGAGAGTATTGCGAAGGCGGACCCGGACGTGGCCCGCATCCCCCGCAGCCTGAGCGATGATCCCTCTGAGAAGGCGAAGCGTGCGGTGGCGCGGATGCGGCGCAACTACGCCTTCGACCGGGCGCGCTACTTCCTGCCTGTGGCCGCTGCTACGAACGTCATGATGGTGCAGTCCGCGCGGGCCTGGGTCACTGTCTGCCAGCACCTCCTTTCGCATCCGCTGCCGGAGGCGCGGGCGCTCGGGGAATGCGTCGCGGCGGAACTGGCGCTGGCGACGCCACGCCTGCTGAAGCACGCGACCACGAAGCCCTCGTTCGAGCAGGGCATCCGGCGCGAGTGGGACGCGGCGCGTGCGCTCTGCGGGCGGCTGCCCCTGGCGGAGGGGGAGCACGCGCCGGCGGCCTTCCTGGACGTGATCGCGCCGCCGGGCGGCGGCCTGACGGACGCGCAGGCGGCGGCGGACCTGGAACTGCACGACAACCGCTACGCCTACTTCGGGGAGACGCTTCGACGGACCGCGGTGTGCTTTGGCTGGGAGGCGGTCGCCTTCGCAGAGATACGGGACCTGAACCGACACCGCACAGGCACGAAGTACTGCCCGCCCGTCCCTGTGGGCTTCTACCACGCGACGGACGCGGTGCCTGCGGGGCATCCCGGGGCGGGGGAGTATGCCGCGCTGGGCGCGGTGGGGACCGCGGCAAACCGGGCCGCGCGCGCGCGGCTGGAGGCGGGCCGGCCGGATGCCGTGTACCACCTGCTGCTGGGGGCGCAGCTCCCGTTTGAGCACACCACCACTGCGGACAAGTTCCTGTACGAAGCCGAACTGCGCACGGGGACCGGCGCGCACTACCGGTACGCGCGGCACCTGCGCGATGCGCTCGCACTCTGGTATGACCGCTACCCCGCGACCCGCGGTCTGGTGCAGGAGGGCAGCGCGGAGCCAGAGTAGGCCCGGCCTACCGGCGCGACGGGGCGGACTTCGGGGACTCGGAGGGGGGGAAGGCGGGGTAGCAGACGCGGTTCCGGCCGCTGTTCTTGGCCTGGTACAGGTAGTCGTCGGCCACGCGCAGGAGGTGCTCGTAGTCCTGAGCCTCGGGCGCCGCGGCCAGGCTACAGACCCCCATGCTGACGGTCACCGCGAGGCCCGGCTGCGTCTCCGTCCACGGATGCGCCGCGACACGCTCGCACAACTGCTCGCACACCGCCACGGCGTCCGGCAGGATAGTGCCCGGCATCACCAGGACGAACTCCTCGCCTCCATAGCGCCCCACGGCGTCCGTCCGGCGCAGCGACCGGCGCAGGAGGCGGGCAACGGTCCGCAGTACGCGGTCGCCGATCTGGTGCGAGAACGTGTCGTTGATGCTCTTGAAGTGGTCGATGTCGCACACCACCACGGAGAGCGGCTGGCCCTGCCGCTTCGCCCGGGCAAACTCCTCGTTCAGCCGCTTGCCGGCCGCGCGCCGATTCAGGAGGCCGGTAAGGGAGTCGGTGCGCGCCTGCTTCTCTAAAGCCTCGGACTGGCGGCGCAGGCGCGCCATGACCTCGGTCTTGAAGGCGTCCGCCTCGCGCAGAGCCGCGTTCGCCGCCTCTAGTTCGGCATTGTGGCGCCGGTAGATCTCCGCCTCGCGCCGCGCCTGCTCCGACTCATGGAGCACCTGGAGGTTGCGGACCCGCCGGTCGCTCGCCTCGTTGAATATCGTCTCCTTGACGGTGTGGAAGCGGCGGTAGTGTTCCAGCGCGCGCGCCAGGTCGCCCTGCCGCTCGTAGACCTCGCTCAGGGCTTCGTGGGCGCTGTAAACGATGTCGCGCATGCCCGCCTGCTCGGCGAAGAACAGGCCACCGTTCAGATGCAGTAGCGCCAGGCGGTCCTTGCGGCAGGCGGAGAGCAGGCGCCCAAGCGCGACATTCGCCCCTGCGAGGCCGTTCTTATCCTCGATGCGGTCGAAGATGCGGATGGCGCGCCGATAAGCGCGCAGGGCGGCGGGAGCGTTGCCCTCCGCGGCGTAGAACTCGCCCAGGTTGTAGAAGGAGTGACCCTGCCCCTGCCGGTCGCCGATCTCGCGGCGGACCCGCAGGCTCCGCTCGTGCATGGCGAGGGCGCGGTCACGCTGCCCCAGGCGGACACAGGCATTAGCGGCGTTGCCCAGGATGCCGGCAATCCAGTAGGGGTCCTCCATCTGCTCGAAGATGGCGAGCGCCTTCTCGTAGCCTTCGAGCGAGCGGGCGTAGTCGCCCTGGTTGTAGTGGACGTTGCCCAGACCGTTGAACGAGGAGCCCTTGCCGCGCGGCCAGTTGTGGGCGTCAAACCGCTCCAGCGCCGCCAGGTAGCACTCGACCGCGCGGGCGTAGTCGCCGAGGTGGTAGGAGACGTTCCCGATGTTGTTGAACGCGTGCCCCTCGTCGATCGTCTCGTGGAGGGCGGCCATTAGCCGCTGATCCTCCTCGTACATCCGCAGCGCCTCGGCGTACTCGCCCATGTTCTTATAGGCGTTGCCGACGATACGGAGGGTTTCGGACAGCCAGCGGCCCAGGACCGCGGCCTCGCCCGTGGCGGGAGCGTCGTCGGGCGGGTCCGGCACCTCCTGGCGCAGCGCCCGGAACTCCTCCAGCGCCACATGCCCCAGGCGGATCGCCTCGACATAGTCAGAAACGCGCTCCTGGCAGAGCGCAATACCGCTGAGGCAGCGGGCGTGGATGCGGCGGCGATGGCGCTCCATCTCCGGCGTCGGCAGGGGGGCGAGCGCCTTCATCTCCCCGGCGATCCGCTCCGCCTCCTCCCGGGTCTGGACCATCTCGCTCCGCCGTAGCGACAAGGCCGCCTCGATCTGCCTCTCGGCAGTATCGAGCACGGCCTGGATGTTGGGGTCCGGGGTCGCGGGCGGGGAGTCGGGTTCACCACTGCTCATCGGGGAGATCCATCGGCTCGCGGGGTCGGACGATTACTTCAGGGCTTCGGCGCCGCCGACGATTTCGGCGATCTCCTTGGTGATGTTAGCCTGGCGCGCGCGGTTCAGCGACAGGGTGAGGCCGGAGATCATCTTCCCGGCGTTGTCCGTGGCGCTGCTCATAGCCGTCATGCGCGAGCCGTGCTCGCTCGCGATGGCATCCGAAAGAGCCTGGTAGATGAGCGTATCCACGTAGCGGGGCAGCAGGCGGCCCAGGATGCTCTCCGCGCTCGGCTCAAACAGGTAGTCTTCGCTGCCCGCCTCCGCCGGCCCGGCGCCCTCCAGGGACTCTTCGGGGGTGATCGGCAGGAGCTGAACCACCGTTGGGCGCTGGGTCAGGGCCGAAAAGAACCGGGTGTAGACCAGGTACAGAACGTCGATCTCGCCCGACACGTACAGCTCGCGCACCTGTCGGCCGATCTCCTGCGCTTCGGAGAACGCCAGACCGGTCATATTGGCGCTGTACTCGCCGACCACGGGGTACGGGCGGCGCCGGAAGAAGGTGATACCCTTGCGCCCGACCACAATCAGGCGGACATTCTCCGGCGCGTACGGCGCGAGTACCTCGGTGGTCTTCTTGAGAATGTTCGTCGCGTAGGAACCGCACAGGCCGCGGTCCGCGGTGACGGTCAGCACGCCGACGCGCACGGCCGGGTCACGCACCTCCAGCAGGGGGTGCTTGATCTGGGTGCCGCTCAGGGCGCGGCCCAGCGATCCCATGACGTCGTGCATCTTCTCGCTGTAGGGGCGCGCCGACTGTACGCGCTCCTGAGCCTTCTTCAGGCGGGCCGCGGCGACCATCTTCATCGCCTTGGTGATCTGCTGGATATTCTTGGACGTGCGGATGCGCGACCGGATCTGACGCATGGTGGGCATAGTGCGGACTCTATCCTCAACCGCCCCGCTCCCGGGCGGCCCGGTAGGAGCGAAAATCGTTGCGGGGGCCGGGTGGCGCTCCGCCAACCGTGCTTCATTTTACATCACGGAAGGGCTTTTGTCACTGAGGGCGAACGGCCGGCTCGGTCCCTGCCTGACAGAGATTTTCGGGCCGATGCCGCGGAGACAGGCCGGGGGGCGCTCTCCGTGCTTTGCGCCTCCAGGCGCGCCGGTCTGGCGGCGCGTCGGTGAAAGTGGGTACATGCAGGGCAAGCGAACGGTCACGGAGATGGTCACGGAGACGACATGAAGAAGCTCAAATACCTCCAGTACGCCCTGCACGCCGCGGTGCTCGGAGGGCTCATCTATGCGGGCATGAAGTACATCGACGGAGACCAGTTCGCGCGGGCGATCCGGCAGTTCGACTGGCACTACGCGCCGCTCGTCTGCCTGCTCGGTATCGCCTCATTCTTCATCAAGGGCTGGCGCTTCGCCCGTCTGATGCGCACGCTCCAGAACGCGTCCCGGGGTATGCTGGTGCGTGTGTACCTGGCGGGGCAGGCGTGCGCGATGCTCCCGGGCGGCGGTGCGGCCCGCGCCGGCATGCTGAAGCAGGCGGGAATACCCGTGGCCGAGACCGCCGCGCCTCTCGCCATGTCGAGTTTGACCGACCAGATCCTGTTCGTCCTCTGCACGCTCGTCGCTGCCTTCTGGTTCGAGACGGCCCGGCGTCCCCTCATCGTCTTTCTGGTCGGGCTGGCGCTGGTAAGCATCCTCCTCGGGATTGAGGCGTGGCGCACCTGGGTGCTGCGCCTCATCGAGCAGCTGATGGATCGGTTTCACTGGCAGGAGCACTGGCGGGAGTTCCTGGACGCCCTGAAGACCATCAGCACACCGCGACTCCTGATCGGGAGCGTCGCCAATACCGCCGTGGCGTTCGCCTGCCTGTTACTGGCGCTGCACCTCACGCTGCGTGGCGTGGGCGTGTCCGTTCCCTTTCCCCATCTCCTGCTAGCCTTTGCCCTGCCCACCATGCTCGGGCGGATTTCGGCTCTGCCCGGCGGGGTGGGAGTGACCGAGGCCGGGATGATTGGCGTTCTCGGCACCATTCCGAACGTGTCGCCGGACCAGGCAGCGGCAGCAGTCACCGTGTTCCGCCTCGGTACGGTGTTCTTCACCGCCCTCGTGGGCGGCCTGATCTATCTGTTCGCGTGGCGGGGTGTGGAAGAGGCCCGGCACGTCCGTAAGGGCGACGCTCCCGTCCCCGCCGCACCGGCCACGGACTCCGAACTGCGGGTGACACACTAATGACGGGCTGGCGGACTTTCCTGGGAGAGCAGACGGCCACGTTCGCCCGCCGCCGCGGGGGCTGGGCGCTTACCCTCATGGCGGTATTCCTGTGCCTGTTCACGGCGCTGCTGGCGGCCGTCCAGATGGACGAACTGCACCGTACCGACCGCGCGCTGACCCACGCCCTTCAGGCCGGGCGCAGCAGCGTGCTGGACGCTCTGGCGCGCGCACTGACGACGCTCGGCAACTTCGGCCTACTGGTCGCGCTGGGCCTCCTCGCCGCGCTCTACCTGTGGCGGCGGCGTAAGCCCTGGGCGGCGTGTCTCCTGCTGGGAACGCTGATCGGGCACCCGCTCAGTCTGGCAATCAAGCTGCTGGCGAATCGCCCGCGCCCTTCGCAGGAGCGCGACATGGTGGAGGTACTGATGCCCACGTCGGGAACGAGCTTCCCCTCCGGACACGCCCTGTCTGCCGTGCTGTTCTTCGGCTTCCTGGCCTATTTGGCGTGGGTACTCCTCCCCCGGCCGCGCCTGCGCCGGGCGCTCGCCGCCGGGCTCGCCGCAATCGCGGTGCTGATTGGCCTGAGTCGCGTGTACGTGGGAGGACACTGGTTCTCGGATGTCCTCGGAGGGTGGGCGGTCGGCCTGTTCTTCCTGATCGGGTTCGCCGAACTCTACCGCCGGATGGTGAGCGAAAAGGAGCTCGCCCCAGAGCCGGGGGAGGAGACCAGCGGCGCCGCGGCCACGACGGCTTGAGGGGAGACAGCAACCGGAATGGCCCGTATCTACGTTGGCACCTCGGGCTGGAGCTACGACCACTGGCAGGGTGTCCTGTACCCGGACGGTCTATCGCCCCGGGACCGCCTTGCGCACTACCTGGGGCATGGGTACCCCACCGTGGAGTTGAACACCAGCTTCTACCGCTGGCCCGCGGACGGCTCGTTTGCGTCCTGGGACCGGCGCCTTCCGGAGGGCTTCGTGCTGGCGGTGAAGGCGCCGCGCGGCCTGACGCACGGGCGGCGACTGTACGGCCCGGAGGCGTGGCTGGAGCGCATCGCGCGGGGGCTCTCGCGGCTGAACGGGTGGGGGCACCGCGGGCCGCTTCTGGTGCAGCTTCCGCCGGACTTCGGAGTCGATCACGCGCGCCTGGGGTACTTCCTGGAGGTTCTCGGGCGAGCGGGACTCGGGGGGCAGCGGGTCGCGGTGGAGTTCCGGCACCCGGACTGGCACGATGACCCCGGGGCGCGGGAGCTGCTGGAGCGCCACGAGGCGGCGTACTGCGTGATGAGTGGGGCGCACCTGCCGTGCGTGCTGCGCGCCACCGCGCCCGGGTTCGTGTACGTGCGCCTGCACGGGCCGGACCCACACCACCTGTACGGCGGGTCGTACTCCGACGATGATCTGCGATGGTGGGCGGACCGCCTGCGCGAGTGGCAGGGCGGGGGGCGGGACGTCTACGCGTACTTCAACAATGACGGCGGGGGGAACGCCGTACGCAACGCTGACACCCTCCGCGCCCTGCTCGGAGCGTAGACGCGGGCGCTAGCCGAGGCGCCGCCGCAGAACCTCGATGATGGCGTCATAGCCGGTGGCATCCAGGGTGCGGGCGGGGCCGACATTGTAGTGCTTGCCGAACTCCGGGTCCGCATAGGTGCCGCCGGAGAACTCCCGCTTCTCGCGGTAGCGCGGGATGATGTGCCAGTGGACCTGGGGCGTCTCGTTCATCAGGAATGCGTAGTTGAAATGGTCCGGGTCCCACTGTTGCCACAGCGCCTGCCGCACGCGCCGGGTGAGGGTCCACAGTTCGGCGACCTCCTCGCTGCTGAGCGCGGTGACGTCCGTCTCAGGCCGGTTGAGGGCCAGGAAACACCGTCCCAGAAGCGACTGGTCGGCGTTCAGATACAGGGTCCAGGTGCCGAAATCGGCGACGCGCAGGCGCTCCTCGAAGCCGTCCGCCATCTCAGCCCACCACGCCTTCCAATCCGTACTCGTCCACCTGCGAGAAGTAGATGATGGTCACGGTGTCGTCCATCGTGATCTCCCGGTCGTAGATGCGCTGCAGCAGGTGCAACACATCCTCGTGAGTGCGGAACTCGGGGTTTTCGCGCTGGATATCGCGGGGAGAAAGCTCTCGGAGGGGCTTGACCTCCACGGCGTCGAGGATGGCGGAGAACAGCTTGACGTGCCGCCCGAACCGCTGCCCCAGTGTCACCCAGACGATCTGCCCGGTCTGGTACTTATCGGACTTGTCGCCCACGCGGATCGTGGCCGACTTGCGCCCTTTGCGCAGGGCGTCGCCGTACAGGTCGTTATAAAAATTCAGCGCGAACATGCTCACTGGCTCACTCCCGTTCCCGGAAACACCCGGGCCCACGCGCGCTTGTGGTACCGTCCTGTGTAACGAACCGGCGCCGCGACGAACTATTATACAGCAGGGGAGCGGTCGCCCGGTTGCGGCTCCCCCCGAAGCGAAGAAGAAGGAGCGTACGAGATGCGGATTCTGATTATCGGCGGGACGATCTTCCTGGGCCGTCACCTGGCGGAGGCGGCGCTAGCGGCCGGCCATGAGGTGGCGTTCTTCAACCGGGGCCGCCACAACCCGGACCTGTTCCCGGAGGCGGAGAAGATACGGGGCGACCGGACGAAGCCGGAGGATGTCGCGGCGCTGGAGGCCGCGGGAACGTGGGACGCTGTGGTGGATACCTGCGGCTACTTCCCAAAGGATGTGCGCCTGACGGCGGGGGCGCTTGCAGACCGGGCCGGCCTGTACTGCTTCATCTCCAGCGTCTCCGCCTACGGCGACCGGAACGGCGGCGGGCGTCCGCTGGACGAGACCGCCCCGCCCGCGCCGCCGCCCGCCGACCCCGAAACCGACCAGATGACGGGGGAGACCTACGGGCCGCTCAAAGTGCTGTGCGAGAACGCGGCAGTGGCGGCGTTCCCTGGCCGGACGCTCCTGATACGCCCCGGCCTGATCGTCGGGCCACACGACCCGTCCGACCGGTTTACCTACTGGCCGCACCGGGTGGCGCAGGGAGGCGACATCCTCGCCCCGGACGGGCCGGAGATGCAGACGCAGTTTATCGACGTGCGGGACCTGGCGGAGTGGAATCTGCGCCTGCTGGAGCGGGGCGTGGCGGACCTGTACAACGCAGACGGCCCGCTGATTACGCTGGGAGCGGTGCTGGATTCTTGCGTGCGCGTGAGCGGGCGGACCGACGCCAACCCTGTGTATGTCCCGGAGGCGTTCCTCCAGGAGCAAGGCGTGGAGCCGTGGATGGAACTGCCGCTCTGGATACCGCGCGAGGGCCGGGGCGACGGGTTCAGCAGCGCCAAAGCCCAGCGGGACGGGCTGACCTACCGCCCCCTTGATGTGACGGTGAAGGATACCCTGGAGTGGGACGCCGCGCGCCCACAGGAGGACGCCTGGAAGCACGCCCTGAAGCCGGAGAAAGAGGCCGCCGTACTGGCCGCGTGGCGGGCGGCGGGGAGGTAGGGGAGAGCCCTCACCCCCGTCCCCTCTCCCGCGGACGGTAGAGGGGACGGGGGTGAGGGCTCTCCGGAACCAGGCCTACCCCTACCGCACCTCGGCGCCGGAGGGCACGTCCTTGTCGGGATGGAGCAGGATGGCCTTACCCTCGGCGTCGGTTGCGGCGAGCAGCATCCCCTGCGACTCCACGCCGCGCATCTTGCGCGGCAGAAGGTTCGTGACCACCACGATCTTGCGGCCCACGATCTCCTCCGGCGTATACGCATCCGCGATGCCGGAGACGATCTGCCGCTCCTCGTCGCCGATGCGGAGCTGGAGCCGCAGCAGCTTGTTGGCGTTCTCAATGCGCTCGGCGGCGATGATCTCGGCCACGCGCAGCTTGACCTTCAGGAAGTCGTCGATAGTGATGGTGTCGCTGGCAGCGGCGGTCGCCGCCGCAGGCGCGGCGGTCGCCGCGGCGGTTTCGCTCACGGGCTTCTCCTTCTTCTGTTTGGGGGCGGATGCCGCTGCCGCGGCCGCCGCGAGTTTCTTCGTATCGATGCGCGGGAACAGGGGAGTCGGCTCACCAGTGGCGGTGCCCGCCTTCAGGTAGCCAAACTTCTTTGCCTGATCCCAGGTGCCATCTGCGGCGAAGTCCAGCAGGCCGAGCTGGGCTGCAATCTGGCGCGTGGCATAGGGCAGCGCGGGCGAGGCCATGAGCGCGGCGAGGCGGACGCCTTCGAGGGCGTTGTACACCGCCGTATTCACGCCCTCGGTGTCGCCGTTCTTGGCCAGCAGCCACGGCGCCTTCTCCTGCAAGTAGTTGTTCACCGCGCTGATGAGCGTCCAGGCCGACTGCAGCGCCGCGCCCCAGTCGAACCGCTCCAGGGCGGCCTCGTAGCCCGCCACAGCGCTCTCCGCGGCGGCGGTGAGGCCCGCGTCCAGCGCCGTGGGCGTCGGAATCGTGCCGCCGTAGTAGTTGGCGCGCAGCACGCGGTTGAGGACGTTGCCCAGGTCGTTCGCCAGGTCGGCGTTGAAGCGCGTGACCAGCATGTCGAACGAATAGTCCGAGTCATCGGTCCAGCGAATGTCGCGCAGGATGTAGTAGCGCAGGGCGTCGATGCAGATCGCCTCGGACGCACCCGACGCCTCCATCAGCCGTGCCACTTCGGCCTCAGGGAGCGGGATGTTCCCCTTGGACTTAGAGCCCTTCTCGCCGGCGATGAGCCACCAGCCGTGGCCGACCACATGGCGCGGCAGGGGCAGGTCCAGGGCCATCAGCATGGCGGGCCAGAGCGTGGCGTGGAAGCGGGTATAGATCTCCTTCGCCATCAGATGGACGTCGGCGGGCCACAGCGCGTCCCACCCGGCATCCGGCCAGCCGGATTCGGTCAGGTAGTTGATGAGCGCGTCGAACCAGACGTAGATGACCTTCTTGCCCTCTTCGCCGGGTACCGGGATGCCCCAACCGGAGCGGTTCTGCGTGATCGCGATGTCGCGCAGCCCCTGGTCAATGAAGGCCAGCACCTCGTTGCGCCGCGTTTCGGGCAGGAGGAACGTCGGATTGGCGAGGATGTGCTGCTTCAGGCGGTCGCCGTAGGCGGAAAGGCGGAAGAAGTACGTCTCCTCCTGCACCCGCTCCACCTTCGCGCCCGTCTCCTTCGCCGTCTGCGTCGCCGCGTCGACGTCCGTATCGCGGAAGAACGTCTCGTCGGCGACGGAGTACCAGCCCTCGTAGGTCCCGGCGTAGACGTCGCCCTTCTCCTTCAGGCGGCGGAACACCTCCTGCACCACCACGCGGTGCCGGTCGCTGGAGGTGCGGAAGAACACGTCGTAGTCGCACCCGAGGTACTTCCACGTCTCCACGAACCGTTGCGACACCTCGTCCACGAACGCCATCGGGTCCTTGCCCGCCTTCGCCGCCGCGTCGGTGACCTTGCGGGCGTTCTCGTCCGTGCCGGTCAGGAAGTAGGCGTCCTCGCCCCGCAGGCGGTGGTAGCGCTTGGTGGCATCCGCCAGCAGCGTCGTGGTCGCCGTCCCCACGTGTGGCAGGCCGTTGACGTAGTAGATCGGCGTGGTGATGTAGTAGCGTTTCTTTTTCGGGTTGTCTGGCATGACGGGTCCTGGCTCCGCTTTGTGCGAACGATATCGCCGCGCGGGTCCGTTCGGTTAAAGGGCGGGTTCAGTGGCGGGGGAGGGCGGGGCCTGGAGCGGCGCACATGCCGCCGCAGCAGGGTACCCCCATCGCCTCGCTGGTGGCACAGGCGCCGCCGCCGATTTCGGAGGACTTGCCGGACTTCACCTGCGCGGCGAACACGGAGAGCAGACGCATGGTCTCGGTAGCCGCGCACGTGGGGCAGGGCACGGGGGCGTCCGCCTGCGCGATCGGGCGCAGGGCGTCGAACCGGCTCTCGCAGGACTTGCAGCGGTATTCGTAGACGGGCACGGTGTCACACTCCGAGTCCCGGACCTGAGTCCGGGGTGGTTCTGCGCTATTTTACCGCGCCGGGCAAGGGAGCGAAAAAGAAAAAGCCCCGGGGAATGCCCCGGGGGTGCTCATGTGAAGCAAGTGGCTGTCAGTCTCTCTTGGCAAAATAGGTGGCGTCGCCGTCCGTGCCTCCTGCTGGCGCGTCCATCAGGATGATCCGTCGTATGTAACGAATATCGGACCGGCGCAGTGTGACGCTGCCGTCCGCCGCCACGGCGGCCCGCTCCCAGCGGTCCAGGCGGTTCAGAAAGACGCTCCGGTTGGCGGCGATCACCGCCGGGTCGGGCCGGTCACGCGCGGCGCGGGTGTCCCGGGCCAGGGTGCTTCCCAGGCTCAGGGCGGCCAGTGCCAGGAGTGGCAGGGAGGCGAAAAGGAGCCGCCGTCTTCGCCCTCTGAAGCGGACCCGGGTGGTGAGCATGTTCCTGATCTCCTTCTCTCTCTCTCACACGGCCGGAAAGCGATGTCACTGGAGTAGACGTATTCGGACCGGCGTTGGTTACGCTGCGGGGCGCTCTTTTTTGCAATCCGCGCCGCCGCCCGGAACCGAATGGGGGCGGTGGGGTAAAAAGATTCGGAGGAACCTGAGAAGCTATGACGACGACGACCTTTGCCGCGCCCGATATCGTCTGCGACGGCTGCGCGAACGCGATCAAGAACGCTCTGCGGAAGGTGGACGGCCTGACCGATGTCGGGGTGGACGTGGCGAGCAAGCAGGTGACGGTGGTGGGGGATGCGCCGGCCGATCTGGTGATCGCGGCGCTGGACCGCGCGGGCTTCCCCGCGACGGTGGCCTCGCCGGTAGACAAGTAGGGGCGTTCGGGCGCGGGTCGCCCAGCGGCCCGCGTCCCTACCCCTTTCGCGCCCGGCTGCCGCGCAGGAGGATGCGCTCCGCGTTGCGACTTACGAGGCGCGTCCCGATGAACTCCCGCGGGCTCAGCGGGTTTACCAGCACGGTGAAGAGGCCGAGTCGGTTACCCGCCACGATGTCGGTAAAGAGCTGATCGCCCACCATCGCCGCGTTCCCCGGCTCCGCCGCCATCAGGGACAGAGCGCGCCGCAGGCCGGAGGTGCCCGGCTTACCCGCATTCCCCGGCACGCACTCTATTTCCAGCGTCCCGGCCATCCGTTTCAGCCGCGCAAAGTTGCGCGTGTTGGACGCGATACAGACGCGAATATCCGCCGCCCGCAGACCGGCCAGCCACGCCGCCACCTCCTCCGCTACCTCTTCAGAGTGCCAGGGGACGATGGTATTGTCCAGGTCGGTGACCACGGCGCGGACGCCCTGCGCGCGGAGCATCTCCGGCGTGACGTCCGAAACATGGCGAACAATCAGCGCAGGTGTCAGCAGCCGGTTTAGCCGTTCCCAGTTCGAAGCGATCATCGGTTCCCAGGAGCAGCGGTGGCCGCAGCGGCGCGGGCGGGCGCCGGCGCGGCAGCCCGGCGGGGAGCCTGCGGGGAGCGGCGCCGGAACGTCCGGCGC
>CALEKU010000125.1 GCA_937902745.1 uncultured Armatimonadota bacterium
GTGGCCGCCTGGACCAAGGTGATGAACCTGGACCGCTTCGACCTCGCCGCCTGACGCCCTCACCCCCCTTGCCCCCCTCTCCCACACGCGAAGCGTGACTCCTGGGAGAGGGGGGCTTTTTTGTGTCGCGGGGCAGACCCGGCGGAGTGACGCGATCGCCCTCCTCCGGCACACGGTAACGGTGCCGTCGGCCGGTCGCCGTCGAATGAATTCGCGGCTAGCGGTTAAGAAGTCGGCCTGCGCCGACTCCGGTATTCGGTGACGGTTACGGCTTAGCCGCGGCCGCATCTCGATCGACGGAGTCGGCGCAGGCCGACTTCTTAACCGCTAGCCGCGAATTCATTCGACGGCGACTACTACGGCGGCCCTATGCCTCAGGCACCCCCTCCTTCGGGCGCGCAGCGCCGCTCGAACGCGGCTGCGCCGCCGAGGGAGGGGGCTGGGGGGTGGGTGCCGCCGAGCGACGGGGTGGGTGCAGGCCCCGGCGGCAGTAAATGGCGGCCCTGATGGCGAACAACCTTGTATGACCAACGACCTCGACTATGCCGACCGGCTGTGGAAGGCGGCCGACGCCCTCCGCGGCCAGGTGGACGCCGCCGAGTACAAGCACGTCGTCCTTGGCCTGCTGTTCCTCAAGTACATCTCCGACAGTTTCGAGAGCCGCCGCGAGGACCTGAAGGCCGAGCTGGAGCGGGACGGCATCGGCGGGGAACCGCTCGAACGCCTGCTGGAGTCGCGCGACGAGTACACCGCGGAGCGGGTGTTCTGGGTGCCGGTGGAAGCCCGCTGGCAGAATCTCCAGAACCAGGCGACGCGCCCCGACATCGCCACGCTGATCGACGACGCCATCCTCGCCGTCGAGCGGGACAACCCCGGCCTCAAGGGCAAGCTCCCGCGCGACTACGCCCGGCGCGGCATCGAGCCGGTGAAGATGAAGGGGCTGATCGACCTGATCGCGGGCATCGGGTTCAAGGGGAGCCGCGGCCAGGCCCGCGACACGCTGGGCCGGGTCTACGAGTACTTCCTGGGCAAGTTCGCCGCCGCCGAGGGCAAGCTGGGCGGCGAGTTCTACACGCCGCGCTCCGTCGTGCGCGTGCTGGTCGAGATGCTGGAGCCCTACGAGGGGCGCATCTACGACCCGGCCTGCGGCTCCGGCGGGATGTTCGTCCAGTCCGAAAAGTTCGTGGAGGCCCACGGCGGCCAGCGCACCGACGTTTCGATCTTCGGGCAGGAGTCCAACCCGACGACCTGGCGCCTGGCCCACATGAACCTCGCCATCCACGGGATCGAGGCCCGATTGGGCGAGCGTCCGGCGGATACGTTCCTGAACGACCAGCACCCGGACCTGAAGGCGGACTTCATCCTGGCCAACCCGCCGTTCAACGTGAGCGACTGGTCGGGCGCGCTCCTGCGCGGCGACAAGCGCTGGACCTTCGGCGACCCGCCGGTGGGCAATGCGAACTACGCCTGGATTCAGCACTTCGTCCACCACCTCGCCCCGCCGAATGGGAAGGGTGGGGGTGTGGCCGGGTTTGTGATGGCGAACGGCAGCCTGTCGAGCAACACGGGCGGGGAGGGCGAGATTCGCCGCAAGCTCGTGGAGGCGGACCTGGTGGACTGCATCGTGGCTCTGCCCGCGCAGCTTTTCTTCACCACGGGCATTCCGGTCTGCCTCTGGTTCCTGACCCGCGACAAGTCGGGCCGCAATCTCCGCCGGGGCACGCCGCACCGGCCCGGGGGGCGCGCGGGCGAAACGCTGTTCATCGACGCGAGGAAACTCGGCACGATGCAGACCCGCGTGCTCCGTGTTCTCACCGGCATTGAGACGGACGAGCAAGTACCGGGAACCCATGCTATCTCTCGAAACTCGGACGGGACGCCGGTGCTGGACGAGAAGGGCGACGTTCAAATCATCCCCGGCACCGGCGACCCGCTGCCCGCGTCGGACGTTGGCCGCATCGTGTACGCGTACCGCCGCTGGCGCGGCGAACCCGCGCCGGACTGGTGGGACGAGGCGGCGCATGGGGCGTGGGCGTTCGCGCCGACGCCGGGGTTTGCGCGGGCGGCGACGATGGAGGAGATCGCGCAGCACGGGCACGTTCTGACGCCGGGGCGGTACGTGGGGGCGGAGGAGCAGGAGGACGACGCGGAGCCGTTCGCGGAGAAGTATCCGCGGCTGGTGGCGGAGTTGGAGGAGCAGTTGGCGGAGGGTGAGCGGTTAGGCGCATTGATCCGCGAGCGCTTGAGCCTGATCTCGGAGGGCAAGTAAATGCTCGCGATGTTCGAGATGGCACCTGCGGAATGGGAACGCACAACGCTCGGCAAAATCGTCGAGCGTGGCGGCGGAAGCATCCAGACTGGCCCGTTCGGTAGCCAACTGCATGCGTCGGACTACGTTCCCGTGGGCATCCCATCGATCATGCCCGTCAACATAGGCGACAACCGGCTCATCCGTGACGGGATAGCCTGCATCACTGAAGCCGATGCACAGCGACTGTCCAGGCACATCGTCCGCAAGGGCGACATCATCTATAGCCGACGAGGCGACGTTGAACGACGAGCCTTGGTACGCGATGCGGAGGATGGTTGGTTCTGCGGGACGGGGTGTTTGAAAGTGCGGCTCGGGCAAGGAGTTGTCCGGCCTGAGTTTGCCGCGTTCTACCTTGGCCATCCGGAAGTGCGCGAATGGATCGTCCGTCATGCGGTCGGTGCGACGATGCCGAACCTAAACACCGGCATCATGGAAGCGATTCCGTTTCTCCTCCCGTCCGCGTCCGAGCAGGACGCCATTGCTGAAACGCTCAGTGCGTTGGACGACAAGATCGAGCAGAACCGGCGGACGGGCCGGGCGTTAGAAGAACTGGCGCGGGCGACGTTCAAGGCGTGGTTTGTGGACTTCGAGCCGGTCAAGGCCAAAGCCGCAGGCGCGACCGGCTTCCCCGGTATGCCCCCCGCCGCCTTCGCCGCCCTCCCCGACCGCCTGACCGACTCGGCGCTCGGGCCGGTGCCGGAGGGGTGGGAGGTACTGCCCATCGGCAACCTCGTTACAGTCAAAGGCGGAGGAACGCCAAGCACGAAAGTTGCCGAGTATTGGGACGGGGGGACGCATTTTTGGGCTACGCCGAAAGACCTCTCAGGTCTTCAAGACCCGGTGCTGCTCGGGACCGAGCGCCGCATTACTGATGCGGGGGCGCGGTGTATCAGTTCCGGCGTGCTACCGGAGAACACGGTGCTTCTCTCATCACGGGCACCGGTGGGATACACCGCCCTTGCGAGGGTGCCGGTAGCGGTAAACCAGGGCTTTATTGCGATGTCTTGCGACGGCCCGCTCCCGCCGCACTACGTACTGCATTGGACACGCTCGGCACTGGATGAAATTAAATCGCGAGCGAGCGGCACCACATTCCCCGAAATCAGCAAGAGCGCGTTCCGTCCCATCCCCGCGGTCTTGCCTAATGCTGTTGTAGTGCAGGAGTTCGAACGCTTCGTGCAACCGCTATTCGACCTTATCGAATCCGATGTGCGGCAGTCACGGCAACTCGCCGAACTCCGCGACTACCTCCTGCCCCGCCTCCTGAGCGGCCGGGTCCGGGTCGCCGGGGCCGGGACCGACGCCGAACGGGCGGCAGCGGAGGCCGTGGCGTGAGCGGCGGCCACCGACGCCCCACGGAACAGATGGTCGAAGACGCCGCCGTCGCCCGGTTCGGCGCGGACGGCGTGCCCACCGTCCGGGGGGCCGAACTCGACGACGCCGGGGAGCGCGAAAGCCCCGCCGCCGTCCTCCTCGCCGACCGCGCCCGCGCCGCCCTCCGCCGACGCCACCCCCACCTCCCCGACGACACCATCGCCGCCGCCGTCGCCTTTCTCTCGCGCCCGCCGCATCCCACCCTGATAGAAAACAACCGCTGGTTCCACAGCCTGCTCACCGACGGCGTGCCCGTGGAATACAAAGACCCCGCCACCGGCGAAACGCGCGGCGGGCGGGCGCGGCTGATCGACTTCGACGACCCCGCCAACAACGACTTCCTCGTGGTCCGCCAGCTTACCGTCACCGGGCCGAGCGGGAAGGGCATCCGGCCCGACCTCGTGCTGTTCGTCAACGGCCTGCCGCTGGTCGTGGTCGAACTGAAAGACCCCGCCGCCGCGACGGCCGACCTGAACGCGGCGATCGACCAGCTGCGGCGCTACCAGGGCATCGCCCCCGACCTGTTCGTGCCGAACCTGCTGCAGGTGGTCAGCGACGGGCTGCTCACGCGGGTCGGGAGCCTCACCAGCGGGCGGCAGCGGTTCATGCCGTGGCGGCCGGAGAGCAGCGGCGGCGGCGGCGGTGAGCCGACGCTGGAAGCGCTGATTCGCGAACTGCTGACCCCGGCGGCCCTGCTGGACTACCTGCGCGCCTGCGTGGCGTTCGAAGAGGACGAGCGGGGGAACATCGTCAAGAAGGTCGCGGGCTACCACCAGTTCCGCGCCGTGCGGAAGGCGCGGGCGCGGGTGATCGGGGCGATCAAGACGCCGGACCGCGCAAACGACGAGGAGGCCGGCAAGGGCGGGGTGGTGTGGCACACGCAGGGCAGCGGAAAGAGCCTGACCATGCTGATGCTCGCCGGGACGCTCGTGCGGGCGGCGGAGATGGCGAACCCGACCCTGGTGGTCGTCACCGACCGCAACGACCTGGACGACCAGCTTTTCGAGACGTTTGCGATGGGCCGCGCGCTGCTGCGGCAGGAGCCGGTGCAGGCGGAAAGCCGCGAGCACCTGCGGGAGCTGCTGGACCGGGCCAGCGGCGGCGTGGTCTTTACGACCATCCACAAGTTCACCGAGGACCACGGCACGATCAGCGAGCGGGCGAACGTGGTGGTGATGGCCGACGAGGCGCACCGCAGCCAGTACGGGTTCGTGGAGGGCGGGGCGCGGTGGATGCGCGAGGCGCTGCCGAACGCGACGTTCGTCGGGTTCACCGGCACGCCGCTGGTGGCGGGGGACCGGGTCACGCGGCACGTCTTCGGGGACTACGCCGACGTCTACGACATCCGCCAGGCGGTGGCCGACCGGGCGACGGTGCCGATCTACTACGAGCCGCGCGTCGTGAAGCTCACGATCGACGAGGCGGGGGCGCGGGAGGCCGAGGCGAAGATCGCCGAAGCCGCGGCGGCCGACGAGGCGGGGGGCGAGACGCCGGAGAACGTCCGCATCCCGCTGGAAGCGCTGTACGGGGCGCCGGAGCGGCTGGAGCGGGTGGCACGGTTCCTCGTCGAGCACTGGGAGCAGCGCCGCGAGGCGATGGAGGGCAAGGCGCTGGTCGTGACCATGAGCCGCGACATCGCCGCCCGGCTGTATGCCGAGATCGAGAAGCTGCGCCCCGGGTGGCACAGCGACGATGACGACAAGGGGGCGATGAAGGTCGTCATGACCGGCGTGCCGGACGACGCCCCGCACGTCGCGCGGCACGCCCGGAGTAAGGCGCAGCGCAAGCGGCTGGCCGACCGGTTCAAAGACCCCGCCGACGACTTCCGCCTCGCGATCGTGGTGGACATGTGGCTCACCGGGTTCGACGTGCCGAGCGCGCACACGATGTACCTCGACAAGCCGCTGGCCGGGCACAACCTGATGCAGGCCATCGCCCGGGTGAACCGCGTCTACGGCGAGAAGCCGGGCGGGCTGGTGGTGGACCTGATCGGCCTCGCGGACCCGCTGGCGGACGCCCTGGCGACCTACGCGGGCGCGACGGGGGACACGGACCGGCCGGTCAAGGCGCTTCAGGACGAGGCGATCCCGGCGATGCGCCTGGCCTTCGAGCAGCTGCGGTCGTTCTTCCACGGCTGCGACTACGCGGCGGCGCTGGAGGCGGAGCCGGGGGACGTGCTGCGCCTGTACCTGGGCGCGATCGACCACGTCCTCGACGTGGGGCGGACGGTCGGCGAAGAAACGGGCTGGCAGCGGTTCCGCGGGATGGTGAAGCGGCTGGCGACGGCGTTCGCGCTGGCCGTGCCGCGCGCGGAGACGCGGGAGATCGCCCCGCACCTGGCGTTCTTCCAGCGGGTGGCCGTGATGATCCGTAAGCGGCTGGCGGACGAGCGCGAGCCGGGGGGCGGCGGGGGCGCGGCGGCGGCGGGCGACATCGACGCGGCGGTGCGGCAGGTGATCGGCGGGGCGGTGGACGCGGGCGAGGTGATCGACCTGTTCGCCGCCGCGGGGCTGGACGCCGCCCGCCTGGACATCCTGAGCGACGAGTTTCTGGAGCGGGTGTCGGCGCTGGAGCAGAAAAACCTGGCGCTCGAAACCCTGCGGAAGCTGCTGGGCGACCAGATCAAGAGCAGCGAGCGGACCAACCTCGTGCAGGCGCAGAAGTTCCGCGAGGCGCTGGAGCGGGCGATGCTCGGCTACACCAACAAGCAGATCACCACCGCCGAGATGATCGCGCAGCTTCTGGAACTGGCCCGGTGGGTCCGCGAGGCGAAGCGGCACGGCGAAGACCTGGGCCTGTCGGGCGAGGAGACGGCCTTTTACGACGCCCTGGCGGAGAACGGGTCGGCGAAGGAGGTCATGCAGTCCGACACGCTCCGCCTCATGGCCCGGGAGCTGGCGGAGATGGTCAAGAAGATGCCGAAGCTCGACTGGACCCGGCGCGAGAGCGTGCGGGCCGACCTGCGGCGCAAGGTCCGCCGGCTGCTGGCGATGTACGGCTACCCGCCGGACCTCTCGGAAGACGCCACCCAGCTCGTGCTACGGCAGGCAGAGCTATCGGTAGACCCTGCGGAGTGACGCGGACGCTCCCTGCGCCCGAACCGGAGGGGGAGGAGGAGCAAAGAATGACCGCGAAAAACACGATGCTGCGAATGGACAACATCCTGATCGTGGTGGACGACCTGGAGGGCGTCAAAGCCTTCTTCACCGAACTCGGGATGGAACTGGAGGGCGAGACCACAGTCGAGGGGCCGTCCGTGGACCGCCTGATCGGACTCCAGGGCGTGCGGGCCACCCTGGCGATGATGCGGACGCCCGACGGCAGCGGCCGCATCGAACTGGATAAGTTCCACACGCCCGACGCGGTACGCTTCGCCCCCGCGAACGTGCCGGTGAACGCACTGGGCATCCGCCGCATCATGTTCACGGTTGCGGACCTGGACAACGTCGTGGCGCGCCTTCTGCGCGCCGGCGGGGCCGAACTCGTGGGCGACGTGGTGGAGTACGGGGACGCGTTCCGCCTCGCCTATGTCCGCGGGCCGGAGGGCCTTATCGTCGGCCTCGCCGAGCCGCTCGGCGACTCCTGACGCCTGCCCGGCATCCGCGCCCGCCAGAGGGGGTGGTAGCATGGGAGCATGGACGACTCCGAGGCCGTGACCGTGCGGGTGGCGGACACCCGCGATGTCTGCCTTCTCGCCGAACTCGGCGCCGCCACCTTCCGCGCTGCATTCGAAAAGGACAATACGCCCGAAGACATGGCGGCGTACCTGGCCGAGCACTTTACCGAAGCGAAGCTGCGGCAGGAGATCGCGGACCCTCTCGCCACCTTCCTGATTGCCGAGCGGTCCGGCCAACCGCTCGGCTATGCCAAACTCCGCGCTGGCGCCCCGGATACCTGCATGACCGGCCCGAAGCCCATGGAGTTAGTGCGCCTGTATGTGCTACCGGAGAGCATCGGGCAGGGCGTCGGCGCCCGCCTGATGCAGGCGTGTCTCGCCACGGCGACGGGGCTGGGCTTCGAGACGCTGTGGCTGGGAGTCTGGGAGCATAACCACCGGGCGCGCGACTTCTACCGGAAATGGGGCTTTGAAGCGGTGGGCAGTCACCTCTTCCAACTCGGCAGCGACATACAAACGGACCTGATCCTGCAAAGAGCGCTGCGGGTGTAATCAAGCATAAGGCCAGGACCGGGGCATCGCACGAAGCAGCGCGATGCCCCGGCCCTTTCTGTTGTGCCGCCGCCATGTCAGAGGGTGCCGCGGCGGGCCTGCTCGCGCTCGATGGCCTCAAACAGGGCCTTGAAGTTGCCCTTGCCGAAGCTCTGCGAACCGTGGCGCTCGATGATCTCGAAGAACACGGTGGGCCGATCCTCCACGGGCGCGGTGAAGATCTGGAGCAGGTAGCCCTCGTCGTCCCGGTCCACCAGGATGCCGAGTTCGGCGAGTTCCGCCAGGTCTTCCGGTATCTCCCCGACGCGCTGCGGCAGTGCCTCATAGTAGGTTTCGGGGACGCGCAGGAAGGTGACGTCGTTCTCGCGCAGGGTCCGCACGGTCCGGACGATGTCGCTTGTGCTCATGGCGACGTGCTGGACGCCCGGGCCGCCGTAGAAGTCGAGGTACTCCTCGATCTGGCTCTTCTTGCGCCCCTCCGCCGGCTCGTTCAGCGGGAACTTGATGCGTCCGCCGCCACCCTGCACCACCTTGCTCATGAGGGCGGTGTATTCGGTAGAGATGTCCTGGTCGTCGAAGTGGACGAGTTGCGAGAAGCCGAGGACCTTCTCATAGAACCCGACCCAGGTGTCCATCGCGCCCAGTTCCACGTTGCCCACGATGTGGTCGATGCTCTGCAGACCCGCGGTTCGTGCCGGAGCCTGATAGCGATCGGGGTCCAGCGGCCGGTAGCCGGGCAGGAAGACGCCCCGGTAGCGGTCGCGGTTCAGGAACGTATGCGTGGTGTCCCCGTACGCCCGTATGGTCGCCGTTTCCACCACACCCTGATCGTCGCGGAGTTCCGCCGGTTCCGCGACCGGCTGCGCGCCGCGCTTCACGGCGGTTTCGAAGGCGGCGGTGACGTCGTCCACCTCCAGGGCCACGTCCTGCACGCCGTCCCCGTGCCGCGCGAGCCGGTGGTTCTCGGGGTGGTCGGCGCGCAGGGGGGAGACGACCAGGAACGTGATCTCGCCCTGCCTCAGGATATACCCCGCCTCCTGCTGGGAGCCGGTCTCCAGCCCTGCGTAGCCTACGACGTCAAAGCCGAAGGCGTTCCGGTAGAAGTAGGCGGACTGGCGGGCGTTGCCGACGAAGAAGCGGACGTGGTCGATGCGCCGCAGGGGGATGTCGTCGCTCATGGGGAAGAACCTTTCCTTTGCTCCGTTGCGAAGGGCTGCGTGGTTACTCTTATGATACCCGCTCAGGAAAGGAGCAGGGCCGGAAGCGATTCGCCCGCGGCGTAGTCGCCCCGGTCCTCGTGCGCGACCAGGAGGGCGTTCGCGCCCACCAGGGAGGCAAGACGGTGTGACCCCTGCGCCCCGGTGGGAGTGGCCAGGCAGGCGCCGTCCTCCGCGCGCCATTCGACGCGGGCGCGGACGAACTCGCGGCGGCCCGGCGCGTGCGGCAGGTCGGCGGTCAGGAGGGCGACGGTTCGCGGGCGCAGCACCTGTGCGTGTCCGGCCAGGCGGCGCAGAACGGGCCGAACGAACAGCTCGAACGTGACCAGCGAGGAGACGGGATTACCGGGCAGCCCGAAGAAGAGCGCGCCGCCGACCCGTCCGAACGCCAGCGGCTTGCCGGGCTTGATGGCGATGCGCCAGAAGTGCAGCACCCCCATCTCCTCCGCCACCGCTTTGACATGGTCGTGGTCGCCCACCGACACCCCGCCGGACGACACAATGACGTCGCAGCCCTGGCAGGCCGCCAGCGCCGCCCGGACACTCGCCTCGGTGTCCGCCGCGTGCTCCCGGACGGCCAGCTCTGCCCCCGCTTCCGCGACGGCGGCGGCGAGAGCGGGACCGTTGGCGTCTCGTATCTGCCCCGGCGCCAGGGGGGCGGAGCCGGGCGGTATCACCTCATCGCCGGTCGTCAGCAGCGCCACCCGCGGCACCCGCGTGCAGGGCGCGTCCGTGACGTTCAGCGCGGCGAGCAGTCCCACAGCGCCCGCGTCCAGAGTCGTCCCCGCCGTCAGGGCGACCGTCCCCCGCGCCACGTCACTCCCGGCGCGACGGATGTAGGCCGCGGAACCAGCGTCGCGCAGCAGCACCTGGCCGGTATCCCCACCCGGGTTCTCCGTGTCCTCCTGCATGACCACGGCATCTGCGCCCGGCGGCACCGGCGCCCCGGTGAAGATGCGCGCGGCCGTCCCCGGGGCGAGGGGGGTGATGCGCGTTGCCCCCGCCGGGATCACCTGCGAGACCGGGAGTACCACGCCCGGCGAGAACGGCCGCAGGTCTTCGGACCGGAAGGCATACCCATCCACGCTGCTGTTATCAAACGGAGGCAGGTCTTCGGCCGCGGTCACGTCCCGCGCGAGCGCCCGCCCGCGCGCCGCCGCGAGCGCGACCCGCTCCTTCGGTAGCGGCCCGCCCGCCACGTTCAAAACCCGCTCCAGCGCTTCGTCGTAGGTGAGCATCGTGTGCGTTTCGTTCCACCGAATGATGATGGCCGTCGCCCGTCCGTGTCTTCGGATGGTCGCCGTGGACTGAAGTCCCGGCTTCTGTGATTCAAGCCCGCCTGCGCGGGCTCCGGTGAATGCACGCAGGTACCGTGAGGCGGTAGCCGCCTCTCGGCCAATGCAGCCCGCGGAGGCGGGCTTGATTCCCAGAAGCCGGGGTTTCAACCCACGGCACCCATGCCACGGCCACGGCTACCAAACCGTCAAGCCACATCATCAAACCGGAAGTCCCCCGACCGGCCGCCGGTCTTCTCCACCAGATGCACCTCGCCGATGACCATCCGCTTGTCCACGGCCTTGCACATGTCGTACACCGTGAGCGCGGCCACGGTGACGGCGGTCAGCGCCTCCATCTCCACGCCGGTACGCCCGAAGCAGGACGCCGTCGCCTCGATGCGGACGCCGGTTTCATCCAGGGATAACTCTACCTGGACGTCGGTCAGAGGGAGGGGGTGGCACAGGGGGATCAGATCACCCGTGCGCTTGGCCGCGAGCACGGCGGCGATGCGGGCTACGGTGAAGACATCGCCCTTCGGCAGCGCGCGCTCCGCGACCAGTTGCCGCGTGGCGGCGTCCATGCGGACGTGGCCGGCGGCACGGGCGGTGCGCTTCGTCTCCGGCTTGTCGGAAACATCGACCATGCGCGCGGCGCCGGTCGCGTCAAGGTGGGAAAACTCGGGGGGCATGACAGGGCATTATACCGCCGCGAGGGGGTGGGGAGGGCGCTGCGGCAAGAGGTATCCCCCCGCTCGGGGCGAACCTTAGAAATAGCAGCGTCGCAGCACGAACCGCGAAGGAGCACCGACGATGATTGACCCATCCTGCCTGGCCCACCGGCTGACGGACGACGAGCGGAAGCAGTTCGACGAACTCGGCTACTTCCAGGTGGAGGATGCCCTGTCCTCCGGTCAGGTCGCCGCGCTGACAGAGGTCGCCGACCGCATCTTTGACCGGAAGGTGGCGGAGGGGCACGACCCGGCGAAGTCGCTCTTCTACCCCAACTTCATCCCGGACGACCCGCTGTTTCAGGAGCTGGTGGACTACCCGAAGATCCTGCCCAAAGTGTGGGGCATCCTCGGGTGGAACATCTACCTCTACCACGCGCACCTCATCGTCACGCCGCCGAGCGGGCAGCCGCGCAACGACCGGACGTTCGGCTGGCACCAGGACAGCGGGCGCGTGAACGTCGAGATCGAGTCCCATCCACGCCCGCGCCTTTCGCTCAAGGTGGCCTACTTCCTGTCGGACACGAGCGAGGAGGGGCGCGGCAACTTCTGGGTCGTGCCGGGGACGCACCTGTCGGACACGCTGGCGCGGCCGGAGAGCGGCGAGGGGCAGCCCGAGGGGGCGGTGCCGGTGCTGGCGAAGCCGGGCACGGCGGTCTTCTTCGACCGCCGCCTGTGGCACGCGGGGACGCCCAACTGGTCCGACGTGACTCGCAAGGTGCTGTTCTACGGCTACGGCTACCGCTGGATACGGACGAAGGACGACATGACGGTGAGCAGCCTGTGGGACGAAAACGACCCGATCCGCCGCCAGCTGCTCGGCTGGGGCGTGAACGCCAACGGCTTCTACACCCCGACCGACGAGGATGTGCCCCTGCGCGTCTGGCTGCGTGAACACGCGCCGGACGATGCGAAGTAGAAGTAGAGAGGGCGAACAGAGGCGCGCGGGCTACTACCGCCGGGGATCGGTAGCCGGGTTTTCCACAGTTTCCACAGGCTGTGGAAACTGTGGAAAACTGACGCGGGGTGCCGTTTTGTGCCCGGGAATTTTCAACACTGGCCGCGAATCCATTCGACGGCAGGCAGATCGGAAGCAAAGGATCACAAAGGGGACAGAGTATGGCGATAGCGACCGGGCTTTCGGGTAATGAGATGTACTGCCTGCATCTCAAGGGGTTCGCGCCGGGCGAGCTGGTGATAGGGAACAGCGTCTACTCGATGGGTTTTCTGGGAGCGCTCGGGGCGGGACTGCAGACGATGGCCGGGGGGGAGGTGAAGCCGGTCACGGACATCATCCACGAGGGGCGCGAGCGGGCGTTCGAGCGGATGGTCCACGAGGCGGAGAAGCACGGCGGCGTCGGCATCACGGGCGTCTCCAGCGAACTGATCTGGCAGGGCGGTAACGTCGAGTTCTTAGCGGTCGGCTCCTGCATCCACCACGAGGGCAAATCCGCGGAGAAGCTCGCCTTCTCGTCGTCGGCGGACGGGCAGGAGCTGTACTGCCAGCTGGACGCCGGGTTTATGCCTGTGTCCTTCGTGTTCGGGAACATCGCTTACTCCATCGGGATAGGCGGCGGCATCGTGGGCGGGCTGCGCAGCTTCCGACGCGGCGAGGTCAAGGAGTTCTCCGACATCTTCAACGAGACGCGGCACCGGGCGCTGTGGCGCGTGACCGAGGAGGCCCGCCGCGCCGGGGCGAACGCCGTGGTCGGCATCCGGACTACCATCCTGCCGTTCTCCGGGATGCAGGAGATGGTGATGATCGGTACGGCGTCCCGACACCCTGCCCTTCCGGAGGAGACCCGCGAGAGCCCCATCACCAGCGACCTGACGTGCGAGGAGATGTGGAACGTCATCCACATGGGCTACATGCCCGTGCAGCTGGTCCTCGGCGTCTCCGTGTACTCGCTCGGCTTCGTTGGCAGCATCACGTCCGGCTTTCGCTCCCTGGTACGCGGCGAGATCGAGCAGATGAGCACCCTGCTCTACGAGGCGCGCGATAACGCCATACGGCGCATCCGGGCGGATGCCGAACTGTGCGGCGCGGACGACGTGGTGGGCATCAAGACCTATGTCTACAGCCTGGGCAGCGGCATCATCGAGTTCATGGCCATAGGAACCGCTGTGAAGAAGATGAGCGGCCTGCGGACCTTTACGGACTCCCTGCCCGCACAGGCGGTTATCCGCGACAAGGACACTCTGTTCAACAGCGCGGGCCGCACCCTGGGCGCCAACCTGGGAGAGGCGCGGCCCGGGGCTCCGCCGGTCGGTGTCTGACACGGCTCCTGCTCCAAGGAGCAGGGGGCAGCGGCGAAACGGTCGTGCCATACTACCCCGTGATCGAAGAGGGTAACAGGAGGGAGGCACGATGATCCTGGTTGCGGGAGCCACCGGCAAGGTGGGGGGCGAAGTGGTAGAGGCGCTGAAGGCGATTCCGGGAGCGCCGCCGTTCCAGGCGCTGGTGCGCCGGCCCGAGGCGGCGGCGGAGCTGGAAGCGCGCGGGGTGCGGGCCGTGCTCGCCGACCTGGGCGACCCGGCCCGCATGGCAAAGGCGCTGGAGGGGGTAGAGCGCTTCTTCCTGGTCTCTGCACCGGACCCGCGCCAGGTAGAGATTGAGGGGGCCGCCGCGGAGGCGGCGCAAGCGGCGGGCGTCCGGCAGATCGTCAAGCTCTCCGCGCTCGGGGCGGATGCTGGCGCGGAGTGTGCCTTCCTGCGCTTCAACCGGGCCGCTGAGGAGCGAGTGGCGGCCTCCGGCGTCGCCGCCTGGACGTTCCTGCGCCCCAATGGGTTCTTCCACAACCTTCTGGGATACGCCGACTCTATCCGCACCCAGGGCGCCTTCTACGCCCCGGCAGGGGAGGCGCGCATCAGTCTGGTGGACACGGCCGACATCGGTGCTGTCGCGGCGCGTGTCCTCACCGACCCCATCGAAGCCCACGCGGGCCAGACATACGACATCACCGGGCCGGAGGCGCTGACCCACGACGACATCGCCCGCGCCCTGTCGGCGCTGCTGGGGCGCGATGTCCGCTATGTGGCTGTGGACGACGCCGCGGCGAAGCAGGGGATGCTCGCCGCCGGTATGCCCGAGTGGCAGGCGGAGGCCGTGGTGGCGCTCTACCGCTTCTACCGCACCGGGGCCGCCGCGACCGTTACGGACACTGTTCCGGCGCTGGCCGGCCGTCCCGCACGGACCGCCGCGCAGTTTCTGGAGGCGAACCGCGCCGTCTTTTCGTAGGGCGGCGCAAAAAAGAGCCCGGCCCGGCGCCCAATTGGGCGCCGGGCCGGGCGGCCTGTGGCGTAACGGTTACGACTTGCTCGGCTTGTCCGAACTGCCGGCCGCCGGGGCCGGGAGGGAGGCGCCCGCCGCTGCGGGAGTCGCCCCGTTCGCCGGAGCGGGCTTCACAGCGGCCGCTTCGTCCTTGTAAGCGCCCTCCACGAAGCGGGATGCCAGTTCGCTGGCCTGATCGCTGGTGAGGCGCTGACCCGTGAACCGCTCTACTACCGCCATCACCTCGCGGGCCACGTCCCCCAGCGCCCCCTTGGCGGAGTCCGGGGTGCCCTTCATCAGGCCATCCACGAGCGTCCCCATGGACAGGCCGCGGGTGTACTGGTTCATCATCTGGCTCATCGTGCTCGGGTCGCCGTAGATGGTGAACTGCCCCTTGCTCATGAACTCGCCGATGGACTGGGCCATCTTCACCTGCACGTCGCGAGTCGCCTCGATCCGCAGTCGGTCCAGCTCGTAGGCAAGAGCGGCCTCGCTGTAGGTCTGCTTGTTCTCCAGGGCCTGCCGCTCGACCTCGACCCGGGCCTTCTCAACCTCGACCTGCTCCTTGGCCACCTCTACAGAGACCATCTGCAGGGCGCGCTCACCCTTCGCGGCCAGCTCCTTGGCCTGGGCTTCGGCCTGCGCCAACCGCAGCTTCGCCTGGGCGTCCTTCTCGGCGGCGGCCTGTGCGGCGTCCGCCTGCTTGATCTGGGCGAAGGCGGCTACCTCGGCATCGGTCTGCCGCTTGATCTTCTCCTGGTCGATGACCTGCTGCGCGGCGATGAGCTTCTTCTTCGCCTCGCGCTCGGCCTCAGCGAGCTGCTGGATCTTAATGACCTCCTGCTCGGCGGCTTCGCGCTCGGCCTGGGCGCGCAGGGCGGCCTCCTGAGCCCGCGCCCGCAGCGCCTCCTGCTCGGCGACCGCGGCCTCCTTCTGCCGCTCCTGTAGCTCCAGCGCCTGCTTGCGGGCGATGTCGGCGGCGGCAACCGCCTTCTCCCGCTCAATGTCCGCCTCCTGCATCTCGCGCTTGCGGGCGACCAGCGCCTTGTCGCGCTCGATGGCCGCGGCCTGCACCGCGAGGTCCCGCTGAATCTCCGCCTCCTTGATAGCGCGGTCCTGCTCGATGGCGAAGGACTCCTGCTCCCGGCGGCGCTGCGCCTGGACGTTCGCCACATCCTTGGCCTGAGTCGCCTCCGCCTCAGAGCGCGCCCGCTCCAACTCCAGCACCTGCTGGCGCGTCTCCACGTCCTTGATGGCGATCTGCCGCTCCGCGTCTCGCTCGATCCGGTTGCGCTCGATGCGGGCGCTCTGGGTGATCTCGGTGATCTTCTTCTTACCCTGGGCGTCGAAGATGTTGTTGTCGGAAAGCAGGTCCTGCGCCGTCTGGTCGAGGCGCGAGATGGTGACCGACTCCAGCGTCAGGCCGTTCTGTTGCAGGTCGTTGACGACGAGGTTCAGGACGGAGGAGGCGAACGCGTCGCGCTGCGTGTGCAGTTCGATCAGGTCCTTGGTCGCGGCCACGGAGCGGAGCGCCGAAACCAGCTTTTCGAAGACGAGCATCCCAACCGAGTGCGCGTCCACGGACTTCTCACCGAGCGACCGGGCGGCGTTAAGGATGTCCTCTTCCAGCGCCTTGACCTTGATGTAGAACTCGCCCTTGACATCGACACGGAGGTTGTCCTTGGTGATAAGGGCGTCCGGCCCGCGCCGCTCGACCTCCAGCTTCATCGTCTCCAGGGAGACGGGGACGGTCTGGTGGAAGAAGGGGATCACCAGGGAGCCGCTGTCCAGGATGACGCGCGTGCCGCCCTGGCCGGTGCGGACGAACGCTTCGTTCGCGGACGCCCGCTTGTAGAACTTGCTGAAGAACGCGATGTACGCGCCGAATAACAGTAGGAGGCCGCCCAGTACTGTCAGCGCCCCCGCGAACACTCCCTGCATCGGGACCGCACCCATCAGGCCGAGTGCGCCTGCTCCCAGCAGGAACGCCCCCAGTAGTACCATCACCAACCCGATCATGTTTGCAACCTCCTCACTCGCATGCGTGCTCTCACCTCTCATCGCCGGGGCGGTGTGTCCCCACCCGGCCCGCTCGCTCTCCACCCTCGGGTCGTTGCGCTGTGCGTGGGGGAGACAAAGACATTAACTGAAGGGGTTCTCGTCCACGGTGAAGACGCCTGTTTCGGGGTCTCGGGAGACGAGGATGACATCCCTCCCTGCTTCGATGGGATGGTCGCCCGGCGCGACGCGCGCCGGAACCTGATGCAGCGTCCCGCCCGCATCCCGCACCTGGATGGTGCCGCCCTCCGGCGTCACCGTGAAGACCACGCGCGCCGTGCGGGCGAGCAGGTCCCGGCTCGCCGTGGCGGGCAGATCCTTCGGCAGGAACCGGCGCGCCGTCGCCCCGAAGAGCGCCATACCCAGAAGTCCCGCGGCCAGGGCGATGAGCAGGGCCGCCACAATCCGGCTGTCCGGCGATGCCGCAACGTTCAGGCTGCGGTTCGCGCCCAGACCCGCCACACCGAAGAAGAGCAGGAAGCCGGGCAGGAGCAACGTGACGGGGACGGAGCCAACGCCGAACGCCTGGAAGGCGCCCGCGAGCGGGTTGCTGCCGTGATGGTCCCCGTCGGCGTCCCCGTGATCCGCGTCGCCGTCGCCGCCATCACCAGCATGACCGCCGTCGCCGTGCACGTCGCCATGCCCGTCGCCGTCCCCATCGGCGCCGTGTCCGTCGTCATCGCCGAGACCGGTCACCGTGCCCAGGAGCAGAAGGAGGACCGCTACGCCCAGGGGGATCAGGAAAAGCAGGTTCCACCAGTGCAGAAATCCGGATGTCGAAACCATCTCTTCCCCCTTTCCGACGCCTCAATGCGTCCCCTGGACTATTGTACTGCGGTTCAGACACGGCAGCGGGCATTTAGTTGCACGCCGGGGCAGGGAAGATAGAGGGCGTTCAAGCAAGCAGCCCGGCGCCCACTTCCACCTCGGAAGTGGGCGCCGGGCCGGAACTCTTGGGAGGGAGCGAGGCCGCTACGGCTCGCGGGCCGTGACACGTCGGGTGATGTTGAAGGTGCCGCCCGCGTACCGGCCCTGAACACGCAGGGCGACGGTCGCCGGGAGGACGCCCCCATAGTCGGCGTTGATGGTATGCGTGACGGTCCGCGACTCCCCCGGGTCGATGGCCTGGACCGACCGGTTCAGGCCGGTGACGCTCGCGGTGCCGATGGTGATGGACTCGATGACGATGCCCTCCGCGACGCCGGTGCCCGTGTTCTCCAGCGTGAACGAGGCGGAGGTCTGCGCCGCCGTCTGCTGGTTGTGATTCGATACGATCACCAGGCCGTCGCTCAGGCGCAGCTTCGCGATGGCGTCAGTGCCGATCAGGTTGACCTTGCCGCCGGCGTGGCGGTCGATCACCACATCGTTTAGCGGGGTGCCGTCCGCCAGCATCCCGTTCAGCCTGAAGATGTCGAAGGGCAATCCGTTCACGTCGGAGCCGGTGCCGGTCTGCGTCATGCTCAGGTTGGAGCCGAAGATGTTCAGCGTCGCGTCCTTGTGCGCGACCGCCCAGTTCCAGCCCAGGGTGCCGCCCTTCCAGTTCGCCCGGCCGCCCTCGCTGACCCTCAGAATGACTCCGATAAAGCCGCCCGTGATCTCTGCCGAGCCGTTCACCTGGAGCATCTCGCCGATGTAGCCACCGCTGATCTTGGTGACCGACTCGGCGCCAAACGCCACCACCGGGCCGTTGATGACCCCATCCGAGAGGTGGATCTGGCTGCGCTTGCCGAACGAGATGACGCCCCCGCTCTCGTTGCCGCTGGCGACCACGGTGCCACCGCTCATGAACAGGCGGGAAGCCTCCGCAGAACCGGGGGCATCTTCGAACCCGTAGGAGTCGAGCAGGATCGCTTTACCGACTTCGCCGCCGCTCATGTGGATGGTCGGGTGGTAGGGATTGTCCCGCCCGGTGCGGATTTCGTTCTGGACCCGGCCGCCCGAGAAGAAGACGGTGGGCCGGTTCTCGATCCACAGGTTCCCGTCGGTGTCGAACACCGACTCCACGCCGAAGCCCTCGGTCAGGAACACTGTGAACGGGCTGACGTTGGCGAACCCGATGGCGAGGTTGTCGGCGGGGACGATCGAGTTGTAGCTGGTGTTGTGGTCGATGAAGTACCAGCTGTTCTGCGCCCGTGCCGGGCGCGCCGCCGCACCGAGGACGAAGGTCAGGAGCAGGAGCAGCCACACTGCCGCTGCCAGGGGGCGCGTCGGCGCGCCCGGTGAAAAGGAACGAGATACAGCCATGGAAAGGTCCTCCTGCCCTATCGTAGGGTGGAGGCGTTAAGAAAGCGTTAGCTTCGCGCCCCCTCACCATTGCGGGGGCGGAATTGCGGGGAAAGGAGGCTATTCGCCCCCTGCCAACGCCGCGGCGTCAGCGAGGAAGGTCAGGGTGCCCGCTTCGGGGCGGACGCCCGCGGCGGGGTGTTCCCGAATGTCCGCAGCGCCGGAGAGTACCGAACGGAGCGCGGGGGCCTTCTTCGCGCCGGCTACCAGGAACAGCGTCGCGCGGGCGGCGTTCAGCACCGGGAAGGTCAGCGTAATCCGGTCTACGGGCGGGGGAAGGACGCCCGGCGGGCTCGCTGCCGCCCAGGCGTCCGCTACGTCGAGAGCCGGCTTGCCAGGGAAGAGTGAGGCGGTGTGCCCATCGTCTCCCAGTCCGAGCAGAACCAGATCGAAGCGCGGGGGCGTCGCCCCGGGAAAGAGGGCGCGCAGCGTGGCGTCGTACGCCTGCGCCGCCTCCTCGGGCCTGGCGTGGCCGGCGGTCGTGGGCATGGGGTGGAGGTTCTCCACCGGGAGGGGCACATGGTCCAGCAGGGTCCGCTGCGCCATTCCCCAGTTGCTCTCCGGGGCGTCGTAGGGTACGAACCGCTCGTCCCCCAGGAACACGCGCGTCCGCTCCCACGGTATCCGGTCGCGCAGCGGCGGGGCGGCGAGCAGGCGGTACAACTTCTCCGGCGTGGAACCGCCCGCCAGGACGAGAGTGAACGCGCCGCGCGCCGCGACCGCCGCTTCCGCAGCGGCGAGGACACGGCGCGCCGCCTCCTGTGCGATGGCGTCGGCGTCGGCCAGGGGCACGACTTCGGGGTCATTCTGGGGCATCGGAGGCGGTGTCCTCTCGTTTGTCGGTGACGGCGGGTATCTCCGGAGCGGGGCCTGCCAGCACACGGTCTACGCGGTGCCCGTCCATGTCCAGCACCTCGAAACGCAGGCCCTCCCAGTGGAAGTGATCGCCGACCACGGGGATGCGTCCCAGACGCGCCATGACAAACCCGCCGAGGGTGGTGTAATCGGCGACATCCTCCGGGCGCACCTTTACGTCCAGCATGCGCAGCATATCGTCCACGTTCAGCATCCCGTCGAAGAGCCAGGAGCCGTCCTCGCGCTGCACGGCGGGCAGGTCTTGCGTGTCGGAGGACATCGGCACGTCGCCCATGACCGCCTCCAGGACATCGTGCAGGGTCACCAGGCCGACCACGTTTCCGTACTCGTCCACCACCAGCGCGATGTGCTGCCGCGCCCCCTTGAAGGCGTCCAGCACCTGGAGCGCCCGCGTCGTCTCCAGAACGTACACTGGCCGCTGCGCCGCCGCCCGCAGGTCCACCGGCGCCCCGGTCGCGCCCTGCTCCCAGATCTGCTTGAGCACGGCCACGCCCACGATATTGTCCAGGCTCCCCTCCACGATGGGGAAGGCGGAGCGCTTCGCCGCCGCGATCCGCTCCCGGTTCTCCTCCCAGGGGTCTTCTACGTCCAGGAAAACGATCTCGCGGCGCGGCGTCATCAGGGCGCTGACGCGCCGGTCGCCGAGGCGGAACACGCGCTCCACAATCTCCCGCTCCTCCTCGGCGAAGACGCCCGCCCGGGTGCCCTGCGCGATGAGGATCTTGATCTCGTCCTCCGTCACGGCCGGCTCGCTGGACTCCCGCACCCCCAGGACTTTCAGGATGCCGCGGGTGGAGAGGGACAGCAGCGAGACCAGCGGAGAGGCGGCCGTGGAGAGCAGGCGCATCGGCTTCGCCACCCGCGCCGCAATCGCCTCGGCGTCGTTCAGCGCAAGCGACTTCGGGACCAGCTCCCCGATCACCAGCGACACGTAGGTGATGCCGGTAACCACGAGCCCCAGCGCCAGCGGCTTGCTGATGGACGTGGGGACGCCGAGGCCGGCGAGCCAGACGCCCAGCTCATCGGAGAGCTGCGACCCACCGAACGCACCCGCGAAGATGCCGATCAGCGTGATGAAGATCTGCACCGTAGACAGGAACCGGTCCGGCTGGCGCACCAGCTCCAGGGCCGCCTGTGCCCGCTCGTCCCCGGCGTCCGCCCGCTGCTGTAGCCGCACCCGCCGCGCCGAGACGACGGCCGTCTCCGACATGGAGAAGGCCCCGTTCAGGACAGTGAGCACCACGATAAAGAGAACCTGAAGCGCGTTTTGCATTCTGGATTACAGAATACACGATTCCGCCCCTCAGGAGGCCTTCTACCAGCGTAGCGTGGGCGGGAAGTACTCCGCGATCAGGTCCTCATAGTAGGGGCGCAGCGTCTTCACATCCGGCCGCTCCGGTGTCTTTGAGTACAGGTCGTACGGGTTGAACTTCCGGACGGCGGCGAAGAGTTCGCGGTCGCGGTCGTTCATCAGGTGACCGTACGCCCCCTCGGTGTGGGCGGCGTAGAACGAGTGGTAGCGGATCATATAGAGCGCCTCGTCGGGCAGATAGTCCTTGACCACATGGTACAGGTACTCGTCGTGCCCCCAGGACATGTCTACCTTCTCCAGCCCGCAGCCCGCCTCGTACACTCCGTTGGGTGTCTGGTACTCAGCGACCTTGTAGTCCGGGTTGTCCACGAAGAACTCCGGGAAGACCACCTTGTCGCTGTACTGGCAGCCGACCGGGAACGTGTCGCCGACCACGGCCCACTGCGGCTCCCCCCAGAGGCAGAGGATCTTGCCCAGGTCGTGGATCAGGCCGGTGAGTATGAACCAGCGCGGGTGGCCATCGGCGCGAATCGCCTCGGAGGTCTGCAGCAGATGCTCGATCTGGGTCAGGTCGGTGTCCGGGTCGCTGTCATCTACCAGCGTGTTCAGGTACTCCATCGCCTCCCAGATGCCCATGCGCCGGTGATTCAGACCCAGGTACTCTGCCTGCTTCGCTTTCACGAAGTCGCGGGACTGGTGGGTGTGGTTAAGGCGGTAGAACTCCTTCACGCTGGGGCGTGCCTCAGCGCGGTAGTCGCGGTAGGTGTGGTCGCTCTCCTCCGCCTTCTTCTTCACCGTGGCTGTCTCCGCCTCGGGGTATCGCTGCTGCAGAAACTCGTCCCACTCGTCCAGATCGCCCAGGGGGTTCTGCTGTCCGTCGTTGGCTTTCATGTCTTCCCGGCTCACCCTTCCCGCCGCACGTCCCGCGTGCGTGCGCATCCGCGTTTCTCGCATTCTACCGCGCATCCGGCGCAATAAAAGGCCGCCCCCATCGCTCCTGCGCGGCGGGGGCGGCAGTGCCACGGAAGACCGGGTTACTGCTTACCGTTGCCGGGCGGGCCGGATGATGACTACGTTGTTACCGGCGACGTAATACTCCGTCGGCAACGCAGCTTGGGCCAGCAGGCGGGGGACCAGTTCGTTCAGGGGCACGTCTTTGAATTCGCCCGTGACGGTGCCGGTTACCGCGTTGTCGACGGTGAAGTCCTGCCGGACGGCCGCGAAGACTTTGAACAGGGCGTCGCGGAGCGACATGTTCTCGGCGATGAGCGTCACCCGGGTCTTCGGCAGGCCGGTGCCCTGTGCGTCTCCGGGGATGGGGTCGGGCTTCGGAGCGTAGGAGACGGCGACGGGCGGCCGGGTGGACGGGGCATCCTGGAACTGGATAAGCCCCTGCGAGGGCAGCCGGTACACCAGGCGGCGGGAGGCGTTGCGGAGGATGGCGGACAGGGCTTCCTCGAATGTGGCGTTTTCAGCCGTGACCGAGGTGGTGATCGCCGGAGCGCCTTCCACCGCTATCTGAATCCCGATGCCCGTACCCCGGAAAAGCTCCTTGAGCACCGTGGTAAGCGGGGTCGGCTCCGGGAAGTGGAGCGTGACCCGTCCTTCCGGCAGGGCGTCCGCGCCGCGCTGAGAGTAGCCGATGCCGGCGGAGGGGCGTTCCGTAATCAATCGGACCGTATTGCCGTCCAGGCGCCAGAAAAGCCGGGACGGAAGACTGAGCGGGGACGCAATCCTGTCCGGGGGGGCTTTCATCCCCTGCGAACGGCAGATGAGGTTCAGGAGCGATTCGCGGTCCACGCTCGTCGCCTTGAGCGTGACGATAGTCTCTTTGTACGCTGCCGGGTTCACGCCCTGGTCCCAGCCGAGGGTCAGGCCGCTGCCCGCGAGCGCCTGCCGAAACGCCTCCTCGATGTGCAGGGCGCGGAAGTCGGCGGAGACAAGATCGTCCAGGGCAGGGGAGCGCTGCGACTGCGGAGCGGGTGTGGCGGGGGCGGGGGACGCGGCCGGTGGAGGAGCGGCAGGCTGAGGCGAGGCGGGGGCCGGAGCAGGGGGCTGGGGTGCCCCGGCCGGCGCAGTCGGGGCGGCAGCGGTGGAACGGACATAGACGGCCCCGTTTTGCACGATGTACTCCAGGGGCGTGGCGGACAGGGCAAGGAGGCGCGGGAGCAGTTCGTTGAGCGGCACGGCCTTGTACGTGCCCGTGACGGTGCCCACGACCCGGTTATCGACACTGTAACTTTGTTTCGCCTGATCGAAAACCTGCTCCAGAGCCACCCGCAGAGGCATGTCGTTCGCCTCCAGCGTTACCGGGGTCTTCGGGAGGCCCGTACCCTTCGCGTTCCCCTGGAGGAAGGGGGGCGGCGGGATGGGGGCGGTGGCCCGTATCACCACCCCTTCGCCGGAACCGATCGTGTAGGTGAGAGGCACCGAGGCGTGGCGCAGGGCGGCCTCCAGCGCGGCCTTGTAGGTCAGGTTCTCCGCGCGTACCGTGGTGGTGATGTTGGGATCGGTGACCGCGCGGCCGTCCGGACCGAGATCGACGTACGCTGTGGTGAGGCCGTTCACGCCGCGCTT
>CALEKU010000126.1 GCA_937902745.1 uncultured Armatimonadota bacterium
CCCCGCCCTCGTTCCTCGGGCACCCCTCCCCCCATTAATGGGGGGAGGGGAGGGGGGCCAGTACCCCAGTCTGCCCGCACCGCCCACGAACTCTCGAAAGAGCGGCAGCGGATGGCGAAGCGGGTGGCGGCCATCGAGGCGGAGGTGGAGAAGCTGGAGGCAAAGCTGGGCGATATCGAGGCGCGGCTCGCCTCCCCCGGCAGCGGCGACGACCTGGTCGCCCTTTCGCACGACTACGCGAAGGTGAAGGACGAGATCGCCGCGCGCATGGAGGAGTGGGAGGCCGCCACGCTCGAAGCCGAATCCCTCGGCGCGGCGGTGTAGCGGTGTAAAGGAGCATCCGAAATGGCCGTTCAGCCCGTTCCGTTTCTCAGCCCGGAGGAGTACCTGCGTCGCGAGCGCGCAGCGGAGTACAAGAGCGAGTATTACAACGGTCAGGCGTTCGCCATGTCGGGCGCGAGCCGCGAGCACAACCTGATAGGTGCCGCTCGCGGAGGTCTACGAGCGGGTGACGTTCGCGGCAGCAGCAACGGAGGCGGCGCAATGACGTGGGGCGGGAGCAAAACGACATGCGGCGGCGGGAATTTCTGCGGACGGCGGCGGCAGGGGTGGCGTTGAGCGCCGCCGGCCCGGTCCTCGGGGCGGGGTACGACGAGGGCAAGGCGTACCGGGTCGGACTGATCGGGTCCGGGTGGTACGGTAAGAGCAGCCTGTTCCGCCTGCTCCAGGTCGCGCCGAACGCCTGGGTGGTTTCCCTGTGCGATGTGGACCAGCGGATGCTGGACGACGCGGCGGCGCAGGTAGCCGCGCGGCAGGCGTCGAAGCAGCGCCCGCGCACCTACGGCGACTACCGCAAGATGCTCGCGGAGAAGGACCTGGACGTGGTCCTGGTCGCCACGCCCGACCACTGGCACCCGCTGACCGCGATCGCCGCGATGGAGGCCGGGGCCGACGTTTACGTTGAGAAGCCGATCAGCGTGGACGTCGCTGAGGGGCAGGCGATGGTCGCCGCCGCGCGCCAGCACAAGCGCGTGGTGCAGGTGAACACCCAGCGGCGCAGCACGCCGCACCTGATCGAGGCCCGCGACACGATTCTGCGCGAGGGGAAGCTCGGCAAGGTCGCCCTGGTGGAGATCTACTCCTACTACCCCATGCGCGCCCGCGAGAACCCGCCGGACGAGGCCCCGCCGCCGCACCTGGACTACGAGATGTGGACCGGCCCGGCCCCCCTGCGCCCCTACAACCGCCTGGTCCACCCGCGCAGCTGGCGGGCGTTCACCGAGTACGGCAACGGCATCATCGGCGACATGTGCATCCACATGCTGGACATGGTGCGCTGGATGCTGGACCTCGGCTGGCCCCGGCGCATCGCCTCCACCGGCGGCATCCTCGTGGACACGCGCAGCAAGGCGAACATCCCGGACACGCAAACGGCGACGTTCGAGTACGACGGCCTGACCGTGGTCTGGCAGCACCGGACGTGGGGGCACCCGCCGGACCCGAAGTACCCCTGGGGCGCGACCTTCTACGGCGATAAGGGCACGCTCAAGGCGAGCGTCTTCGCCTACGACTTCCAGCCGCTCGGCGAGGGCGGCGGCCCACCCGTCCATCGCGATGTGACGTACGAACTCGACCAGTTCCCCGAGGACCGGGACGAAAAGGGGCTGGAGCGGCACGTCGCCCCGGCGCTGCGGCGGCACCTGAGCGACTTCCTCGCCGCGGTGGAGTCGCGCGGCAAGCCCGTGGCGGACATCGAGGAGGGATACGTCTCTACGACGGCCTGTGTCCTCGCGAACAACGCGCTACGCCTCGGGCGCACCCTCACCTGGGACACCAGGGCGCAAAAGGTCGTGGGGGACGACGAGGCGAACCGCCTCCTGCGCCGCCCCTACCGCGCCCCCTGGGTCCACCCGGCGGAGAAATACGCCGGCTAGCGCGTGCGCGGCCGTCACTCCGTCACGGCGTAGGTGACCGTGTGCGCCTCGGTGCGGTCGGGCACCTCCCAGCGGCGCAGCATCCGCTCCATCGCGGCGTCGGGCACCACGGCGGTGTCCGCGCGCTGCCGGTTCTGCGCGCGCAGGGCGCCCGCGGGCGCCTCCACGTAGACAATTCGGACCCGCGCCCGGTACTCCGCCGCCAGGTCGATAGTCATCCCCCGTAGCTCCCGGCTAACGTTCGTTGCGTTCCACGCGAACGGCTCGCCCCGGCGCAGGTACCCGCGCGCCATCTCCCGCGCTCGCGACGCGACCGCCTCCTGGTTGTCCCGGGGCGCGATCTTCATCTCCGCGCGCAGGGCGTCCAGGCTGATGACCGGCAGGCCGGGATGGTGGCGGCGCAGGTACGTGTCCTTACCCGCGCCGGGCAGACCCGCCATCAGGAGCATCTCCCCCTCGGTGTCGTCGTGCGCCGCGTACTCCGGGGCGCGGCCCGGCGTCCGGAAGTACAGGAAGCGGCTGTGGTTCGAGGGGAAGGGGTAGGGGGTGCTCCCGCAGTTCTGCTCGCGGCAGAACGTATCGAACAGGGCGATGTTCAGCAGGGCCCGCTCCAGGCCCCGCGCCGGGTCCGCCGCCGGGGACATCGTCCGCCCCCGCGCGTCCGCCTCCGCCAGGAGCGCGAGGTGGTCGCAGCGCGCCGTTTCCGCCATCCGGTACGCCATCCGGCGCGGGTCGTCGCTCTCGATCAGATAGAACGGGCGCTGGTGCCAGCGCACCAGCCCGCAGACGGCCTCGCGCACGGCGAACGGCACGGCGGCGCCCTCCTCCCAGAGCAGGCGGCGCGCCAGGACCGCGCCGCGCGCGGAGTGCCCGTTGGAGGTGATGCGCCCGTTCTCCTCGTGCCGGGTCGTGTCCGGCTTGCCCGCGTCGTGCAGCAGCGCCGCCAGCAGCAGCGTCCCCCGCTCCTCCGCCGGCAGCGCCCGCCACGCGGGCAGAGCGCGCAGTTCGTCCACCACCATCCGGGTGTGCGTCGCCACGTTCCCCTCCGCGTGGTAGAGCGGGTCCTGCGGGCACTCCGCCATCGCGCGCCACCACGGGCGCGCGGCGATCTCGCCCCAGGGCACCGCCGCATCCGGGGCGGTCCAGAACCCCGCCAGCAAGCTGCCCCCGCCCCTACTCGCCTTCTCCTGTCTCATATACTCCCTATCGCGCCGGGCACCGCCTTCTTATAACAGGACCCTGGCCGCCCCGCGCCGTATCCTATCGGTGCCATGCGAACCATTCTGCTGTGCCTGCTGCTCCTCCTCGCCGCGCCCGCGACCCGGGCGCAGACACCACTTGTCAACGCCCACGCGCACAACGACTACGAGCACGCGCGGCCCCTGCGGGACGCGCTGGACAACGGCTTCTGCTCGGTCGAGGCGGACATTTACCTGGTGGACGGCGAGCTGCTGGTGGCGCACGACCGGGACAAGGTCCAGAAGGGGCGGACCCTGCAGAGCCTGTACCTGGACCCGCTGCGCGAGCGGGTGAAGCGGAACGGCGGGCGCGTCTACCGCGGCGGCCCGACCGTGATCCTGCTGATCGATGTGAAGTCGGACGCAGCGGCGACGTGGGCCGTGCTGAAGGGCGTTCTGGCGCGCTACCAGGACATCCTGACCCGCTTCACGCCGGACAGGACGGAGAAGAGGGCGGTGACGGCGATTATCTCCGGCGCGCGGGCGGTGGACGCCGTCGCCGCGGAGAAGGTGCGCTACGCGGGCATCGACGGCCGCCTGTCGGACCTGAACGGGGCCGCCGCGCCGCCGTCGCCGCACCTGTACCCGCTCATCAGCGACTCCTGGGCGAACTTCTCCATGTGGCGCGGGGCGGGACCGATGCCGGAGGCCGACCGTCGGCGCCTGGAAGAGGTCGTGGCGAAGGCGCACCGGGGCGGGTACCTCCTCCGGTTCTGGGCGACGCCGGACACGCGTGAATCGTGGGCGGCGTTCCGGGCGGCGGGCGTGGACCTTATCAACACCGACGACCTGCCCGGCCTGCGCCGCTTCCTGACGGAAGCGGCGCAGCCCGTCCAGAAGTAAGGAAAGCCGATGCGCTTGAAGGTGAGTAAGAACCGAAGGTTCCTGGCCCGGGAAGACGGGTCACCGTTCTTCTATCTCGGGGACACGGCCTGGGAGCTGTTCCACCGCCTGAACCGGGAGGAAGCCGACCTCTACCTGCGGGACCGTGCCGCCAAGGGGTTCACGGTGATCCAGGCGGTCGTGCTGGCGGAGTTGGACGGCCTGCATACCCCCAACCCTTACGGGCAGACGCCGCTCCTGGGGGACGACCCAACGAAGCCGAACGACGCGTATTTCCGGCACGTAGACTACGTTGTCGACCGGGCGGCGTCGCTGGGGCTGATGATCGCGATGCTCCCGACCTGGGGCGACAAGTGGAATAAGAAGTGGGGCGTCGGGCCCGAGATCTTTACCCCGGAGAACGCCCGCATCTACGGGGCGTGGCTGGCGAAACGCTACGCCGAAAAGCCTGTCCTCTGGGTTCTCGGCGGCGACCGCGCGCCAGAGACCGAGGGGCACCGGGCGATCATCCGGGCGATGGCGGAAGGGATTCGCGCTTCGGTCGGCGCCACGCAGCTCATCTCGTACCACACCTGGGGCGGGAGCAGTTCCGCGGACTACTTCCATGACGAGCCCTGGCTGGACTTCAACACGTGCCAGACCGGCCACAAGCGGGACCAGGAGAACGGGCGCAGCGTCGGCAAAGACTACGGGCGCACGCCGGTCAAGCCGTGCATGGACGCAGAGCCGGGCTACGAGAACATCCCCCACGACTTCAAGGAGACGAACGCCCGCCTGCAGGCCCACCACTGCCGGAAGTTCCTCTACGGGGCGCTGTTCGCCGGGGCGCACGGCCACACGTACGGCTGCAACGACATCTGGCAGATGTGGTCCCCCGGCCGGTCGCCCATGCTCCACGCGAACCTGCCGTGGAACAAGGCGCTCGAGCTTCCGGGGGCGGGGCAGATGCGCTTCGCCAAAGGCCTGCTCCTGGCCCGCCCGTTCTTCACGCGCATCCCGGACCCGTCCCTGATCGTCTCCGACACGCACGGGGGCGGGAGCCACATCGCAGCGACGCGGGACAGTGAGGGCTCCTACGCCTTGGTCTACTCGGCGTCCGGTTTGCCGTTCACCCTGGACCTGGGCAAACTCGGCGGGCGCCTGCGCGCCGCCTGGTTCGACCCGCGCACGGGCGCGAGCACGCCCGCCGGGACGGTCCAGGCCGCCGGCGAGAAGGAGTTCCGCCCGCCCTCGCAGGGAGAAACGCAGGACTGGGTGCTGACGCTGGACCGGGAGTAGGGGCGTCGTGTACCGCGAGGCCCGCCTCCTTGAAGGCGGGGACGGGTGTCGTCACTTCGCGGCCGCCGCTTCCCCCAGGAACTGGAGCAGCTGCGCGTCCGAAACGACGCCCGGATCGTCGAGGCGCTTCCCCACGAGGCCCGCGGGGACCAACGGGCGGCGGTAGCGGACGTAATCGAACCGGGCGACCAGATCCGGGCTGCCGCTCCGGAGCACGGTGTTGTTGTGCTCGGGCGCGGACACCCGGCTGGCGTTTTGCCAGTCCGTATACACTGTCAGGCCCGCCTGCACGGTCCGCGGAAAGTCCGGTCGGTGGTAGCGCTGGTGGACCGTCCACGCGCCGCCGACCTTCTTGAGCAGGATCAGGGTCTGGCCGATGCGCGCCACCTGGATCGTCGCCTCGCCGGAGGCGGCGGGGGAGGTCCGCAGTTGCGAGTCGCTGTTTGTGGTGGTCTTCACCTCGAACTGGTACTGACCGGCGTGGTCGGCGGCGCCGAGGGATAGGAAGACGTAGTTCTCGCCGCCGGGCTGCCAGGAGCGTGGGGTAACGTTCCGCGGGGCGCGGATCATGATTCCGGCCAGCGAGAACTGCGCGCGGGGCGGCCCCTCGCCGCCGCGCCGGTCGACCCGCAGCCGCGTCGTCATGACGAAGTCGCCGTCCACCGGCTTGTATGCCAGCACACCCCGGTAGTCCCGGTACCAGGTGCTGGTGTACGGCATCATCGTCATCCACCCCGCCTGCGTTCCGCCGATATCGAACCGCTCCAACTGGTCGGCGTTCCCTCCTTCTGTGCGGTGAACCCGCTGCCACTCCCGGAGTGTCGCGTCGCTGTCGAACTCGTCGCTCAGGGAAGCGAGGTCGCTGCCCGTGGGACCGGCGGGGGCGATGACGCCCTTTCCCTGGGATGGGGTGCAGCCCGGGGCGAGGGAGAGCAAGACGAGCAGACAGGCAAGAAATTTGAGCACCATGCGAGCGACCCTCCTGTGTTTCGTGGAGTGTGCCAGCACACTGGCTCGAATGGCAAGGATGTTAGCGGACCCAGGGGAGATAAACGGCCTTCAGAAGGTACAATAGGACGGCAGTATGCCAGAACACAAGCTATGCGAACCATGAAGAGCGAGGGGGTACGGGAGGCGACGAAGCATCAGGCGGCGGCTCAGCGCCTCATTGACCTGGCGGGGCGCCTCGGTCCGGGGGCGAAACTGCCGCGGTTCCTGGAACTGCGCGCGGAGTTGGATGTCGGCAGCGCGACGCTGGCGGCCGTGCTGAAGGACTTGGAGGGACGGGGGGTGATCGAACGCCGCCACGGCGTCGGCATCTACGTCTCCGAGCGGCTGAACCACCGGAGCGTCGTGATGCTCTGCGACCCGGCGTTTTTCAGCGGCGGCGAGGTGTCCCCGTTCTGGGACATGCTCCTGCGCCACGCGCGCGACGGTGCCGCCGAACGTTCCGCGGACCTGACCGTGCACTTCGCGCCCACCGGAGCGCGGCGCGGGAAGGCGGAAGAAGTACCGGTCCCCGAGCCGCTGGCGCGGGAGATCGCCGCGGGGCGCGTTCACGGCGTCCTCGGTGTCGGCCTCGACGCTCTGGCCGCCCGGTGGTTCGAATCTCAGGGCCTCCCCTTCGTGGCGTTCGCGGGCTACGGCGCGAGCGCCGTGGCGTTCGACGACGCCGCTCTGGTGCGCCTCGGGGTGACGGCGCTGGCGAGTCGGGGCTGCCGCCGTCTCGCGCTCTGGTCGTCGGTCGTGGCCCACGGCATCCCCCCCAGCCGCGAGGAGGTCCTTCGCCGCCCCGCCGTCGCCGCATTTCCAGAGGCGCTGAAAGCGTGCGGGCTGCCCTTCGAACCGGAACTGGTGCGGACCAACGCCCACCTCTGCCCGGAAGAACCGCTGCGGGAGTGCGGGCAGGAGTGGTCTATCCCTTCGCAGCAGGAGCAGGGGCGCCGGGCGGCGCGTGCGGTGTTCGGGCCGGACGCCGACCCGCGCCTGCGCCCGGACGGGATCGTCTGCACGGACGACAGCATGACCCAGGGGGCGCTGCCGCAACTCGCCCGGTACGGCGTCGGCATCGGCTCGGAGGTGCAGATCGCCACCCACGCCAACGCCGGGTCGCCCGTGCTGTTCGGATACGAAGACCTGCTGGTCCGCCTGGAGGTGGCCCCCGCCCTCCTGGTCCGCGCGATGTACGACCGCCTGGAGGCGCAGATCGAGGGGCGGGCGCCGGAGGTGCCGCAGGTGAGCCTCCCCCCGGTCCTGCGCTTGCCCGAAGCGGAGGCGCTATCGCCGGGGAGTTAAACCCGGCGGCTTTGTCGAATATCTGCGCAGAAGATCTCCTGAGTTTCCCCGGAAGGCAAGCACGATGGCTTACAAACTGACGGTCAACGGGCGGCCCGCGACGGTGGAGGCGCCTGCCGACATGCCCCTCCTGTGGGCGCTGCGTGACGTCCTCCACCTTCACGGCACGAAGTACGGCTGCGGCATCGGTATGTGCGGCGCCTGCACGGTCCACCTCAACGGCGAACCGGCGCGCTCCTGCCAGGTGACCATCGCGGACGCGGCGAATGCGTCGGTGGTCACCATCGAGGGGTTGTCCCCGGACGGGACGCACCCGCTTCAGATGGCATGGCAGGAGGTGGACGTTCCCCAGTGCGGCTACTGCCAGGCCGGGCAGATTATGTCCGCGGCGGCGCTGCTGAAGAAGACACCCCGCCCCACCGATGCCCAGATCGACGAGGCTCTGGACGGTAACCTGTGCCGCTGCGGCACCTACCTGTCCATCCGCCGTGCCATCCACAAGGCCGCGGAAGCGGCGGCGGCCGGGCAGAAAGGGTAAGGGGGCGCCATGGCTATGGACCGACGCGCCTTTTTGCGCGCGACCACGCTTGTCGGCGGGGGGATGCTGCTCGGGCTGTACGGCAGTGCGCCGTCGTTGACGGACGCATCCGCCGCGCCCGAACCGGACCCGGCAGCGGCGCCCCAGCAGGGCGGAGGGCAGCGGCCGCAGCAGCAGGGGCCGCCGCCGCTCTCGCCGCACGCTTTCATTCGCATCGCGCCAGACGGTACGGTCACCATCATGGCCCGGAGTCCGGAGGTCGGGCAGGGCGTCAAGACCATGCTCCCGATGCTGATTGCCGAGGAGCTGGACATCGACTGGAAGGCAGTTCGCATCGAGCAGGCGGACCTGGACAGCAAGTACGGTGTCCAGTTCGCCGGGGGGAGCTTCGCCACGCCCAGCAGTTGGGAGCCGCTGCGGCGGGTCGGCGCCACCGCGCGCCATCTGCTGATCGCCGCCGCGGCCCAGACCTGGGGCGTGCCCGAGGCCGAGTGCACCACCGAACCTGGACGCGTGCTCCACCGGGCGTCCAACCGCTCGCTTGGCTACGGCGAACTCGCGGCGAAGGCGGCGGAACTGCCGCTGCCGGACCCGGCGCAGGTGCGGTTCAAAGACCCGAAGGACTACACGATCATCGGCCACGCGAAGCCGGGCGTGGATGTCCGCGACATCGTTACGGGCAAGGCCGTCTACGGCATCGACATGGAGCTGCCGGGCATGCTCCACGCGGTGTACCACAAGTGCCCCGTCTTCGGCGGCAAGATCGTGAGCGCGAACCTGGACGAGATCAAGGCCCTGCCCGGCGTCCGGCATGTCTTCACGCTGGAGGGCGCGGAGGTCACCGGGAATGTCCTCCCCGGTGACCCGGGCCTGGAGGCGGGCATCGCCATCGTGGCCGATACGTGGTGGGCGGCGCACTCCGCACGCCAGAAGCTCAAGGTCACGTGGGACGAGGGGCGGTGGGCGCAGCAGAGCAGCGAGGAGTTCGCCCGCCGCGCCCGCGAGCTTTCCGGCCAGGCGCCTGCGCGGACGCTTATCAGCATGGGCGACCCCGACGCTGCCCTGAAGTCCGCGGCGAAGGTCGTGGAGGCGTCCTACTCCTACCCGTTCATCGCGCACGCGCCGCTGGAGCCGCAGAACTGCACCGCGCACTTCCACGACGGCCGCATGGAGATCTGGACTACCAGTCAGACACCCGGCTCCGGGCGCGGAATGGTGGCGCGGGCGCTGAACATCCCCGAGGAGAACATCACCCTCCATCTGCTGCGCGCCGGGGGCGGCTTCGGGCGCCGCCTGACCAACGACTACATGGTCGAGGCCGCAGCCATCGCCAAAACCGTGGGCGTCCCCGTGAAGCTCCTTTGGACCCGCGAGGATGACATGGCGCACGACTACTACCGGCCGGGCGGCTTCCAGTACCTGTCGGCCGGTCTGGACGCCTCGGGGAACCTGGTCGCCTGGCGCAACCACTTCATCTCCTACGGCGAGGGGGAGCGGTTCGCCTCTTCCGCCGCGATGCAGCCGGGCGAGTTCCCGGCGCGCTATGTCCCGAACTTCGCGCTGCACGCCTCGGTGATGCCGCTGGGGCTGCGGACGGGCGCCCTCCGCGCGCCGGGCAGCAACGCCTATGCGTTCGTCATCCAGTCGTTCCTGGATGAACTGGCGCACGCCGCGGGCAAGGACCCCGTGGCCTTCCGCCGGGAACTTCTGGCGGCGACGCCCGTCGCGGCGCCGGGGGGCGGCGGTGGGCGGGGCGGCCTCAATCCGGCCCGGATGCGCGCGGTGCTGGATCTGGTGGTCGAGAAGTCCGGCTGGGACGCCCGCCGGAAAGCCCTGCCGAAGGGGACCGGCCTCGGCGTCGCCTTCCACTACAGCCACCAGGGCTACTTCGCGCAGGTCGCCGAGGTCAGCGTCAACGCGGAGAAGGCGGTGCGGGTGCACAAGGTCTGGGTGGCGGGGGATGTCGGCAGCCACATCATCAACCCCGTTGCAGCGGAGAGCATGGTGCACGGCTCCGTGATCGACGGCCTGAGCGAGTTGATGGCGCAGGAGATCACGCTGGAGAAGGGACGGGTGGTGCAGACGAACTACCACGAACACCGGATGGTGAGCCTGGCGCAGGCCCCCCCGGTGATTGAGGTGCACTTCCTGAAGAGCGACAACCCGCCGACGGGTCTGGGCGAGCCGGCGCTGCCCCCGATCCTGCCCGCGGTGGGCAACGCCCTCTTCGCCGCGACCGGTCAGCGCGTGCGCGATCTGCCCCTGGCGAAGCACGGCTATACCTGGGCGTAGCCGCGTCGCGCAGCCGACGAGAACGGACGAGAACGGCGGGGCGGCAGGCGCGGGTATAATAGCCGCGACGCCACTCCGCTGTTCACCCGTCAATCACCACCATCCCTGTTTTTTTCTGGAGGACATTTCCGCATGCCGAAGGTCACTGTCGAAGGGCGCGACACATACGACGTCCCCGAGGGTAAGAAACTGGTCCTCGCGCTGGAGGACGCCGGCATCCCGATGCTGCACCGCTGCGGCGGCGTGCCCGCCTGCACCACCTGCCGCGTCGAGATCGTCGAGGGCGACGTCCCGCCGATGGCCGACGCCGAGAAGGAGGCCCTGGAAGAGCCGGAACTGATCGCCAAGTACCGCCTCTCCTGCCAGATCCGCGTCAAGAACGACCTGACCGTGCGCCTGTGGAAGACGCTGCCCGAGTTCCGCGAGGAGGTGGGCGACCCGAACATCGGCCC
>CALEKU010000127.1 GCA_937902745.1 uncultured Armatimonadota bacterium
CCCACAGAAGCCAGTACGCCGCGCCAGGTGCGGGCGAGGTCGTTGATGTCCCCGGCGCAGAAGAAGAAGTCGCAGCCTGCCGCGCGAGCAGCGTCCAGCATCGGGCCGGGGGCCACCAGGATGCCCGCGTGCTTGCCCGCCGCCCGGGCCGTCCGCATGACCCCCTCCACTACCGCGATGAGTTCCGGGTCGGAGAACTGCCCTGTCTTCCCCAGGCTCGCGGAGAGGTCGCCGGGGCCGACCAGGACGCCGGACAGGCCCTCCACCGCGCAGATAGCGGCGACGTTATGGGCAGCCTCGGCGGTCTCGATCTGCGCGATCAGGTGTGTGTGGGCGTTCGCCGCCGCGAACGTCTCCGCCAGTTTGTCCATCCCACCTAAGCCGTAGTTGAGGCCGCGGCTGCGCGTGTTGAACCCGCGCTGCCCGAGCGGAGGGAACTTGCCATGCTGCACGATTTCACGCGCCGTCTCCGCGTCGTTAATCATCGGCACCACCACGATGCGCGCCCCGACCTCCAGCGCCCGCAGGACGTTCTCGCGTTGGTGGTTCGGCAGGCGCACGGTCGGCACCGCGCCGCCCGCCTCCGCTGCCATGCAGAGCGCCTCCACCTCGCTGAAACTCGCCCCGCCGTGCTCCACCTCGATCCAGACCGTATCGAAGCCCACGCGGCCCGCCATCTCGGCGATCTTGAGGTTGCCGGAGATTACCGCTGCCCCCTTCAGCACGCGAGGCGCGCCGTCGGCGTTCAGAAACGGGTCGCTACTGCTGCTACTGCTCACCATACGCGTGGCCTCCATCCGGGTTCGATCTTCTGCATCTCCAGCACATCATCGCGGTGCGCCAGGCCCGCCCGCAGGTAGTTCTCGTGGAGCGCCGCCAGGGCGTCCGGGTCGATCTTCCCGCCCAGACCCGGCTCGGTCGGCACGGGGAGCGACCCGTCCACGAAGCGCCGCTTGCCGCCCGCCAGCACCTCCTCGGTCTGCCACGGGTAGTGCGTGTCGCAGGCGTAGGTCAGGTTCGGGATGGCCGCCGCCAGGTGCGTCATCGCCAGCAGCGAGATGCCGAGGTGGCTGTTTGAGTGCATCGACAGGCCCAGGCCCCAGACCTGGCAGATCTTGGCGGCTTTCACCGAGTTGAGCAGGCCGCCCCAGATGTGGTGGTCCGAAAGCAGGATGCCGATGGCGCCGAGCCGCAGCGTCTCCGGCAGGTCCGCGAACGAAACGCAGCACATGTTCGTGGCGAGCGGCATCGGGACCTCGCGCGCCACCCGCGCCATCGCCTCCTTGCCCTTCACCGGGTCCTCGTAGTATTCGAGGACACCCGCCATCTCGCGGCCCCAGCGGATCGCGGTCTCCTCGGTCCAGACCGCGTTCGGGTCGATGCGCAGCGGCGTATCCGGGCCGAACGCCTCCCGCAGCGCGAAGAGCGTCCGCACCTCCTCCGCCGGGTCCAGGACACCGCCCTTCAGCTTCAGCGAGCGGAAGCCGTGCTCCGCGCACATATCCTGGGCCTGCCGGGTGAGCGATTCGGCGTCCAGCGCTTCGCGCACCAGGAAGTCGTCTCTCTCGCGCGCGGCGCGGCTCTCCCGCCCCAGACCGTCGGTGCCGCCCGCGCCCGCGTGCTTGTAGAAGAGGTAAGCCGAGAAGGGGACGCTGTCGCGGAAGCGCCCACCGAGCAGGTCGCACACGGGCCGCCCCGTCGCCTGCCCGATCAGGTCCAGGCACGCCACCTCGATCGCGCCGAACGTCCGCGCGGGCGAGCCGAGTTTCCCCTCCCACGGCTGGGCGTCCGCGTGGGCGCGGGACGGCTCGCGCAGGGCGGCGTCCTCGTCCCGTCCGCCCAGGAGGAACTCCAGCCGCGACAGGGCGTACGGGTCGCTGCCGACCACCAGCGGCCGCACGGCCTCCAGGTCGCGCAGCACGGCGTCGCCCCCGTGCGTTTCGCTGATCCCGGTCAGGCCGTCGTCCGTCACCAACTCCACGATGGTCCGCAGGGCGTACGGTGCGTGCAGGCCGAACGCTGACCGCAGCGGCGGGTCGGTCAGCGCGATGGGGGTCACGCGCATCTCCACGATTCTCATGCCCCAGCGTTCGCCCCCGCCCGCTCCCCTTCCTCCCCGGTTTCCGATGCGCAAGTGGTAGGAGGCCTGGGCAGGAGAAGCGACCGGGCGCGGCGCAAACTGAGGCATGATGCCGTTCTCCCCCCGGAAGCGGGTCGCCGTCGCCGCGGCCGCGCTGCTGTTCGCCTCCGCCCTCCTTCCCGCCACGGCCGCGCAGACGCCCGGCGCCCCGCCGCTGAAGCTGCTCCCACCGCCCGGTATCGCCGTGCCGGAGGGCGTTCGCGCGGCGCTGGCGGCGGGGCTCGCCGACCTCGCCCGCGATATCGAGACCCTGCGCGCCGACCTGAAGGGGAAGCCCGCTCTGCTCGCGCGCCTGCCGGACGTGCAGATCTACGAGAAGGCCGTACGCCGTGCGCTGGAGGACAACGAGTTCTTCAAACCCGCGGAGTTCGAGACGGCGAAGCAGCTGCTGGCGCAGGGGCGGGAGCGTGCCGCCGCCCTGCGCGCTGGCGCGACGCCCTGGCTGGAGAAGCCGGGCCTGGTCGCGCTCGGCTACGTCAGCCGCATCGACGGGTCGGTGCAGCCCTACGGCCTGGTGGTACCCCTGGACTGGACGGCGGGCGACCGGACGAAGCGGCGGCTCGACTTCTTCTTTCACGGACGCGGCGAACAACTCACGGAGCTTTCCTTCATCGACCAGCGGCAGAAGTCGCCGGGTGAGTTCACGCCGGAGGGCGCCTTCGTGCTGCATCCCTACGGCCGCTTCTGCAACGCCAACCACCTGGCGGGCGAGGTGGACCTGTTCGAGGCGCTGGAGGACGTGAAGACGCGCTATGCGGTGGACGACGACCGCGTCGTGATCCGCGGCTTCAGCATGGGCGGGGCCGCCTGCTGGCACTTCGCCGTCCACCACGCGAGCCTCTGGGCTGCCGCCGCGCCCGGCGCCGGGTTCGCCGAAACGCCCCGGTACTCGAACCTCCTCGCGCCCGGCAGAACGCCGCCACCCTGGTACGAACAGAAGCTCTGGCACCTCTACGACGCCACGGACTACGCCGTAAATCTCGCGCAGCTTCCGACAGTGGCCTACAGCGGCGAAATCGACCGGCAGAAGCAGGCGGCGGACGTGATGGCCGAGGCGGTGCGCGCGGAGGGGCTGGAACTACCGCACGTCATCGGGCCGCAGACCGGACACAAGTACCATCCGGACTCCAAGAAGGAGATCAACGCCTTCGTGGACGCCGCCGCGGCGAAGGGGCGCGAAAAGCTGCCCGCCCGTGTCCGCTTCACGACCTGGACCCTGCGCTACCCGGTGATGAACTGGGTGCGCGTGGAGGGGATGGGCGAGCACTGGGAGCGCGCCCGGGTGGACGCCACGTTCGCGGACGGTGCGGTGACCGCGACGACCGAGAACGTGACGGCGCTGGTGTTCGACCGCCCGGATGTGCGCGCCGTGACCCTGGACGGGCAGAAGCTGGCGAAGCCCGCCGCGTGCTACATCCGAGACCCGAAGACGGGCCGTTGGCGCGGCGAGGGCGCGGAGAAGCCGGGTTCCGGCCCCCTGCGCAAGCGCCCCGGCCTGCAGGGACCGATCGACGACGCATTCCTGGGGAGCTTCGTGTTCGTCCGCCCGACCGGCACTCCCCTGAACCCGGCGGTGGGGGAGTGGACGAAAAACGAGATGGAGCGCGCGGCGCGGGCATGGCGCAAGTTCTTCCGGGGTGAGGTGCGCGTGGTAGACGACACCGCCGTGACGGACGACCTGTCCCGGAGCGCGAACCTGATACTCTGGGGCGACCCGAAGAGCAATCGTTTCCTGGCCCGCGTCGCCGGGAAACTGCCGCTGCGCTGGGACGCGTCCGCGGTGCGCGTCGGCGACCAGACCTACACGGCGGACGCGCACGTGCCGGTCCTGGTCTACCCCAACCCGGCCGCGCCGGGGCGCTACCTCGTGGTGAACAGCGGCCCGACCTTCATCCACCAGATGGCCGGCTCAAACGCCCTGCACATCCCGCACCTGCCCGACTGGGCCGTGAAGCGCATCGGTGGTATGGGCAGCGGCGTCGCGGACGCCGGGTTCTTCGACGAGGCGTGGCGGTTCAAACCGCGCCCGGCTGCGGCAGCGGGGGAGTAGCCTCGCTGCCCGGACGCTTGCCCACGAAAAAACGTGGAAAACGTTTACCCAGAGTCTTGACGCTACGGACAATCCTAGGTACGATCGGTAAAGGTTTACCACGCTGCCCTTCCCTATGACAAACGTTTACGAAGGGTGGTCCGGCGCAGGGTAAACGTTTGCGAATACACAGGGGAGCCGCGCGTGCTCCTCCGCTTCCAGGACGGAAGGGGGCCAGTGAGACCGACACTCCACGACATCGCACGGGAAACGGGGCTGTCCATCGCGACGGTTTCGCGCGCCCTGCATCGCGATCGCAGCCCTAACGTCTCCGAGGAGACGCGGCAGCGTGTGCGCGATGTCGCCCGCGCCATCGGCTACTCCCCGAACCTGCTCGGCCGCTCGCTGGCAACCGGTAAGTCCCACACCGTCTCCTACTGGACCTTCGACGCCTTCGCGCCCTACTATGCCAGGGTCGCCCGCTACATCAGCGATGAAGCGGCGCGCCGCGGTTATTACGTCATCCTCAACAACACGCGGGACCCTGCCCGCTCCCTGCACGCGGACGGGGCGGGGACGAGTTCGGGGAGCCCTCTGGCGGCCGCCGCCGACGGTATCATCGCCTGCGACGTGGCCTTCTCTCTCAACGAAGACGCGGCGGCGCTCCGCACGCGCCAACTCCCCTTTGTTGGTATCGGCCTGAACTTCCCGCGCGACCGCGATTACGTGGGGCTGGACCTGTACGCCGGTGGCCAGATGGCCACCCGCCACCTGATCGAGCGCGGCGCCCGCCGTATCGCCCACATGACCCAGGACAACCCGATCGGAGCCGACGCCCGTCTGCGGGCGTACGTCGATGTGATGGAAGAGGCCGGTCGGAAACCGGAGCACATCGATGTGAGGGCGCATCACCGCGCCCCGGCGCGCGAGGCGATAGTTGCCTACGTGCGCGGGCGGCAGGAAGCGGGCAGACCGCTGCCGGACGCGATCTTCTGTGTCAGTGATGAGGTCGCGCTCGGGTGCTACCGCGGCCTCTGCGACCTTGGCCTGCGTGTGCCCGACGACGTGATGCTGGTCGGCTGCGATGGCATCGAGGATACCGCCTACCAGGCGTGCCCCATCACGACCCTGGCAGCGCCCGTCGAGCGGATGAGCGCCCTGGCCTGGGATTTCCTCGAAGCCCGAATCCGGGACCCAGACCTGGCCGAGCAGCAGGTGATGCTCCTGCCTGAACTCGTCGCCCGGGAATCGACTCACTCCGCTCACTTTGATTCTTGAGGGAACGCCGGTCCTGTGCCGAATCCACAACCGAAAGATGGTTCGAAAAGATGACTAATAGCTTCGTTGCTGCGCGTCGCCATCGGGGGAAGCGCCCCACCTCTGCCTCCCGCCCCGGTGCGGCGTTTACGCTGATTGAACTGCTCGTCGTGATCGCAATTATTGCTATCCTGGCCGCAATACTGTTCCCCGTCTTTGCTCAGGCGCGTGATAAGGCGCGCCAGACCGCCTGTCTCTCCAACCAGAAGCAGTTTGGCCTGGCCTGGCTTCAGTACGCCCAGGACTACGACGAGACCGTTCTGCCCATACGCTGGGGCAGCGGCAATAACCAGTACTTCCGCCTGCGCCCTCTGCTTGACCCCTACACAAAGAACAAGGATATCTTCGTCTGCCCGTCCAACAACCAGACGAACCAGGCGCAGATGACGCTGACCTACAGCTACAACTGGTGCGTGGGCACTACCTGCGGTGGGGGGAACGAGCACCCGCTTGCGGGCTTTGATCGGCCGGCGCAGGTGCCCGCGTTTGTGGACTCCAACAACACGCAGTACGAGGGTGTCACCTACTACTTTGCCATGGTGAACACGACCACGTTCTGGGGGCGGCGCTCGGAACCGGAGACCAGCGACCTGCGCTTCTTCGGCGGAGCGCTGCCCAAGATGATTGCCCACCAGCGCGGCGCCAACATCCTCTTCGTGGACGGCCATGCCAAATGGTATGGGGAGAAGACCGGCCTGTTCCAGGTGGACCAGGGCACCTACAACGGAGACGCCGCCTGGTTCACGGGCACGACCAACCAGCCGGGGCCGCCCAGCGAGAACATCGACTGGGACGCCGACGGAATCGTTGGGACGGCCACCGCGTACGACTGAGCCGTGGGGCCAACGGAGCCGCGCGCCGCATCTGGCGCGCGGCTCCCTTCAAATGAGCCATCTATGAGAAACGACACGCCGTCCACGTCGCGCGGCCAGCGGACGCCCATTGGTATCGCGTACGCCGCCACGCAGGTCAACGCCACCGTCTTCCGCGTCAGCTCCGTGACCTCCGCCGGGCCGTACCAGTACGCGATCTACTACGACGCCGACCACCGGCCGGTGGTCGCCCGCCGCCAACCCGACTCCCGCGATTCGGCGACCTGGGAGCGGGTGGCACTGCCGGTTCGCGGGAACGTCCGCGACGCCCACAACGGCCCCGTGATCGGCGTTTCGGCGGATGGCATCGTCCATGTCGCCTACGACCACCACGCCAACCCTCTTCACTACCGGCGCACCGCCCGGCCACACGACCTTCGCTCCTTCGGGGACGAGGTGCCCATGACCGGCCGCAATGAGAGGCGGGTCACGTATCCGCAGTTCGTCTCCGCACCGGACGGCACCCTGTACTTCTTCTACCGGGACGGCGCCTCCGGCAACGGCAGCCTGTGCCTCAACCGCTACGACGCGGCGAAAAAGGAGTGGCGGGCGGTCCACCACCCGCTGGTGGACGGGGAGGGGAAGTGCAACCCCTACTGGTGGCGCCCGTCAATCGGTCCCGACGGTGCGCTGCATGTGGCCTGGTGCTGGCGCGACACCGGGGACGCCCGCACCAACCACGACGTCTGCCATATGCGCTCCAAGGACCGGGGCGAGACCTGGCAGAGTGTCGAAGGGAAGCCGGTGGCGCTGCCTGCGACCCGGGCGACCGCGCCCGTGGCCGACCCGCTGCCGACCGGCTCCAACCTCATCAACCAGTGCAGCAGCGCGGTGGACGACCGGGGGCGTCCGCACCTGACCCACTACCACAACGACGCAAACGGCATCCCGCAGTACATCCACCTGTGGCACGACGGCAAGCGCTGGGTCCGAAACGTGGTCAGCCGCCGCACGGCCCGCTTCACCCTGGGCGGCGGCGGGACGCTGAAGATACCGATCAGCCGGCCGGAGATCGCGGTGGCGAAGAACGGCACGGTCTGTCTGGTCACCCGCGATGCCGAGGCCGGCGGTGGAGTACGCCTGTACCGCTCCCGCGGCCGCGACTACGCCGCGCCGTGGACCGCGACCGACATCACGGCGCCGGGCGAGGATCTGGGGGAGTGGGAGCCTACCTATGATGCGGAGCGCCTGCGCCGGAAGGGGATACTGAGCCTGTTCGTGCTGCCCGTCCGGCAGGGGAACCACGAGACGGTCACGGACAACGCGCCCCAGGAGGCTTTCCTGCTGGAGATGCCCCTGACCTGATGGGGCGCGCCGCACCGCGCCTAAAGGCGCAGGGCGATGGCGACTGCGACGACCCAGAGCAGGATGTTCAGCAGCATCGGACCGTCCTTGACCAGAACCTCCTCCGGCGTCTCACCCTTGCCCTCCTGGAGCGACAGGTACAGGTAGCGGAACAGGCCGTAGAGCACAAACGGTGAGGTGGCCATGAGGTAGGGGTGGCGCTGGCCTGTGTCGGAGGCGAACGTGTACAGCAGGTAGGACAGGAGGCACGAGGTCGCCACGATGGTGGTCATCTGGTCCAGCAGCGGCAGGGAATACTGCGTCAGTATCCGCCGGGTCTCGCCGGTCTGACCGGGCGCCGCCGCTGCCGTCTTCGCCGCCACGCTGACGAACTCCGCGCGCCGCTTGCCGAGTGCGACGAACAGCGCCAGCAGGCCCGTGCAGACCAGAAGCCACTGCGTGCTGGGCACCTGGATCACGATGGTACCGGCGACCGCCCGCAGGATGAAGCCCGCGGCCACGCTCATAACGTCGATGATGACTACGTGCTTGAGGTGGAACGTGTAGGCGAGCGTCACCAGGAAGTAGATGAGCGCAACGCCGGTAAACCGCTTGCTGATGAAGGGGAAGGAGAACGCCAGCACCGCGGGGACGATGCCGATGGCGACAGCAAGCGCCACCGACGCCGGAAGCCGCCCGGAGGCCACCGGGCGCGAGCGCTTCCGGGGGTGGCGGCGGTCCGCCGGGGCGTCCGCCACGTCGTTGATGAGGTAAACGCTGCCGGAGAGCAGGCAGAACACCACGAACGCCAGCCCGACCCGGAGGAACTCGCTGGAGTGGTGCGTCCGGTCCAGCGTGAAGAGGAGCCCCGCGAAGACAAGGAGGTTCTTTGCCCACTGTTTGGGGCGCATCCCCTCCAGTAAGGCCCGGAGCAAGCCCCCCGGCCCTGCCTTCGGCGGAGGGGCGACCTCGGCAGAAGCAGCAGCGGCGGGGGCCGCGCCGTCACCTGGCGCGACCCCCGCTGCTGCTGCTGTTGCCGCAGTTGCTTCCTCGACCGGTCCCGACGCGGCAGCTTCGTCGCGGCGCTGCTCCACGGCTTCGCCTACGGGGCGACCTCGATGTCGATGCTCGTGGTCTGGGGCTTCTTCAGGCCGTCCTCATCGCTGACCGTCAGGGTCACCTTGTAGGTGCCAGGCGTCCGCCAACCGTGCTCCACCACTCGGCCTACGGCGTCCTCCTGGATGCCGTCCTTGGCGTCAAAGTCCCAGGAGTAGCGCAGGGTGCTGGCCCCGCCCTCGGCGATGGCCACGAACGTCAGGCTGTCGTTCACGAAGGCGATCTGGTCTTCCAGCGGCTCGACGTTGATATCCGTGTCATCAGTGATGACGTTGATCTCGCCAATCGTGAACTGCTGGTACTTGTCGCCGAAGATGGCAAGCGACTTTAGCTTCGCGGCGTCTCCGGTCACCATCGGGCGCGCGCCGTTGCCTTCGCCGCTCTTCTTCAGGATCGCGGCGATCGGGAAGTTGATCGGCACGTAGGCGTCCGGGTCCTCGGCGGGAGGGATGACCACGGGGCGCACCAGCTCGTGCTGGGTGCCGTCCGCCATCGTCAGCAGGAAGCGCATCCGCTCGAAGGGCGCTGCGGCGACCTTGGCGCCAAACTCAGGATTGGTGGGGTCGAAGGCGGTCTGCGTGGTGGTGAAGCGCACCTGCAGGCGGACATAGGTCTTCGGGTTCATGAACGCGGAGGAGAGGTCCACCGGGTTCTTGAAGTCGATCCGCGCGCCCTGGTACAGGCCCTGGGTGGTCACCCGGATCGCCGAGTCGCCCACCAGGACGTTCTCCTTGGTCTCTTCCGCGCGGCCGCTGCCCCACCCGCTCAGGGTGACATCGCCGGTGTCGCCGCGGAACAGCGAGAAGGTAACGGGCGGCAGGGCGGCCCCCTGCTGACGCGCGGCGGCGGCGCCGCCCAGTAGCAGCAGGCCCGTCAGCGAGGCGCAAACGGCGAAAGTCACCGCCGCCGTCGCCGACACGGACCGGGGCCGTCGTCGATTCTGATCCATAAGGGAAACCTGATTCCTTTCGGTGTCCGTCACGTACAAGAAAGAGCGCATGTCGTGGTGTGTCTGAAAGTATACGCGCGCGGTCGTTTCGCGGTCAATCCCGGCGGCTGATCCGGCGGATCCCGCGCGCCCGGCCCGTGGCGTCGTCCACGTCCACCACCACGCCGTTCAGAACCGCCCGCCCCTCCGCGACCTTCATCCGGTGCGGCATCTGCGTCCGGAACCGGCGCAGCACGGACTCTACCTCCATGCCGATCACGGAGTCCTCCGGTCCGCACATGCCCGCGTCGGTGATGTAGGCCGTTCCCCCGGGCAGCACTCGCTCGTCCGCTGTGGGAACATGCGTGTGCGTCCCGATCACCGCGGAAACGCGCCCGTCGCAGTGCCAGCCGAAGGCCGCCTTCTCCGACGTCGTCTCCGCGTGAAAGTCGACGAACAGGACGTTGGTCTTCGGGGAGCAGCAGGCGATAAACGCATCCGCAGCTCGGAACGGGTCATCGAGCGGCTCCATAAAGGTGCGGCCGTTGATGTTGGCAACGCCTACCAGCTTGCCGCTGCTGGTGCGGAACAGGCCATACCCCCGTCCGGGTGTCCCCGGCGGGTAGTTTACCGGGCGCAGCACCCGGGGCTCCTCCTCCAGCACCTCGCGGCCGTCCTCCTTGGACCAGGTGTGGTTGCCCATCGTGATGACGTCGACCCCTCCGGTCAGAAGCATGCGCGCGATAGGGGGGGTGATACCCCAGCCCCCGGCGATGTTCTCCGCATTCGCGATGACCAGATCCGGCTCATGCTCCGCCCGGAGCATGGGCACCAGATTCAGTACCGCGTCCCGGCCGGGCTTTCCGACGATGTCTCCGATGAACAGAATCTTCATGGCTGACGGCGGTCGACCCATGTCGACCGCCCCGCCCTTCCTGACTTCTACTTGGCGTAATCGACCGCCCGCGTTTCGCGGATGACGGTCACCTTGATCTGGCCCGGGTACTGCGAGGCCATCTCCTCTTCGATCTTCTTTGCCGCCTCGCGCGCCAGTTGGATCGCCGCCAGGTCGTCCACCTCCGCCGGGCGCACCATCAGGCGGATCTCGCGGCCCGCCTGGACCGCGAAGGTCTTCTCGACGCCGGGGAAGGCGTTGCCGATGGTCTCCAGCTTCTGGAGGCGCCGGACGTAGTTCTCCAGCATCTCGCGCCGCGCGCCGGGCCGCGCCGCCGAGATGGCGTCCGCGACTTGCACCAGCACCGCCTCCAGCGTCTCCGGCTCGATGTCGTTGTGGTGGGCGCCCGCGGCGTGCGCCGCCTCCTCGTGCTCCCCGTAGCGCAGCATCAGGTCGCGCGAGATCAGCGCATGCGGCTGGTCGTTCTCGAAGTCCACCTTCCCCAGGTCATGCAGCAGGCCCGCGCGCCGGGCAATCTCCACGTTCGCGCCGATCTCCGCCGCGATCGTGGTACACAGGCTGCTCACCTCGATGCTGTGGGTCAGGATGTTCTGCCCGAAGCTCATCCGGTAGCGCATCCGCCCCAGGAGGCGGATGAGTTCCGGGTGCAGCCCCGTGACTCCCGATTCCAGCACCGCACGCTCTCCGGCCTCGCGCATCCGGTCTTCCACCTCGACCGAGGCCTTCTCCACCATCTCCTCGATACGCCCCGGGTGGATGCGCCCGTCCGCTACCAGGTTCGTCAGCGCGACACGCGCGATCTCGCGGCGCACCGGGTCGAACGACGAGACGACCACCGCCTCGGGCGTGTCGTCGATGATGACATCCACCCCCGTGAGCGTTTCGAACGTCCGGATGTTGCGCCCCTCGCGCCCGATAATGCGCCCCTTCAGGTCGTCCGAGGGGAGCGGCACCACCGAGACCGTAGTCTCCGAGGTCTGCTCCACCGCGCACTTCTGAATGGCGAGTGAGACGACGTTCCGTGCCCGCCGCTCCCCCTCGGCCTTCGCCTGCTCCTCGATATCGCGTATCAGGCGGGCGGCCTCGTGCCGGGATTCATCCTCCACGGCCTTCAGGATCTGGATGCGCGCGTCCTCCGTAGAGAGCTGCGCAATCCGCTCCAACTCGCTGCGCTGCCGGCCCACCAGGTTTTTTAGCTCATTGCGGAGGCGGTCCGCCTCCACCTCCCGCTCCGTCAGGCTCTGTTCCCGACGCTCCAGAACCTCAATGCGGCGTTCCAGCCCCTCTTCCTTCTGCGCCAGTCTGCGCTCCAGCCGTCCGATCTCCGCGCGCTTCTCGCGGTTTTCACGCTCCATCTCGGCGCGGAGGCGGTATCCCTCCTCCTTGGCCGCAACGAGCGCCTCCTTCTGACGGGCTCCGATATCCTTCTCGGCTTCTTCGCGCTGCCGTACAAGCGCATCCCGCTGTTCCTTCAGATCTCTTTGTAAAGGTTCGATCTTCAGGCGCAGAAAAAGTGCGATCCCCAGTGCGATTGTGGCGCCGGAGATCACCGCGTCAATTATCAGATGATTCGTGTCCAGCGTCCCCTCACCTCCAGACTAAATACGGTATGGCTCTGTCTGTCGGCAGGCGGGAGCATCTCTTTTTATGACTGGCGGCCCGTCAGGGCGGGGCCTGACCGGGCCTACTGGCATTATACAGCGTGCCCTTACCGATTTCCTGCTGCCATCCGCGGCGATTCACGAGGGGGCAGGGAGCGGCTTAATCCTCCTCGATCTCCCCCGCGCCGGGGCCGAAGAGTTCGTTCAAGACCGGCCGTATGGTGTCCCAGTCGAAGCCGCGCCGCTGCAGGAACGCCGCCAGACGCGTCTTCGCCTGCGGGCTGGTGTCGGCGGGCCGTGGTCCAACCCGCCGCAGCGCCGCCTCGCGCGCCGCCGCCCGCTGCGCGTCGTCGCTGGCCGCCTCCGCCAGCGCCTCGCGCACCGGGGCGTCGCCCACGCCCTTCTGGCGCAACTCAAAGGCCAGCGCCCGCCGTCCCCGGGTGCCGCCGCGCGCCGCCACCCACCGCTCCGCGAACCGGGCGTCGTCCAGGTAGCCGTTCTCGCGCAGGTGTGCCAGGGTCTCCTCGATCACCTCCTCCGCGTACTCCCGGCGCGCCAGCCGGTCGCGCACCTCCTTCTCCGAGCGGTCGCGGTACGAGAGCAGGCGGTAGGCGTCCTCGCGTGCCCGCGCCCGCGTTTCGGCGCGCTCCATCTCCGCCAGCCGCTCCGCCGACACCGCCTGTCCCACCCGCAGCCCCAGGGAGGCCGCCACCTCCTCCGAAAGCCCGATCGCGAACTCCCCGTTGAGGAAGACACTCACCCGCCCCTCGCGCCTCTGCTGCGGCTCGATGGCGGTGATGCGGCCCGTGGGGAGGGCCCTCACCCCCCGCCCCTCTCCCGCGGACGGTAGAGGGGTGCCTGCCACCGTGTCTATATCGGCTTGTCGGGGAGCGGATTCTGCCCCCGAGCCAGGCACCCCTCTACCGCCGCGGGAGAGGGGCGGGGGGTGAGGGCTCCCCGGGGGAGGGGGTTCCCGGCCCGGCGCCTGTTTCTTCCCCTCTGTACTCCGCACCACCCCCGGCGGCAGCGGCGGGCTTCCCCCGTTGCCGCTGTTCTCGTTGTCTGCGTTTCTATCCCGTTCGTTCATGGTCTTCGGTCACCATTTCCAGAAAAGCCCGCGCGGCGTGTGTGAGCGGGTCGGCCTCGCGCCAGACGACCGCCAGGGTACGGGTGGGGCGCGGCGGCGCCAGGTCCACTACCACCGCGCCCTCCGGCGGGTGGAGCGCCAGGCGGGGCAGCAGGGAGATACCCAGACCCGCCGCCACCAGCGCCTGCATCCCCTGAGCCGACCCGGAGACGCACGCGATGCGGGGGGTGAACCCGGCGGCCAGGCACGCTGCGAAGAACGGATGCTCGGGCGTACTTCCGTCCGGCACCCACACGAAATCTTCGCCCGCCAGGTCCGCCAGCGCGGGCGGAGGGACATCGGGAGCGGCGAGCGGGTGGCCGGAGGGCACCACCAGCGCCAACTCCTCCGTGAACAGGGCGCGTTCGACCAGGCCCGGCACCGGGCACGGCAGGTGGACCATGCCCACGTCCGCGCGCCCGTCCGCCACCGCGGCGCCCACGGCGCGGGCGGGCACCGCCTCGTGAACAGTGATCGCAATGCCCGGGTGCGCCTGCCGGAAGCGGGCCAGGGTGAGGGGGAGCAGATGCTGCCCGAGGGTCGGCAGGGTCCACAGGGAAAGGCGTCCACGCTCCAACCCAACCACAGCGCGCACCGCCCGGCGCGCCTCCTCCTCCTCACGCAGGATGCGCTCGGCGTACTCCCGCAGTACCACTCCGGCGTCCGTAAGCGCCACGGAACGCCCCTGCCGGGTGAAGAGCGGCGCGCCGATCTCCCGCTCCAGGTTCGCGATCTGGAGTGAGAGCGAGGGCTGCGAGACGCAAACCTCCTCAGCGGCGCGGGAGAAGTTCCCGCGCCGCGCCGCGGCCACGAAGTAGCGCAGTTGAAACAGTTCCATAGGCGGCGCCCCGCGCTCCCTGGCGCGGACCCTCTGAACCATTATGGCGCACAGGGCAGCAGCAGCGGCACATGCCGCACCGGGACGGGGTACGATAGGGCCGGAGCGCCACCCCGCGCATGACCGTCGCAAGGAAGCCCCGCCCCCGTGAAACTGGACCTGATCGGACTCGTCGCCGCCCCCCACACGCCGATGCACGCGGACGGCCGCCTGCACCCCGAGGTTATCGCGCAGCAGGCCGCCTCGCTGCGAGAGAACGGCGTCACCGCCGCCTTCATCTGCGGGACGACGGGGGAGGGGATGTCACTGACCGGCGAGGAGCGGTGCCTGGTCGCCGAGCGGTGGCGGCAGGAGGCGGACAGCCTGAAGGTGATCGTCAACGTCTCGCACGCCAGCGCCGGGGACGCCCGCGCGCTGGCCGCGCACGCGGCGCGCATCGGGGCAGACGCCTTCGCGACGATGGCTCCCTGCTTCTTCCGGCCCGCCCGTCTGGAGGAGCTGGTGGCCTACTGCGCCGAGGTCGCCTCGGGCGCGCCCGCCCTGCCGTTCTACTACTACCACATCCCCTCGATGACCGGTGTGTCCTTCCCGATGGCCGACTTCCTGCCCCGCGCGGCGGAGCGCATCCCGAACTTCGCCGGGATCAAGTTCACGTCCGAGGACCTGATGGACTTCGGCCGCTGCCTCGCGGCGGCGGGCGGCGCCTTCGATATCCTCTTCGGTCGGGACGAGATCCTGCTCTCTGCGCTGGCGCTGGGGGCGGTCGGCGCCATCGGCAGCACCTACAACTTCTGCGCGCCGCTCTACCGCGGCATTTTGGAGGCGCACCGGGCGGGGGAGGGGGCGCTCGCCCGGGAGCGTCAGGTTCAGGCCATGGAACTGGTCGCCGTTCTGAACCGCTTCGGCGGGCTCGCGGCAGGTAAGGCCGCTATGGAATACGTCGGCATCGACTGCGGCCCGGTGCGTCTCCCCCTGCGCCCGCTCACGCGCGAGGAGCGTCACGCCCTGCACGAGGAACTGGACCGTCTGGATGCCTTCCGCAAAGACGTTTGACCTGGGAGGAGAAGAAGACCTGATGGCGAAGGAGAGGCGGGGGCAGGTACAGGTTTATGTGAGGGTTTATGTGAGGTGGGTTCCGTAGGGCCGCGTTCCCCCTCTCCCACACGCGGAGCGTGACTCTTGGGAGAGGGGGGCCGAGGAACAAGGGCGGGGTGAGGGCGGCACCCTACCCCCACGCGGAGTGGAAGGTGCCGGGCTTGTCCACGCGCTCGTAGGTGTGGGCGCCAAACAGGTCGCGCTGCGCCTGGATGAGGTTCGCCGGCAGACGCTCGCGGCGGTAGCCGTCGTAGTAGGCCAGCGCCGAGGAGAAGGCGGGCACCGGGACGCCGAGCGTCACCGCCTGCGAGATGACCCGCCGCCACGGGGCCTGCGCCGCCGTCAGTGCCTCCGTGAAGTACGGCGCCAGCATCAGGTTCGCCAGGTCCGGGTTCTCGTCGTAGGCCGCCTTGATGCGGTCCAGGAAGCGCGCCCGGATGATGCAGCCGCCGCGCCAGATGGTCGCCAGCGCCCCGAAGTCCAGGCTCCAGCCGAACTCCTGCGCCGCCGCCTTCATCTGGTCAAAGCCCTGCGCGTAGGCCACGATCTTCGACGCATACAGGGCGTCCCGAACGGAGTTGACGAACTCCTCCCGGTTCCCCGTGAAGGCGCCGTGCGCCGGCCCCGCCAGGACCTGCGCCGCCGCGACCCGCTGCGCTTTCAGCGCCGACAGGAAGCGCGAATACACCGCCTCGGTGATGGCCGTGACCGGTGTTCCGAGGTCCAGCGCGCTCTGCGCGACCCACTTGCCGGTGCCCTTCTGCTGCGCGGAGTCCAGCACCGCGTCCACCAGGTAGCCGCCCGTCTCGGCGTCGCGCGTGCGGAAGATCTGCGCGGTAATCTCGATCAGGAACGAGTCCAGGTCGCCGCTGTTCCACTCGGAGAAGGTCTGCGCCAACTCGTCGTTGGACAGGCCCGCGACATTCTTGAGCAGGTCGTACGCCTCGGCAATAAGCTGCATGTCGGCATACTCGATGCCGTTATGCACCATCTTGACGTAGTGGCCCGCCCCGCCCTCGCCGATATAGGTGCAGCAGGGCTCGCCGTCCACCTGCGCGGAGATCGCGGTCAGGATGTCGGCCACCCGGTCGTACCCCTCGCGCGGGCCGCCGGGCATGATGCTCGGGCCGTTCAGCGCGCCCTCCTCGCCGCCGGAGACGCCGGTGCCCAGGAACAGGAACCCCTCGGCGTTGAGCTCCTTGATGCGCCGTTCGGTGTCGGGGAAGTACGAGTTGCCCCCGTCGATGAGCAGGTCACCCGGGGAAAGGTGCGGTTTCAGGTTAGCGATGACCTGGTCCACCGGCGCGCCCGCCTTCACCATAATAATAATGGTGCGCGGCGGCGCGATGGCAGCGACGAACTCGGCATCGGTCTCCGTTCCAACGAACGTCCCCTCGGAGCCGTATTCGGCGACGAAGTCGCGGGTCTTCTCGGTAGTGCGGTTGTGGACCGCAATGGGAAAGCCGTGGCGAGCGATATTGCGGGCCAGGTTCTGCCCCATCACGGCCAGACCCGTCAGGCCGATGCGTGGCTTGTCAGACAATGGTTTCTCCTCCGTGCTCCTGCGGGACGCGTCCCGCCGCGAATGCCTTCTGATAATACCGCGCCCGGGGAGGACGCCGACGGCTCCGGGAAGAAGATGAAGGGATAAACCTGACAGGTAAGTGAGGAGATACATGTGCGACGGGTAGGAAGACGGTTCATTTCCGTTTGGTTATTAATCTTTTTGGTAGGGTTTGCCGCCACCACGGCGCCCCGCCGCGCGGCAGCGCAGGAGATCATCCCCCCCGGGTTTACCCTGGCCATCGTGACCAGAGGGCTGGAAGACGCCACGGCGATGGATTTCACGCCGGACGGACGCATCTTCGTTTGCCAGCAGGACGGCCGGCTGCGCGTGGTGAAGAACGGAGTGCTCCTGCCGCAGCCGTTCCTGAAGGTGGACACGGAGCCGGTGGGGGAGCGCGGTCTGCTCGGGGTGACCCTGGACCCGAACTTCTCCACGAACGGCTATGTGTACATCTACTACACGGTGGCCGGGGAGACCCCGCACAACCGCGTGAGCCGGTTCACCGCGGCCGGCGGCCCCGAGGGCGATGTGGCCGAACCGGGCAGCGAGGTTGTGATTCTGGACCTCGACCCGCTCACCGAGGGGACCATCCACAACGGCGGTGCGATGCACTTCGGGCCTGACGGCAAGCTCTATGTGGCTGTTGGGGAGAATGCCCTGCCGCTGGAGGCCCAGTCTCTGGACAGCTTCCTGGGCAAGATGCTGCGCCTGAATCCCGATGGCAGCATCCCCGAAGACAACCCGTTCTACAGCACCACGCAGGGAAACTACCGGGCCATCTGGGCTCTCGGCCTGCGCAACCCCTTTACCTTCGCCTTCCAGCCCGGGACCGGGCGCATGTTCATCAATGACGTCGGCTCGGCCTTCTGGGAGGAGATCAACGAAGGGGCGCCGGGCGCCAACTACGGCTGGCCCGAGACCGAAGGACCAACCAACGATCCGCGCTTCCGCTCGCCGCTGCACGCCTACCCGCGCTCCGAGGGGCGCGCCATTACCGGCGGGACGTTCTACAGCGCCCCCCCGGGCGGGGTGGCGTTTCCCGCGGAGTACGTGGGCAAGTACTTCTTTGTGGACCTGGAGCCCAGCCGCACCCTGCGGGTTCTGGACCCGGAAGCGCGGACGGACACCCTGTTCGGCAAGGAGATCGGCTTCCCCGTGGACATCCGGACGGGGCCGGATGGCTGTCTGTACTACCTGGAGCGGCACCGCTCCGCGCTGATTCAGGTTCGCTACACCGGTGAGGGCACCAACCCGAACGGGCAGAAGCCACAGATCACGGACCCGCCCGTCAGCCTGCGGCTCGGGATCGGCCAGGTTGCCGAGTTCCGGGTGGTCGCGACCGGTACCGCGCCGCTGCGCTACCAGTGGCTGCGCGACGGCAGCCCCATCCCCGGCGCGACGAACCCCACCTACCGGCTCGAAGATGTCACCCTGGCAGATGACGGGGCGGTGTTCCAGTGTCGCGTGGATAACGGCGCGGGCAGCGTGACCAGCCCGGAGGCGGTGCTGACTGTCATCAACAGCCGCCCCCCCACGATCGTCATCGACACGCCCGCGGAGGGGGATCGCTATAGCGCGGGCCAGCAGATCTCCTTTTCCGCCCGCGGCACGGACCCGGAGGAGGGGGAGCTGCCCGCCAGCGCGATGACCTGGAAGGTCGTGTTCCACCACGACGACCACAACCACCCGTTCCTGCCGGATACGAGCGGGGCGGAGGGGACGTTCACGATCCCGACCGTCAGTGAGACCAGCGCGAACGTCTGGTACCGGCTGCACATCACCGCGACCGACTCTACCGGGCTGACCCACACCGTATATCGCGACATCCACCCGAACACGGTCACGCTCAACCTGGAGACGCGCCCCGCCGGGCTGAAGGTGCGCCTGGACGGACAGCCCCGCGACTCGGGGGCAATCGTGGGCGTGACTGGCGTCGAGCGACTGATCGGGGTGGTCTCGCCGCAGGCGCTGAACGGCCTGACCTACGAGTTCGACCACTGGGAGGACGATCGCGACGCCGCGCCCACGCGCGAGATCGCGACGCCGACCGCTGACACCACCTACGTCGCGGTCTACCGGGTGCGGCCCACGTACCCGTATGGGCCAGGGGTGTATCTCCTGTCTACGCCGCTCGCCTACGACGAGGAGGACGCGCGCGAGGTCTTCGGGTTTACCCCGGACGCGCCGGGCTACGCGGAGTTCCGCATCGCCGATTGGGACGGCCAGGGCTACACGGTGCGCGAAGGCGGTCCGCTGGGCGGCGCCGGGACGGCGTACTTCGCGCGGTTCGGCGCGACGGGATACGTGAGCCTGCCCAGTCGCACGACCGTACTCGGGCCGGGGGAGAGCCGGGATTTCGTTCTCAAGCCCGGCTGGAATCTGATCGGCTTCCCCTTCGACGTCAACACCGTGCCGGTGATCCGCCTGGACACGGATGTGACCGTGTTCGCCGAGGGGCAGGAGGCGGCTGGCGGTATCTCGCTGCCCGAAGCCGCCGCGCAGGGGCTGGTGCGGGATGCCGCGTTCGCTCTGGAAGGGGGCGAGGACGGCTTTCTCCGGTACGTGCGCGTGGACGAACTACTCCCGTGGCGGGGCTACTGGATTCAGGCGTTCGCCCCGGTGACGCTGCGCATGACGGCCCCCGTTGCCGACCCGGCCGGCGGGCGCAGCGCAGCTCCCGGACGCCGCGCAACCCTCCCGCCGCAGGGACGCGACAACTGGCGCCTCCAGATCGTCGCGCGCCAGGGGCGCGCGGCGGACACCGACAACACCATCGGGGTCGCCCCGGGGGCCAGCGATGCGTTCGACCCGCGCTACGACGATAGCGAGCCGCCCGCGCCGCCCGTTCCCGCAGGGGGCGCCGCCACGACGGCACCGCTCACGCTCTCGATCCTGGGGGACGGCCCGGGGGGCAGCGGACGCTCCGTGCCGCTCGCGACCAGCATACGCTCGCCGCTGAAGGCTCGGGGGAGCGCGCTCTCCTGGGACCTGCGCGTGACGCCCGCGGCGGGCGAGACGGAGGAGGTGACGCTCACCTGGCCGAACCTCAACCGCCTGCCGCGCGGCATGGTCGCCACCCTGGTGGACGTGGAAACCGGGCGGCGGGTGCCGCTGCGCTCCGCATCGTCGTACCGCTTCCGCCCCGACCCGGGCGGCGCCGCGCGCGCGTTCCGCATCGAGGTGACGCCGGACGCGACGCAGCCGCTGGCCCTTCTGAACGTGCGGCAAACCCGGACTGGCAGCGGCGACTCGCGTAGCGCGGGCACCATGACGCACCGGTTCGCCTTCGTCGCCACCCGGGAGGCGGACGTTAACGGTGAGGTTGTGTCCCTGACCGGTCGGGTCGTGGCACGCCTCCCCGCCACCCGGACCCGGGCCAACGCCGAATCGGTGCTGGTCTGGAACGGGCGCGGTACCGAGGGCGGGGCGGCGAACGCGCCGCTGCCCGCGGGGGCCTATGTCCTCCGCCTCACCGCCCGCGACGACGCCGGAAACCTGGTCACTCGACAGGTGCCGCTGGTGCTGCTGCGGTGAGTTGAGGGCGGGGCAGCCGTTCTGGCTGCCCCGCCCAGTGGGCGCACGACGCCTCCTCCGAACCGGCGCGCCGCCGGCTCAAGAGTGGGCGGGGAGCCGGCGGGGTATAAAACCATCACCCTATGACCGAACCGACCAGTGACCTGCCGCCCACGCCCCGCTTCCACCCCTGTGAGGGCGTGCCGCCGCGCGCCCTGTTTGATGGGGCCGCCTACGACGGGATGCTGGCGCTGCTGGAGTCGGCGCGCCGGTCCGTCCGCTTCGCCATGTTCCTGTTCGGTGGGCCGCACGCGGCGCAGATGACCGACCTGTTGGCCGCCAAACGCGACGCCGGGCTGGATGTGCGCGTGACCCTGGACTGGATGGGAGGGATGCTGCCGCCCGTGCGCCGTGAGGGCGCCGCGGCGCTCCGGCGTCTGCGCGACCTGAATCTGGATGTGGCGCTGGCGGACCGGCGGCCGCTGCCGGGTGCGCCCACGGGCCGGGCCACCCTGGCCCACCACAAGTTCCTGGTGGTGGACGAGCAGGAGGCTCTGGTGGGCGGCACCAACGTCGGCACGTTCTTCTATCGCCACCACGATGTGATGATCCGCCTCGCCGGCCCCGCCGCTGCCGCTCTGGCGGCGCAGTTCGACTATGACCGCCGCTTTACCCTGGAGCCCGGCCTGCCCCGGCCCTCGGGCGCTGTGGCGCTGCCCGTGGCGGAGAGCGAACCGGTGGGGAGCGGCGGCGCCACCGGACCGGCGGTGCGGGTGGTGGGGACCGGGGTGGGGCGGCGCACGACGCGGGATGCCGTGCTGGAGAACCTGCGGACGGCGCGGCGCTCGGTGGATGTGGCGATGTGCGAGATGGGGAGCGGGCCGGCCTTAGACGAACTGATCGCCGCGCACCGCCGCGGCGTCGCCGTGCGCGTGCTCCTGGACCCGATGGACCTTTCCGCCTACCTGCCCGCGCTTATCCCGGGGCCGCTGCGGCGGGTTTGGCCGAAGGGATGCCTCAACGCCTCCGCCCGTGCCGCGCTCGGGGCGGCGGGCGTCCCTGTGCGCCTTTACCGCGTCGGCGACGACTTCTGCCAGATGCACCTGAAAATGGCCGTGTTCGACGGCGAGCGGGCTGTGGTCGGCTCGACCAACTGGACGCACGGCGGCTTCACCTGCATCGGCGAAACCGACTTAGAGTTGCGCGGCGGGCCGGAGGCGGCGGTGGGGGAGATGGCCGCCCAATTCTCCCGGGATTGGGAAGGGCGCTCCGACCCCGCTCCACCGCCGTCTGCTCTGAGCAGACTCCTGTGCCGGACCTACGAGCGCCTCTTCGCCGCCCCGGGCAATCAGAAGCCGTAGGTGATGCCGCCGATGCTGTGCAGGGTCCGCAGCGAGGTGAACCCCTCGCCGCCGCGGGCGATGTTCACCCGGGCGTCGCCCTCGGTGTACCGGCCCTCCACAAACAGGCTGACGCGAGGCGTGATCGCGTAGCGCACACCGAGGCCCAGGTTGTACCCGAAGTCGGAGTTGCGGTAGCCGCGCGGCTGGTTGTCCTCGCCGTCCACCGTGTTGATGGCATACAGCAGGTAGTACGACAGCCCCATCAGCGCGTACGGCTGGATGCGCCCGTCCGGGAAGCTGGGCGACGTGTACACCGGCACGCGGTAGAGTAGGTTCAGGCTGATGGTGTTGATGCCGTTGGTGATACGGAACTCCTGCACCCGGCTGTCCATCGGCGCGGTTTCGTCCACCGGCTGCCCGTGCCAGGTACCGGTGATCCGGCGGTTCTCCTGGACCTTGGCATACGCCTTGGCGTGGAGGAACTCCAACTCCATACCCACGCGCGGCGTGTTCTTGAAGAACGTCCCCACACGGTAGCCGTAGTACACCGACCCCGAGAAGGGTTTGCCGGCCCAGTTGACGCCGTGGAACGTAGCGTCAGTGTGGGTTGCGTGCTGGAGCAGCCGGACATCGCTGCTGCGGGTCGCCGATCCCCCGGTGAACAGGGAAAGGTTCCAGAACTGGCGGCGCGGCTTCTCACCCTCGGCAGGTGGGGCAGCGGGCGCCGTTTCGCCGTTCTGCGCCGGCGGCTGCTGCGGCTGCTGGGCGTGCGCCTGGGGTGCAGGAACAAGGACGAGGGCGGAAAGGGCAGCGGCAGCGGCGACCACTGCGGCGCGACTGTAGGCAGTTCGATGGAGAGGAAGCACTGGGTTCTCGCTGTTCTACCGGAAAGGGTGTGGCATGCGGAGGGGGCGGAAACTTCCGCCCCCGTTGCTTCCATTACACCATGAGAAGATAGGGAGTTTCCAGTATCTCTTTGAGCCGTGCCAGGAACGCCGCCGCGGGCGCGCCGTCCATGGCGCGGTGATCGAAGGACAGGGACAGCCCCATCATCGGGCGGACGGTCGGTGCGCTATCCCGCGCGACCACCGTATCCGCAATGCCGCCGACCCCGAGAATCGCGACCTGCGGCGGCGCGATGATCGGGTTGAAGGACTCCACCCCATAGTTGCCTAGGTTCGACACGGTAAACGTCCCCCCGGAGACATCCGCCGTGGTGAGCTGCCCGGCGCGGGCGCGGGCGGCGAGCGCCTGCCGGTCCTGCGCGATCTCCGCGAGCCCCTTGCGGTGGGCGTCCCGAATCACCGGCACGATCAGACCCTCCTCGCCCAGGCTCACGGCCAGACCCACGTGTACCTCGTCGAAGAACGTCAGCGTGTCGCCGTCGATGTGCGCGTTGACATACGGGAACTCGCGCAGGGCGACTGCCGCCGCCTTCACGATGATGTCCGTGGGGGAGAGGCGCACGCCGCCGGTCTGCTTCTCCACAGTCGGCAGGAGCAGGGTGCGCAGGCGCATCGCCTCGCCCATGTCCGCGGACAGGTTCAGGGTTACATGCGGTGCCGTGCGAATCGACTTCGCCACATTGTCCGCCACCCGCTTGCGTAGCCCCGTGAGGGTGAGGGTCCGGGGCGCGGCAGGAGTTGTCCCCACCCCGGCACTCGTACCGCGCGCCACCCCTCCCGCCGGGACCGCGCCGCGCACGTCGCCGGCGGTGATGCGCCCGCCCGGGCCGGTGCCCGCCAGCGCCGCCAGGTCCACACCCGAGTCCTCAGCGACGGCGCGGGCCAGCGGCGATGCCTTCACCGCGCGCTCCGCGAGCGGCGTGGGGGCGAGCGCCTGACCCGCCGCGTTCTCAAGCTCCGCGCGCAGGGCGAGAACATCCTTCTCCTGCACCCGCCCGTGCGGCCCGGTGCCGCGCCCCGCCAGCAAACGCAGGTCGATGCCCGCTTCGTCCGCGGCCCGTTGCGCCCGCGGGCTTGCAAAGACCGTAACCGCCTCCCCGGAGGGCGTCGGCACCGCTCCGCCTCCGGCAGCAGAAGGGGAGACCGCCGCGGGGGATGGGGCAGCGGGCTTCTCGCCGGCAGGCGCGGCCGTTGCCTCCGCCGCGCCTGCATCAAGCAGGTGGCCGATCGGCTCGTCCGCCGTGCCCACGATCACCACCGGGGCCTCCACCGGAACGAAACTATCCGCGGGGGCGAGTATCTTACGCACCACGCCCGACTCGGGGCTCTCGAAGAAGGTGTTGACCTTGTCCGTCTCGATCTCCGCCAGGTTCTCCCCGGCGGTGACGGTGTCGCCCTCATTCTTGAGCCACTGGAGGATGCGGACCTCCTCGACGCTCTGCCCGAGCACGGGCATCTTCACTACCTTGGCCATAGCGGTTTCAGTGTAACACCGATTGCGAAGATTGTCGCTGTAAACGCGCGGAGACGAAAAAAAACGCAGAAAACCGAAAGTCTTCACGCTCGCGTAGGCGCCACGGCAGGAGGAAAATACGGGGCTGGCGGGGAAGCACACGCCATGGAAATGAAGGACGGAACCAGGCGGCGCCGCACGGCGGCGGCCACCGCCGCCGCTGTAGCAGGATTCTGCGCCCCCGTGGTGATCGCCGCGCTGGCGGGCTGTGACCGGGCGGGCGGTGGGGCCGACACCGCGGCGCTGATCGAAAAGGGCAAGGCGGTCTACGCCGCGAACAACTGCGGGAACTGCCACGTACTCGGCGACCAGGGCGGGGGCAAGGCGCCAAACCTGACGCACGCCGGGGCCCAGGCCGGACACAACGCGGCCTGGTTTGCGGAGTTTGTCAAAGACCCGAAGAAGGTCAAGCCGGGGGCGCGTATGCCGTCCTACGCAGGCAAGATCAGCGACGACGATCTGAAGGCGCTTGGCGAGTACCTGGCCAGCCTGAAGTAGGGGACAAACGCCCTAATCGCTGCGGGAGGCGAGTTCGCGCCGCGCCTCCCGGTCGCGGTCACGCTGCGCGATGGCGTCGCGCTTGTCGTGGAGCTTCTTACCGCGCCCGACGCCTAGCTCCACCTTGGCAAAGCCCCGCTCGAAGAACACGGAGAGCGGCACCAGGGTCAGGCCCTTCTGCTCGGTGATGCCGCGCAGGCGATCAATCTCCCGACGGTTTAGCAGCAGCTTGCGCGAGCGAACCGGGTCCACGTTGAAGCGGTTGCCCTCCAGGTGGGGGGAGATGTGCATGTTGTGCAGCCACACCTCGCCGTTGCGGTCCAGGCGCGCGTAGGCGTCACTCAGGTTCGCACGGCCCGCGCGCAGGGACTTCACCTCGGTCCCCACCAGCACCATGCCCGCCGTGTACGTGTCGTCGATATGGTATTCGTAGCGCGCCCGCCGGTTCGTAGCGACCGTGCGCCGCGCCCCGCTCTTGTCTTCTTTAGCCATTACTGTGCGTTCTCCCCGGCGGATGATTATACCATCGGCGGGACGTTATCGCGCAGCCGGGGGCACGTCGGCATACCCCGCAGGAAACGAAGGGTCGGAAGTCTAAATATCGGCGCAGAGTTTGGAAAGCCACGAGCGGGTGGGCACTGCCTCCCCCCCGCGGCTCCCCCCTGGAAAGGTACCCCCGCCTGATGCGCCGCTCCGAACGCACTCGTCCGCGCCGCCGTCCCCGCGCCCTCCCGCGGTGGGCGCTCCCGCCGCTCGCCGTCCTCGCCCTGGCGTCCGTCGCCGGAGCGATGCCGCAGCAGCAGACCCCTGCGTCTGCTCCCCCGCCGGTCACAAGCACGGTGACCCCGCATGCGGGGATGCTGCGCTACCCGGACGTTTCCCGCACGCACATCGTCTTCCTGTACGCCAACGACCTCTGGGTGGTCCCCCGCGAGGGCGGCACTGCCCTGCCGCTCGCCAGCCCGCCGGGTGTGGAGACCTTTCCGAAGTTCTCCCCGGACGGCAAAAGCGTGGCGTTCGTGGGCAACTACGAAGGCAACCGCGACCTGTACACCATCGCCGTGCAGGGAGGCGTGCCCCGGCGCGTGACCTACCACCCGGCCTCGGAAACGCTGTGCGACTGGACGGCCGACGGGCGCCTGCTCTTCTCCACCAACGGCTTCGCGGGCCTGGGCCGCCAGCAGCAGCTCTTCACCGTGTCGCCCAATGGGGGCACTCCCGAAAAGCTGCCCGTGCCCTACGGCGAGGACGCCAGCCTGAGCGCGGACGGCAAATCGCTCGTTTACCTGCCGCACTCCACCGACAACCGCACCTGGAAGCGCTACCGCGGCGGCATGGCGACCGACGTGTACCTCTTCGACCTCGTGGCAAAGAAGGCGAAGAAGCTGACCGACTGGGAGGGGACCGACACCCTGCCCATGTGGCACGGCAACAAGGTCTACTACCTTTCCGACGCCGGGCCGGAGCACCGCCTCAACCTCTGGGTGATGGACCCGGCGAGCGGCAATAAGCGCCAGATCACGAAGTACACCGACTACGACGTCAAGTGGCCCTCCATGGGGCCCGGCGCGGACGGCAAGAGTGGCGAGATCGTCTTCCAGCATGGGGCCCGGCTGATGCTGCTGGACCTGGCCACCGAGAAGGCCGTTCCCGTACCTGTCCGCATCCCCGGGGACCGGCCCCGACTGCGCGCTCAGGCCGTGGACGCCAGCAAGTTCATCACCGGCTTCAGCATCTCGCCCGCGGGCCGGCGGGTGGCAGTGGCGGCCCGTGGCGACATCTGGACCGCGCCCGCGAAGGAGGGCACCCCGCGCAACCTCACCCGCACCAGCGGCGTGGCCGAGCGCGACCCGGCCTGGAGTCCGGACGGGCGCTGGATCGCCTATTTCTCCGACAAGACGGGCGAGTACGAACTGTACATCACCCAGTCCGACGGCATGGGTGAGACCAGGCAGTTGACCCGGGGGAGCAAGGGCGGGTTCCGCAGCGGCCTAAACTGGTCGCCGGATGGTAAGCACCTGCTCTTCTCCGACAACAGCGCCACTCTCTACCTGCATACGATCGCGACCGGTCAGACGAAGACCGTGGACGTTGACCCGTGGGGGCAGCCGCTCTCGCCCTCCTGGTCGCCCGATAGCCGCTGGCTCACCTACGGCCGGACCGCCGAGAACCGCCAGATGCAGGCGGTGTGGGTCTACAACATCGAGACCGGCGAGAAGAAGCAGATCACCAGCGGCATGTTCAACGAGAACAGCCCGACGTTCGACCGCAAGGGCGACTTCATCTACTGCGCCACCAACCGCAGCTTCAACCCGACCTACGAAGACCTCGGCTCCACCTGGATCTACACCGGCACCGAAACGCTGATCGCGCTGCCGCTCCGCAAGGACGTGAAGAACCCCTTCGCCCCGAAGAGCGACGAGGAGAGCTGGGAAGGCCAGAAGCCGGACCCGCCTGCCACGCCTCCCGCCACCGCCGCCGCAGCGCCGGCACAGGCAGACGAGGTTTCGGGGGCGTGGTCCGGCACGGTCACCGGAGCCGCCCTGCCGGGGGGCAGCCTCTCCTTCAACGCCATCCTGACGCTCGCGCCCGACAACACGGTTCGGGGTAATCTGACGGCCGACGGCAACACCGTCCCGGTCACGGGAACGTTTAATCCCGCGACCAAGGAACTCATCCTGTCGCTCACCTACCAGGGGATGCCCGTCACCATAAACGCGAAGATCATGGGGGGCCGGATGACCGGAACGGCGAGCGCCGCCGGGGAAACGCTCCCTGTGACTGCCACCCGCCAGAGCACGCCCGCTCCGGGCGCCGCCCCCGCGTCCCCGGCCGCGAAGCCCGCCGCCCCGCCCGTGAAGGTGACCATCGACTTCGAGGGCATCGAGGCGCGTGCCGTGCCGCTGCCGCTCCCCGCGGGACGCTTCGCCCGCCTTTCCGTGAACGACAAGGGGCACCTGCTCTTCCTCCGCCAGCCCGTCGGGCCCGGCGAGGCACCCGCCCTCAAATCGTTCGACATCAACGACGAGAAGCGCGAGGAGAAGGTCGTGGTGGCGGGAGCGACCAACTACGACCTGTCACCGGACGGCAAGAAACTCCTCGTCCTGCGCGGCGCTGCGGCGACGGTGCAGGACGCCTTCGCGGGCGCGCCGCCCGGGACCTCCGTCGTAACCACCGGCATGACCGCCATGATTGAGCCCGCCGAGGAGTGGCGGCAGCTATTTGTAGAGGCGTGGCGTCTGCAGCGCGACTTCTTCTACGACCCGAATATGCACGGCGTGGACTGGCCCGCCGTGCGGGCGCAGTACGAGAAGATGCTTGCTGACTGCGCCAGCCGTGAGGACGTCGGCTACGTCATCAGCGAGATGATCTCCGAGTTGAACGTCGGCCACGCCTACTATAGCGCCCCCGACCTGGAGAGCCCGCCCCCGGTGGGCGTCGGATTGCTTGGTGCGGACTTTGTGAAGGCGAACAACGCCTACCGCATCGCCGGCATCGCGCAGGGCGCCCCCTGGGACTCCGACGCCCGCGGCCCCCTCAGCCAGCCCGGCGTGGATGTCAAGGTCGGCGACTACCTGCTCGCGGTAAACGGCGTGCCCATCGACCCCGAGAAGGATATCTACGCGGCATTCGTGGGGATGGCCAATCGGGTCGTTACCCTCACCGTGAGCGCGAACCCGGTCATCGACGCCTCCGCCCGCCAGGTGACCGTGCGCCTGCTCGGCAGCGAGGCGCCGCTGCGCTACCGGCAGTGGATCGAGAAGAACCGCGCCTACGTCGAGAAGAAGACCGGCGGCCGCGTCGGCTACGTCTACGTCCCCGATACCGGCGTCAACGGCCAGAACGACCTGTTCCGCCAGCTTGTGGGCCAGATGGGCAAGGAGGCGCTGGTCATCGACGAGCGCTGGAACGGCGGCGGCCAGATCCCGACCCGCTTCATCGAACTGCTGAACCGCCCGGTCACCAACTACTGGGCGCGCCGCTACGGCCAGGACTGGGTCTGGCCGCTGGACGCGCACCGCGGGCCCAAGGCCATGCTCATCAACGGCCTCGCGGGCTCGGGCGGCGATGCCTTCCCGTACTACTTCCGGCAGGCGAAGCTGGGCAAGCTGATCGGAACGCGTACCTGGGGCGGCCTGGTCGGCCTTACCGGCGGCCCGTCACTCATCGACGGCGCCACCGTCACCGTCCCCTCATTCGCCTTCTACGAGACAGATGGCACCTGGGGCGTCGAAGGGCACGGCGTGGACCCGGACATCCCCGTATGGGACGACCCGGCGCTCCTCTCTGCGGGCATCGACCCGCAACTCGACGCCGCCATCGAGCACCTGCTGGGCGAACTCAAGCGCGCCCCGTTCACCCCCGCCAAGCGCCCGCCCTACCCCAACCGCCGGGGCATGGGCCTGGACAAGCGGGACCAGTAGGGGAGGGCCCTCACCCCCCGCCCTCTCCCGCAGCGCCGGGAGAGGGCGGGGGTGAGGGCCCTTACTCCACCGCTCCCTGCCTTCCGCGGTAGCGGGCGTTCGGGCCTTCGAGGAGGCGGCGCTCCTCCGACGTCAGGTCGTCGTACGCCTGCGGGTCGTAGTGCGGCACCGCCCACGCCAGCGGGTGCGGGCTGTACTTCAGGAACACCGTGCGCCGCTCGTTTGCGCCGCGCCACGGCAGCGTCCCGTGCGTCAGCGCCTCCGTAAACACGATCGCCGACCCCGCCCGTGCCGGCACCGGTGTCACCCCCGGCGCCAGCCGCTCGCTCATGTCCTCCCAACCCTTCGGCAGCGGCAGGTTTGCCTTGTGGCTTCCCGGCACGCAGGCAAAGCCCCCGTCGCCCGGGTTCACATCCTTCAGCGCATAGGCCACCACCGTCAGACCATTACGCAGGCGTCCGTTATGGTAGCGGTACCACGCCGTGCGGTCGTCTACCGCGCCCCCGCCGTGCAGTATCGCCCCGATCGGGCCCAGCCCCCTGCGGATCACGTCGAGGTAGTCGTGGTCCAGCCGGTACGGCTCCCCCAGCAGCGCCGCCAGGTACGGGGTGATGCGTGGGTTCGCGATCAGGCGGCGGCACTCCGCCCCCCACGAAAGCAGGTCCCCGAACCGGTGCGTCGTCTTGCCCGGCTCCGGCAATTCCGCCATCTTCGTGTCCACAAGGGCGTTCAGCGCCGCGGTCTGCTCCGGCGTCAGCGCGTCCTCCACCACCAGGTAGCCCTGCAGGTCAAAAAGGTACTTCTCGGTATCCGTCATCGGTCCTTCGTCCCTCCCTGCGTTACGATTCGCTCCACGGCCACGCCCTTCCTGTCCGGGGCGTCGGCGGTGCCGGCGCAGGGGCGTCTTCCGCGGCCGTTTCCGTCGCCGGGCTCCGCTCGGGGCGCGGGAGGGTGCGCAGGTAGCGCAGGAGGCGCGCGGCCGGGTCCTGCCGGTAGTAGTCGCGCAGGGTTGCGTACAGGCGGCGGTGGCGGCGGCGCAGGCGCAGCGGGTTCCCAAAGAACGCCTCGGTTGCCACGGCGAAGAACTCCGCCGGGTTGGTCGCGCCATACGGGTCCAGCACCTGCTCGCGCCCCCAGTACCGGTCGGCACGCAGCCTCTGGTACGCCCGGTCCATCACCTTCTGCCAGGCGTCGTACTGCTCCGGGTTGTGCAGGCGCGGCACCCCCTCCGCCGTGCCGTAGTCCATGTCCAGCGCGTGCGCGAACTCGTGCAGGGCCACATTGTGCGTCCGACCTTCGCTGTCTTCCTCGTTACACGGCTCCGCGCGGGCGTCCGCCCAGGAGAGCACCACCGGCCCATGCTGCCACGCCTCGCCCAGACGCCAGCTTCCCGACTCGTCGATGATCCCGCCCGGCAGCGGGCGGCGCTCCGGCGCGCGGTACCCCGCCGGGTAGACGATGATCGTGCTGACGCTCCGGTAGGCATCGGTGCGGGCTGGCAGTCCCAGCGTCAGTAGCGCCGCCAGCGCCGAGACCGTCACCGTAATCTCGTCCGTCAGGGTCAGGCCACCCGCTCCCTCCCAGTCCTTCTCTGCGCGGAACACGCGCAGGTCGTCGTGGAGCTGCTCCCGCTCCTCGGGCGTCAGGCACGCGTAGTGCGCCACATTCGCGCGCAGGTACTCCTGCCACGCCTCGGGGAACGGCTCGGCCGTCAGGCGCTCCCGCCGCTGCCGCTTGATAAAGTCGAACACACCCCGATTGTACCTGCCGGGCCGTCCCCTTCGCCCGTGGTGCAGGGGGCACGGCCCTTGGGCGGGCCACCAGAAAACGAAAACCCCCTCTCCCACACGCGAAGCGTGACTCTTGGGAGAGGGGGCAGGGGGTGAGGGCGCCTGGGTGAGGGCGGACTACGCCGCGGCGAGTTCGCGGGCCTTCTCCACGACCTCGTCGATGTTACCCACCATGTAGAACGCCTGCTCGGGCAGGTCGTCGTGCTTGCCTTCCAGAACCTCGGCGAAGGAGCGCACCGTCTCCGCAAGCGGGACGTACGCGCCGGGGGTACCGGTGAACGCCTCGGCGACGAACATCGGCTGCGACAGGAAGCGCTGGATCTTGCGGGCGCGCGAAACCGTCAGCTTGTCCTCGTCCGAAAGTTCGTCGATACCGAGAATCGCGATAATGTCCTGGAGTTCCTTGTAGCGCTGCAGGATCGCCTGCACGCCGCGGGCCACGCGGTAGTGCTCGGCGCCGACAGTCTCCGGCGCGAGGATGCGGCTGGTGGAGGCCAGCGGGTCTACCGCGGGGAAGATCGCCTGCGCCGCCAGGCCGCGGTCCAGAACCGTGGTCGCGTCCAGGTGGGAGAAGGCCGTTGCCGGGGCCGGGTCGGTCAGGTCGTCGGCGGGCACGTAGATGGCCTGGACCGAGGTGACCGAGCCCTTGCGGGTCGAGGTGATGCGCTCCTGCAGGCGGCCCATCTCCTCGGCCAGAGTCGGCTGGTAGCCTACGGCGGAGGGCATGCGGCCCAGAAGCGCGGACACTTCCGAACCCGCCTGGGTGAAGCGGAAGATGTTGTCGATGAACAGGAGGACGTCGCGGCCCTCCTCCTCGCGGAAGTACTCCGCCATCGTCAGACCCGACAGGGCGACGCGCAGGCGGGCTCCCGGTGGCTCGTTCATCTGGCCGAACACCATGGCCGTCTTCTCGATGACGTGCCGGGTCACGCCCTGGGCGTCCTTAAACTCGGCCTCCGACATCTCCAGCCACAGGTCGTTGCCCTCGCGGGTGCGCTCGCCGACGCCCGCAAACACGGACACACCGTCGTGCTGCACCGCGATGTTGCGGATCAGCTCCTGCATGGTGACCGTCTTGCCGACGCCCGCGCCGCCAAACAGACCGATCTTGCCGCCCTTGAGGTAGGGGCAGAGCAGGTCAATAACCTTGACGCCCGTCTCCAGAACCTCCGGCTTGGTGGCCAGGTCCTCGAACTCCGGCGCCTCGCGGTGGATCGGGTAGGTCTTATCCATATCCACCGGCCCGCGCTCGTCGATCGGGCGGCCCAGCAGGTTGAAGACGCGGCCCAGGGTGGCGGGGCCCACCGGCACCGCGATCGGCTGGCCGGTGTCAATGACGTCGCTGCCGCGCACCAGGCCGTCCGTGGACGACATGGCGATCGCGCGCACCACGTCATTGCCCAGGTGCTGCGCGACCTCGATGATCAGGTCCTGCTGCGAGTCGTCGTTCGCGCGGGGGATGCGCAGGGCGTTGAAAATTGCGGGGAGCTGGCCGGGTTCGAATTCAACGTCCACCACCGGCCCCTGGACCTGGACGATCTTGCCTGTCGCCATGATGCCTGAAACGTTCCTTTCGGCGCGCGGATGTGGCTCAGGGAGAACTGTCGCCGACGGGCCGCCGCGCCCTGCTCGAAAACGAATAGAGTAAATCGCGAGAAGATTATACCGACTGTCGCGCACCTACGACGCGAAGCTTACCGCGCCAGTTTGTGAAAACATGCACAGTTTGACGACGTCAGTATACAGCCGGGCCGCGCCGGCCGCAAACCACTTCCGCGGGCCGCTTTTTCCTACGCAGAATCGACGTCGAGGAGGTGGAGGGCGGCCTCCGAAAGGTGCGCTCGCGTTTCAGGGCGAAGGTAGCGCCGCTGGTCGAGTTGCTGCGTTTCGCCCCGGCGGCAGAAGTAGCAGTGCATCGCCCGGCGCGGCGCGTCGGTCCGGTTGCGCGTGCCGCCGTGCCACGTATGGCTGTTGAACACGACGACGGTCCCCGCCGGGGCCAGCAGCAGTTTCTCCTCCGGGTGTGGGGCACACGGGTCCGCCATTGCCTCCTGCGGCACCTTGCCCCAACGGTGCGAGCCGGGCACTACCCGCGTGGCGCCGTTTGCCTCGGTGAAGTCATCCAGAAGCCAGAGGGAGTTGCAGGCGCGGAAGTCGTCCGGCGCCACCGGGCCCTCCCAGTCCGCGTGCAGAACCTGTAGACCCTGACCCGGCAGCGCCGCGCGGGCGTTCAGCGAGGAGAGCTTGAGGTCCCCGCCCAGCACGTGCGCCACGGCGGCCAGCACGCGCGGGTGCGTGAAGCAGGTGGTGAAGAGTTCGCCCTTATTGACCAGGTCCGCCAGGCGGTCGGTGCCCGCCTCCTGGTGGACCTCCTTGCCTGCCTCCGCGCCCTCGGCCTCCTGCAGTTCGCCCAACCGCGCCCGGAAGGCGTCTATCTGTTCCGGGGACAGAACCCCCGGCAGTGGCAGATAGCCGTCGGCGTCCAGGCGTGCGCGCTCGGCGGGCGTTAGCGTGTCCTCGCGGACCCCCAGTGCATACAGTGCTTCAGCAGTCGTCATTGACGCAGTGCCCTCTCCTTCCCAGTGTTTCGCCGTCCGCCCGCGGATTCCTACGCCCGCGCTGCCGTGGCCGGATGTTGCGGCGACGACGCGCCGGGGGCGAACAGGGTCCTGTCCGGCCCCGGCCACTCGTCCAGCCAGTCCGGGTCCGGGGGCGTCCGCCGCTTCTCAATCACCACCGTCGTTCCCTGCCGCTGGGTGTGCAGGTAGATGCGGTCCGCGGTCTGAAGCATCATGAAGAATCCGTGCCCGAGCGAGCCGGCCGTGGTCCACCCGCGCTCCAGAACGGCGCGGTGCATACGCTCCACCGCGATGCCCGCCCCGCCGTCCCGTATCCACACCTGCACCACGCCCTTACCGGGGGCGGCCAGAACATTGGCCGTGCCGCCGCCGCCGTGAACCACCGCGTTCATGGCCGCCTCGCCCACCGCCATCTGCAGGTCGAAGCAGCGCTCCGGGGGCAGGCCGCAGACCTGCGCCACCTCCTCCACACGCCGGCGGACCAACTGTAGCGTGACCGCCGTCAGCGGCAGTAACTCCCCGCCGTCCGGCGCGGGAAGGGGAGGGGGCAGCTCCTCCTGACGGCACAGGCGCAGCACACCATCCGTCACCGCGAACAGAACATCCTTGAGGAACGCCTGTTGCGCCTCCACCAGCTCCGCCTGCCGGCGGGCCAGCAGCGTGGTCTCCGAAAGGAGGCGGGCGTTCTCCTCCTCCACCCGCTTCTTATCCGTGAAGTCGATACAGGTCCCGACGTACCCCAGAAAGTGTGGCTTCCCCTCCGCCTCCGACCGGTAGCGCGGCGTCCCCACGTCGAGCACCCACCGGTACTCACCGTCGCGCCGCCGTCGGCGGTACTCCAGCTGGAGCGGCATCCGGCCGTCGAAGGCGGCCTGGTACGCGGCGAGGCAGCGGTCGCGGTCGTCGGGGTGGATGCCCTCGGCCCAGCCGGCCCGAACCTCCTCCTCCAGCGTCCGGCCTGTGAACTCCAGCCACGGGCGGCTGAACCACTCCCCAGCGCCGGACGGCCCGGACAACCACGTCAGCACCGGAGCGACATCCGCAAGGGCGTAGAAGCGCTCCTCCATATCCAGGCGATCCCGGCGGGCCGCCACCTGCGCGGTCACGTCCAGGGCAACCACCAGGCGGGCCGGGCGTCCCTGGTAGGGGAGCGTACTCCCGTAGATCTCCACCTCGATAACGCTGCCGTCGCGCCGCAGGTGGCGCCACTGCTCCCGCTCCCCGACCCGGTCAGGGGAAAGATGCGCCAGGTTTTCGAGCAGGCGCGGGACATCCTCTGGCGGTCGTATGTCGGCCAGAGTCATCGAGAGGAACTCAGCGCGGCTATAGCCATACTGGCGCACCGCCGCCTCGTTGACCTCCAGGAAGCGCAGGGTCTCCAGGTCGAAGACCCACATCGGGGCGGGATGCCCATCGAACAAAAGGCGGTACACCCCGTCCGGGTCCGAGGCAGATGCGACGTCAGGCGTCTGCCCCTTTTGCGGTTGTCGCTGCCGGCTTGCAGGCGTACGGTTCCCCGGTCCCTCCCGGGAGGAGGACTCTTCCGGGGAGTGCGCGGTTTTCTTTTTGGCGGCCATTTTCCCTGTGAATCAACACGTCCTCTGCCTGTTACCCCGATCGCTGATGGTCGCCCGGACGCCCCGTTTTCGGGTGCTGCTTATCCCGTCCCCGTGTTAATACTGCCAAAACTCTTTGCCCGGGCGTTCTGGTTTATTTATTATGGTCGCCGACGGCGAATGTGGAGCGTCTCGCCTCACTTTGAACGGATTTTTTCAACGCGTGTAAAGCGAAGGGGGCGCGGCCGTCATCAGCCGCGCCCCCTCGTCTATTGCCTCCGCGCCGGGAATCTGTGCGTGCGCGCGTCAGTCGCAGGTGTCGTCCTGCACGGTCCACATGCAGGGCGTGGAAGAGCCCCACTTGCGCCAGCCGCTGTGGCCGTCGCCGTACAGGACGACATAGCCACCGTTGTGGCGGGCGTCCACCTTGGAGGGCTCAGCATCGGGGAAGAGGTCCGTGCGCACATCCTGCTGGATGCCGCGCATCGAACTGCCGTATGAGTTGCTCGCCGTCGGCGGGCCTCCCGCCATGGCGTCCATGATGTGGATGGTGCCCGCCAGGTCGGCGATATCCGACATCGCGACCGCGGTCGTGGTCCCGCCGCCGCCGCCCGGCCCTGCGCCCGGCGCGCCGGCCACCAACGCGCCCGCAAAGCCGTGCTTGAAGTTGCTGGTGTAGTCCACGAAGTTCGGGTACGTCTTGCCGCTCGTGGTGGCGCGCCCGGCGATCAGGGCGTCCCAGGCGCCGTTTGCCGCCGTCCCGCGCACGGGAATCAGGTTGCGGCCGTAGGACAGCCGGTGGACCTTGCACATCACCGTGTCGCTGCCATCCCCGCCCGAGTTGTTGACCGTCACGGTGACGCCCACGTACCGTCGGCCCGAGGGGGTGACGAACGCCGGGTCGGCGGCCTTCGGGGCCTCGTCCGCGCCGGGGCAGACGAACACCTCCTGGCTCTTGACGTAGGGCTCCATCATGCTCGGCCAGGACTGCAGGTTGACGCCGTTCGGCCGGCTCTCCGACGGGACGAACAGCTCATCGTAGTCCTGAGCGTACTGCAACACCCCGAGGCCGATCTGCTTCATATTGGAGAGGCAGGCCGCCTGCCGTGCCTTCTGGCGGGCTTGCGCGAAAACAGGGAAGAGTATGGCAGACAGAATCGCTATAATTGCGATGACAACAAGGAGCTCGATCAGGGTAAAAGCGGAGCTTTTACCCACGGTGAAGCCGGCGGTGCGGGCCGCACGCGGGAAGAATCGGTTCTGCATGTTGGCAAAGGATTCCTTACGTGGGAAGCCGTGCTCCGAGCAGGGCTTTGTGTCGCCTCCCACGGCTTACAAAGGTATCGCGTCTGGGAGGGGCGTTTGTTAAGCTCGGGTTAAATTTTGCGGCCGGAGCGCAACCCGCGGCGCTTCCGACGGTATTGGTAACGAGGAGGCTCTCCCCAATGCTGCCGGAATTGCGCGACCTGTATGAGCCGCTGGAACAGCGGAAGGCCGAGTTTCTGACACGTCTGCTGGCGCTGGATGAAGAGGAGCGCCGCGCTGCGCCCGCCCCCGGCGCGTGGTCACCCCATCAGGTGCTGCTGCATCTGCTCTATGTGGAGGGGCTGAGCGCCGGGCCGGAGGTTGCGCTGCCTCCGGACAACACGGAGCGCCCGCGGCCCGGCATCGGTCTGATGACCAAACTGCTTGCCGCGACGATGCGCGCCGCGATCCGCCTGCCCGCCCCGGACTCGGCTTCACCGCCGGACGAACCGGGGGTATCCTGCGAAGAGGTTGCCGCCCGCTGGACCGCCCGCCGGGAGGATCTGAGACGGCGTCTCGAAGCGGTAACCGATGCCGACCGGCCGTTCGCCCGGCATCCCATCGTCGGGCCGCTCACCGCCCGCCAGGTACTCAACCTGTGCGAGTCGCATCTCGTGTACCACCTGAAGCGCTTCCCCGCGCCGCCCCGGAAGTAGTGACCGCGGTGCACCCTGCGCGCGTGGCGGGTGGGTACAATCCGGGTATATGGACACGCCCCCCGCCTCCGCGAATTCCGACCGCTCCATCAACATCTACCGACGCCTGCTGCCCTACCTCCGGCCGCACACGGGGACTATCGGGGGCGGGCTTCTGCTCCTGCTGCTCACCATCCCCGCCGAGAACTTCCACCCCATCGCCTGGAAGAACATCGTTGATAACGTCATCGGCGGAGACCGAAGCCTGCGGACGCTCGCCCTCTGGGTAGGAGCGATGTTCGCCGTGCAGGCCGTGGCGGCCCTGCTCGGCGCGATCCGCTCGAACCTTTTGGAGAAGGTCGGCCAGCGGTTGGTCTACGACCTGCGTAATGACGTCTACGCCAAACTCCAGCGCCAGTCGCTCGCCTACCACCACGACAACCGCGTCGGCGACCTGGTCTCGCGCGCGATGGGGGACATCGACCAGCTCCAGGAGGTCGCCGTGCAGGGCGTGGACAGCGTAATCGCGAACGCCCTCTCGTTCCTCTACGTCGCAGGCGTCCTGCTGTACCTTTCGCCCCGGCTCGGCGTGGTCACCCTGCTGCCCATCCTGTTTGTGTTCCTGCTCACGCGCTACTTCAACGCCCGCGTGAAGACGCTCTACCGCGAAAGCCGCGACCGCCTCGGCGACGTCAATGCGCGTCTGCAGGAGAACCTGAACGGCCTGCCGCTCATCAAGGCGTTCGGCCGCGAGGCGTACGAGGCGGGCCGGTTCCGCGTGGCGTCCGACCGGCACCTCGCCAAGCAGTTCCAGTCGATCAACGCCCGCACGGCCTTCTTCCCGGCCGTGCGCTTTGTTGGCTTCTTCAGCAACGTCCTGTCCATCGGCTACGGCGCCTACCTCGTGCTCCAGGGGCACTTCACGGTGGGCGGTCTGGTTGCCTACCGGGGGTACTGGTGGCCTCTTCCG
>CALEKU010000128.1 GCA_937902745.1 uncultured Armatimonadota bacterium
GTCTTCCCCACGTACGTGGGGGTGAACCGTGGCCTGTGCAGCAGCTTGAGGCGGCGGTGCGGTCTTCCCCATGTATGTGGGGGTAAAGCCCGCCTTTGGGTAAACAAATCCCCCTCTACGCCCTTCCTTCCCTGCCCGGCCCAGATCGCAGGCAAGGCCCCCTCCCGAGTAACCCGCCACAGACCGACCGCAAACACGCCGTTACGACGCGCAGTATTCACGATAAAACGCCCCAACGACTTCACGACCCCACGGTTTCCCAGTTTTCAGGTTTCCCGTGAAACATTCGGAACTCCGCTCCGCCCCACCCCGACCCGCGCCCAACGGCCCGTAGCCCCCCCTCCCGCTCGGAAATGATCACCCCTTGCCGAGCAGCAAGCGAGCAACAGACCTCCCTCCAACGCCGCCCGAACGCCGGGACGCAACGGGAACAGAGCGCCCCGCTCCCCCACCCTCGCCTCCCGAACACCCCTGCCACGCCTTTACGATGCATCGTAAAATCGCAATTACAGAGACACAAAAACACGCCGTCACGACCGGACGGCGCTACGACGCTCCGTAACACCGCGAAACACCCCTCCCCACTCAGCCCGCGCCGTGCCCCTACGTTCGCCGTCCCTACCTGCTTCCGGAGAATGCCTTTCCGCACCCGCGCAAATACGCAAACCCGCTCTTACGCTTCGCCACATCGATACATCGTCGTAAAATCGCAACATAGAACAGATAGAACAGAAAGAACGGGCGCCCGCGGGCGCCCGAACGATCAGCGCCCCGGCAGCTCCACGTCGCCGAACTTCGCCTCCAGCAACGCCCGCACCTCGTCGGCGATCTTCACCCCGTTCAACGCGCACGCCACCTTGATGCGCCGGTGCAGACTCGCCGGCACATCAATCGTCAAACGCTTCATCGGCTCGCTCGCCTCCGGCGCGGCTTCCGCTGCTGCCGCTGCCGCGGCGGGGAGCGCGCTCTCCGGCTCCGGCGCAGCGGCGGCGGCTCCCCCACCGCCGCGCACCCAGGAATCCGGGTCCGGCCGGGACGCGGCAGAAGCAGCAGCGGCGCCGGGGCGCGCGCCGAAGGGGACGGACTTAGGCATCAGGCGTACTCCTTTCGGTATCCTCACGATCCTCACGATCCTCACGATCCTCACGATCGGTCAGGGCCAGGGCGCGCACCTCCCCGGCCAGGGCGCGAATCTCCTGCGCGGCGATCCCGGCGGGGTCGGTCTCCAGCACGGTGCGCCCCTGGGCGGCGGACTCGGCGAACGCCACCCGCTGCGAAACGTGCGCCGCCAGCACGGGCAGGGGGTATCCCTCCAGCGCCTGCGTCACATCGCGGCCGATGGCCGTATTGACTATTTTACGATTAATCACAAAGGCGGCCTTCAGGTTTTCCTGAAAGACGCTCGCCTCTCGCACCAGCTCCACGATCTCCTTCGCGGCCCATACATCGTAGGGCGAGGGCTGCACGGGAATCAGCACGATGCCGCTGGCCAGGATGGCGGAGCGGGCGACATCGTAGACGCGCGGGGGGCCGTCGATCACGACGGTCTGGAAGTCGCGGGCGAGGGCGGGCAGTTCGCGGTGCAGGGTGGGGCGGGGCAGCCCGATCACGGTGAAGGGGGAGGGGGCGGCCTCGTCGCGCGCGGCGGCCCAGTCCAGCGCGCTGCCCTGGGGGTCGGCGTCCACCACCAGCACCCGGGCCGCCTCCCCGTCCGCCGCGGCGAACGCCGCCGCCAGGTGGAGGGCGAGCGTGGTCTTTCCGGCGCCGCCCTTCTGATTGAGCAGGGAGATGATCATAGGCCGATTATAAGCAAAGGCGTCAACCTTGTAAACCGGATTCACAGAAAGACGCAGCAACGCAAACACGTAAAAGCGTAAAACCGTATCCTTCTCATGACCGCCGGCAACCCGCCGCCACCTCTCTACCTGCCCGATCCCCTTCCTCTATATAGGCTGCGCCCCTGGCGCCTCCGGGCGGTAACCGCCAAGACGCCAGGGACGCCAAGAGAGAAGAAGAGGGAGCAAAGAGGGGCTGGCGGTTGAAACCACGGGCATCACCGACCGGCTATCAGGGCTAGTACCCGTCGGCGAACACCCGATGCAGAATTCCTTACTCTGCGCCCTCTGCGTCTCTGCGGTTTATCCCTCTTCTCTTCCCTCTTCTCTTCCCTCTTCTTCTCTCTTAGCGTCCTTGGCGTCCTTGGCGTCCTTGGCATCTTGGCGGTTAACCCCTTCCCCCGCCCACGGGTTTTGTCCATTCAAATTGACAGTTTTGGTGGGGCGGGGAAGGGCGCCTTCCGGGGGATCGCGACGTAATTCAACGGGTGCGTGATGTGCGCGAGGTTTTGCGCGATGTAAAACGGCCGAAATCGACGCAAAAAGCTACACACGGACGAAAAAAGTGAGAAAAATATCGCCCGTTTCCTTGCGCAGGGCCGGAGGGTCGGGGTATTAATACCCGCAAGAAGCCGGAGGGGACGGGGACGCGCGCGGGCCCCCGGCCCGCAACCGACCGCCCGATCACGCCCGCGCGCCGGAGACGCCGTCAACGCCGATGCCCGTACGCCGAAAACCTACCGAAGACTTCACTGTCACCCAGGCCGCTCGCGTCCTTGGCGTGTCCGCCGAAACGCTCCGCCGCATGGACCGGCGCGGCGATGCCAGCCCGTCCCGGCGCGAAGGCAACCGCCGCATCTACACACCGGACGATATCCACCGGCTGCGCGAGATGCTCTCCGGCCGCAAACGCAAACAGACCGCCACCATCGCGCTCGTCAACCAGAAGGGCGGCGTCGGCAAGACCACCATCACCCTCAACCTCGCCGGCGCCCTCGCCACCCAGGGGTTCCGCGTCCTCGTGGTGGACTTCGACCCGCAGGCCAACTGCTCCTTCGGACTGGGCGTGCTCTGGAACGACATCGAGGCGTCGATCGCCGATGTGATCGGCTATGAGGTCGCCTCCGGCGCCACCCGCACCCTGCCCGAGGTGGTGCGCCCGGTGGAGTACCACCCCAACCTGTTCCTGGCGCCCTCGCACCTGAACCTGGCCGCCGCGGAGATGACGCTGCACAACGCCCTCGGGCGCGAGATGAAGCTCGACAAGGCGCTCGACGCCGTGCGCCGCGACTATGACTATGTGCTGATCGACTCGCCGCCCTCGTTGGGACTGCTCTCGATCAACGCCATGGTGGCCTCCGACGCCGTGCTGATCCCCATCGACGGGGCGTTCTCGCTCGAGGGGGTGCGCCAGCTCCTCAACACGCGCAAGGGCTGTGCCGAACTGTCGCGCCATCCCATCCATGTGCTGGGCGGGGTGCTCAATCGCCAGCGCCTCAACACTGCCAACGCCGCCGCGATCCGCGAGATGGCCACGGCGCTGTTCGGCAAGCGTATGTTCAAAACGATCATTCCGGAGCGGACGGCCGTGGACGGCTCCACCGCCGTCCGCTTCCCGGTGGTGTTCTCGGGGATGCCCGAGGCCGACCCGTACCACGCGCTGGCCGACGAGGTGGCCGCGCTGGTGGGCGAACTGGTGGGAGGGTAACGGAGCGAAATGCCCGCGAACGGAAAAACGAAGAGTACCTCGCAGGACGGCACCTCCGGCGGAGCCGCGGCCACCGGCCGCGGGGCGCCGCGGGGCGCGGCGCGTCTGCGCGCCGGCCTGTCGCAGACGGTGGCCGCGGCGGCGGACCTTCTGGAGGAGGGGGACCGCGCGCACGCGGGTATCCCCGAGGACGCCCGCGATCTGCTGGTGGATGAGGTGGCGCCGGACCCGCGCCAGCCGCGGCGCCACTTTGAGGAGGCGGACCTGACCGCGCTGGCGGAGGATATCGCGCGCCGGGGGGTGCTGCAGCCGATCCTGGTGCGCCCGCCCGAGGCGCCCGGCGAGCCGTACCGGATCGTGGCCGGGGAGCGGCGCTGGCGCGCGGCACAGCGGGCGGGGAAGGTGCGTATCCCCGCGCGCGTGCGCGCGATGACCGAGGAGGAGGTGCGCGCGGCGCAGCTGGCAGAGAACGTGCTGCGGGCGGACCTGTCGGATATCGAGAAGGGGCGGGCGCTGCGGGCGCTCTACGAGCTGCGCAAGGCGCAGAACTACCGCGCGACCTGGGAGGATGTGGCCGCGGAGGTGGGTCTGGGCCGGGCGCGCATCCACGATCTGTACCACCTGGCGAGCCTGCCGGACCGGGTGGCGGCCCTTATCGGGTCGGGGCGCCTGTCGGGGAGCCACGGGGTGGCGCTCCAGCGGGCGCAGCAGTTCCTGTCGGAGGACGAGGTGGTGGCGCTGGCGGAGCGGGCGGCGCGGCCCGCGGGGCGCCGGCGCGGCGCGGGCGGCTTTGCGCTGTCGGTGGCGCGTCTGCGCCGGGAGATCCTGGCGCGCACGCACCCGGAGGAGGCGGCGGCCGCGGAAGCGGAGGCGCAGGCGGAGGCGGCGCGGCGCAAGCCGGCGCTGCGGCCGTTCCTGCGGCGCACGGTGGAGGCGCTGCGCGAGAACGACCTGACGCCCGCGGAGCGCGAGGCGCTGCGCGAGGCGCTGCGCCAGGCCGAACAGGCGGAACAGGCGGAACAGGCAGAACTGGCCGAACAGAGCGCATCGGGCGGGGCGGAGGTCCCGGGAGCGGAGGCGACGCCGTGAGCGCTCGGGCAGGTCGTACGCGGTCCGGGGCGCTGCGGTCGGCGCCGCCCGCGCCGGGGCGCTCCCGGCAGCCGTGGCGGCATCCGCGCCCGCATCCGCGGCGTCCGCAACCGTTGGGGTTGCCGCAGTGGTCCCTGCGGCCCTTCTTCCGGTCCTCCCGGTTCTTCCAGAAGCCCGTCCTATGGACGGGCTTCTGTGGCGTCTGCGGGGGTGCGCGTGACATCACGGCGGTGCGCCGTGATGTCACGCGGGCGGGCGCGCACATCACGGCGGCGCCCGTTGCTGTCGCGCGACAGCGTTCGGACCGCGCGCGACAGCAGCGGGCGGGGCGATTACGCTTGTTCCAACGG
>CALEKU010000129.1 GCA_937902745.1 uncultured Armatimonadota bacterium
GGGCTTGAATCAACGAAGCCGGGACTTCAGTCCACGGCAGGGGAGAGGCCACGGCGCGAACGGAGAACCGGTTTCGGGCACGGACCGGACAGCGGGCGGCGCGCAGGTTCGCGAAGCAGCGAATGTCACGCCTCCGGATTGGTGGAGGCGGCAGGATTCGAACCTACAAGCCGGGGTTTGGAGCCCCGGCCGTTACCGTGTGTATGCCTCGACTGTCGGGGCGCGCCGCCGGGACCGTGCCGAAAACCAGAAACGGTAAGCTGTACCGTCGCGCGCAAGTCCGCAAAGCGGTGGTCACTGTTAGGCGCTCTGCTCCTGAGCTACGGGCCCGTGGTCATGGACCCGGAGGGATTTGCACCCTCGACCTCCCGCTCCTTAAGCGATAAGTGTGTACGCTTCACGCGTCGGGGCGCGCGACGGTCAAAACGGTTATAAGAGAACGGCTGCTCCGCGCAAGTCCACAAAGCGGGTTTCACTGGTGCTCTACCACTGAGCTACGCCTGCAAAAGGTGCAAGCGGCAGGACTCGAACCTGCGACCTCCCGATTATGAGTCGGACGTGTGTACGCTTTGCGCGTCGGGGCGCGGAGCAGCAGACATCTTCTATTAGCCGTAGACGGCGATCGGGCGCAGGATCAGGTTGCCGTTCGGGACGCGGTCCACGACGTAGTCCCGCAGGCGCTCCACGGCGACGTCCAGTTTGCCCGCGATGCGCGCCTTGATCTCGGCGTCGCTCATGCCCGCCGTCAGGTTCAACTCCCGCTCACAGATATCGAGGGAGCGACCCTCGAAACGAACGTGCACCATCTCGGTGATCCTCCTTGAAAAACAAAACGCCCCCTCCGCTTCCGTGCCATCTTCGGTGGCCGGGGAGGGGGCGCTGAGGACGGGGCTTGTTATCGCCGCGCTATCGTCCTCGCTTCCTTCCCCGGCTGCCGCCACCACAGGGCGCGAACACGCCGGTACCTCGCCACGCCGCGGTCGGGCGTGAGGGGGTACGGGTATTTCCACACTGCGGATTGTTGCCGGACATCAACATAAACTTTGCCTGGGTTCAGCGGCGCGCTTGATCGGTCGGTTCCGCAAGTCGCTCCCGTGAATCGCTTTCAGGACCAGTATCGCCCCGCGAAGCCAGAACGATAAAGGGCTCGCCTGTGGAAACTGTGGAAAAGCTGTGGAAAACCCGCCGGAGGAAACGGGCGGAGGCCGTGCGAACGTACCCAGGACTGTGAAACTGCTATCCCGCCTTAAAGAAACGCTGGAGCGACCGGAGCGCGGCGCGGCCACCATGACCGCCCGCCTTCTGGACTGCCTTGTGCTCACCTACGCTGTGCCTGCCGACCGCGCACGGGCGCACCTGCCCGAGGGGTTGGCGCCGGACCTGCTGCCGGGACCAGACGGCGAGCCGCTGGCGTTCCTGCAGACGGTGTGCGCCTATTGGGAGGACCTGCGCTGGTCCCCCGCCCCGGCGAAGAGCGGCGACAGCTACCACCGGTGCGACTACCGTATCCTGACCCGGCGGGCCGGGAAGCAGCGCGGCGCGTTCTCCGTGTGCCTGTTCGTCAGCACATCGTCCGCGCACCTGACGCAGCGGGCGCTCGCGCGTAACGCCGACTATGCGCGCTTCGGCGTCCACATCAACGGCGACCCGGTGCGCGGGCAGTTCGACACCTACTCCCTGCGCGTGTCCGGCGACCTGGGCAAGACCGAAGTCGAGGTGAGCGGTCGGGTGGCCGCCACGGAAGAGGGCGAAGAAGCCGCCGCGCTCCCCGTGCCGGCGGAGGCCGCTCCTCCCTTTGGCTCGTTCGACGATATGGCCTCGTTCCTCACCCGGCGCGAGGAGTGGTACTACGCCGCCGCCCTTCCAAAGCATGGCGTCGGCCTGACGCCGGTGGAGCACGCGCCGCTCACCCCCACCCCGGGCCGCCTCGTTTCCGCAAAGCTGACCCCCTGGAGCACGCTGGAACTGCTCACCCCGGAGGAGCAGCAGGCGCCGCTCTCGGTACTGGTGGAACCCGCGGTCAACCTCACGCTCTACCCCCCCCGCCTCCTGAAGCGCGAGAAGGATAAGGCGCAGGTATCCTGAGGGAAAGGGTCGGGATGGGCCCTCACCCCCGTCCCCTCTACCGCCGCGGGAGAGGGGACGGGGGTGAGGGCTCCCCGGGTGAGGGCCCTACGGTCATCTGGAAGGACAGATATTCTTGGAAAAGCGTGTACTCGGCAAGACCGGCATGGAAGTGTCCGTGCTGGGCTTCGGCGGTGCGGAGATTGGGTTCGAGCGGGCGACGGGGGAGACGGTATCCCGGCTGCTCGGGGCGGCGCTGGACGCGGGGCTGAACGCCATTGACACTGCGGAGTGCTACGGCGGCGGCGACACCGCCAGTGAGGCGCTCATCGGCGAGGCTGTTTCCGGGCGGCGCGGGGACTTCTACCTCTTCACCAAGGTCGGGCACGCCTCCGGCCTGGAGGGCGATGACTGGTCGCCGGAGATGATGGCACGTAGCATCGACCGCAGCCTTCAGCGGCTCAAGACCGACTACGTGGACCTGATTCAACTCCACTCGTGCGGCGCGGACCTGCTGAAACAGGGCGATGTCATCGCGGTCCTGCAGCGAGCGCGTGAGCAGGGCAAGACGCGCTTCATCGGTTATAGCGGGGACCGCCAGAACGCTCTGTACGCCATCGAGTGCGGCGCGTTCGACACACTCCAGACCAGCGTCAACATCGCGGACCAGGAGTGCATCGAGTTGACGCTCCCGAAGGCGGTGGAGGCCGGGATGGGCGTCATTGCCAAGCGCCCCATCGCGAACGCCGCCTGGTCCTCCGGCGACGCGCCGCCGTCCAACTCCTACCACACAACCTACTGGGAGCGGCTGCGCAAGCTCGCCTATCCGTTCTTGTCAGGCGACGAGGCAGTGAAGACCGCGCTGCGCTTCACCCTCACGGCGCCGGGCGTCCACACGGCGATCGTCGGCACGGCGAAGCCGGAGCGCTGGAGGCAGAACGCGGCCCTGCTTGCGGACGGCGCCCGCCTCTCCGATGCCGATTTCGCCGCGATCCGCACCCGCTGGAAGGAGACCGCAGGCGCCGACTGGACCGGCCAGGGGTAGTCCGCCCCAGACAAGCGACCGTGTGGGATACGGGGCCGTTCGTTTCGGGCGGAGATTCACGCCCATAACTACATAAATTCATTCCCTTCTCCGACAAAGGGAATCCCGAGGCGCGGCGCGAATCTGAAAGACGAGCGCGAACGGCACGACCGGAAGCGGCACGTGCCGGCCGCCCAACGACTTAACGAACCAGTCCTGAGAGGATTCCTCCGTGTCATCCAAGCTGTCGAAGGTACAGGTAGGCATTATCGGCTGCGGCGGCATCGCCAACGGCAAGCACATGCCCAGCCTGGCCACCCTGGATAACGTGGCGCAGGTCGCCTTCTGCGATATCGTCCCCGAGCGCGCCGAAGAGGCCGCCGCCAAGTATGGCGTCGCCGACGCCAAGGTCTATACCGACTACACCGAGTTGCTTGCCAAGGGCGGTTGCGACGTGATCCACGTCTGCACCCCGAACGACTCCCACGCCGAGATTACCATCGCGGCGCTGGAGGCGGGCTGCCATGTCATGTGCGAGAAGCCCATGGCCAAGAAGGCGGCGGACGCCCGCAAGATGCTGGAGGCGTCCAAGCGCACCGGCAAGAAGCTGACCATCGGCTACCAGAGCCGCTACCGCTCCGACAGCCAGTACCTCTACCAGATGTGCCAGGCGGGCGAGCTGGGCAAGGTCTATCACGCCAAGGCGCACGCCGTGCGCCGGCGCGCGGTCCCGACCTGGGGCGTGTTCCTGGACGCTGAGAAGCAGGGCGGCGGCCCGCTGATCGACATCGGAACGCACGCGCTGGACCTGACCCTGTGGCTCATGGACAACTACGAGGTCCAGTCCGTCACCGGCACCGTCCACCGCGAGCTGGCCGACCGCGAGAACGCGGCCAATGCCTGGGGTCCGTGGGACCCGAAGAAGTTCACCGTCGAGGACTCCGCGTTCGGCTTCATCACCATGAAGAACGGCGCGTCCATCTACCTGGAGTCGTCCTGGGCGCTGAACACCCTCTTCTCCGAGGAGGCCAAGTGCACCCTCTTCGGCAGCCAGGCGGGCGCGGACATGATCGGCGGCCTGCGCATCAACGGCGAGAAGTCCGGGCGTCTGTACACCCAGACCATTGAGCTGCAGGCGGGCGGCGTTGCGTTCTACGAGGGTAAGAGCGAGAAGCCGCAGCACATCGAGGCCGCGACGTGGATCGACGCCGTGGTGAACGACACCACGCCGGTGGTCCTGCCGGAGCAGGCGCTCGTGGTGTCCGAGGTTCTGGAAGCCCTCTACGAGTCCGCTGCCACCGGTAAGACGGTTACCTTCCCGTAGCCGCTGCCGTGGCCCCATAAAGCAGCACCGCCCGCCCCGGTTCTTCGGGGCGGGCGGTGCTGTCTTATTCCCCTTTCCGCTCCGAACGGCGCCGGAACCACCGCAGGAACGGGCGTTCAATCAGATACGTCCCCAGAATGCCCACGCTCAGGCCCACCACCAGCGCCAGGAGCGTGAAGCGCCACTGCCACACCGGGTCCTGGTGCGGGTCCGCCGTGGCCGGGGCGGGGATGCGCCCGTAGAACAGCCAAGTGTGGAACACCTGGTGCCACAGGTACAGGTTGTACGAGATCGCGGCAAGGAACCGCAGGAACGGGTTCGCCACCGCTCGCCGGAACCCGGGCGCGGCGAGCGCCGCCGTGGTAGTGAACACGACCAGCAGCGCACTCAGCGGCAACCGCTGGCGCACCTGCCAGTCCCGCAGGCCCAGCGGCGAGTCCGGGTGCTGGGTCACTCCGTGCATGAGCCACACGATCGCGGCCAGTGCGAACACCGCAGCCAGCGCGCACAGCCACGGCTCTGGCCCCCTCTCCCGCGCGCGTTGGCGCCGCAGATCCCCCACCAGCCAGGCCGCCAGCATCCCCCCGCCGAAGAGGTCCAGGAATGCCGGCAACTGGCTCTGCTGGACCGTGTACGGAAACGGGTCGGCGCTCCCGTACTGCATCACGCCGAGTCGCCAGAACTGCGCCACCGCCGCGAGGGCGAGGAACGCCAGCCAGGGTTTGCGCCGGAAGGACGCCGCCACCAGGGGGAACAGCACGTAAAACTGCACCTCTACCGCCAGCGACCAGGTAACGCTGTTAATCGAAGGGTACGTCTCGTAGAACCAGATGTGGAAAAACAGGAGGTGCGTCACGACGTTCCACAGCAGGCGGCCCGGAGCGACGTACTCGTGCGGGAAGAACAGCAGAACCAGAAGCAGGCAGACGTAGTACGACGGGAGTATCTTCGCGGCGCGGCGGGCAGCGTACTCGCGCCAGGTCGGCAGCGGCTCCCCCTCCCAGACGTGGCGGGCGTGCGGCCAGAACAAACAGAAGCCGCTGATAAAGAAGAAGATCTCCACGCCGAAGAAGCCCGCCCGCGCGATGAACTCCAGCGACACGGGGAAGTGCAGCGCTGCGGGGATGTCCAGCCAGGACAGTTGCCAGAGGTGGAACGTCACCACAAGGAAGATGGCAAACCCGCGCAGGCCGTCCAGAACATCCACATGCCCCACTGCCGCGGCATGTCCCGCCGCCACCGCGGAGCCCACTGCCGCAGGGTCCTCCCCTTCTCCGCCCTCGTTCGTGCGCCCTTTCCCCGGCATCGTCCCCTCTTCTGCCTACCGCCGCGGTGTGCCGTCGTTCGCATCGACGGCACCACACGGGCTGCGGCAACCAATCCACGGAAGACCAATCCACGGAAGGGTGTTAGACGGCTACCGCCTCGCTGAGCGGCGTCTCCTCTTCTCTCCCTGATCCAGAGGTGCAGGAGTCAGGTGTGTGCCTCAGGTAGGAGTCAGTGACCACGCATGGTATCGCGGCCACCCTCTCAAGTGATGCCATACACCCGTCCACCGATGAGGTTGTTTTTTTTATCCGGCCCCGCCGCAGCCGGGTGGTACAATCGGCCCGTGGAATCGGGACGAATCACGGACGTTTCGCGCGAGGCGCTGGACCTGGACGCGACGCTGGCGAGCGGGCAGGTCTTCCGCTGGACGCGGGATGGGGACGGCGTGTGGCACGGGGTGCTGGAGGGCGGGCACCGCGCTCGCCTGGCCCAGGGCGCGGATGGCACCCTTTATTACGAGTTGGACACAGCGGCATCCGGGGCCGATGCCGAGGAGAGCGTGCGCCGCTTCCTGCGCCTCGACGACCTCGACCTGCCCGCTCACGCGGAGGCGTGGTCAGCGGCAGACCCGCACTTTGCGGAGTGCTGGAGCGACCATCCCGGCATCCGCCTGCTCCGCCAGGACCCTGAGGAGTGCTTCTTCTCATTCCTGTGCGCGTCCGTGGCACCCATCGCGCGGATCTCCGGCATGCTGCGCGCCGTCGCCACGGAGTATGGTGACGGCATCCACTTCCCGGCTGCCGCCGACCTCGCCGGGGCCACCGAATCCCGCCTCCGGGAACTCGGTCTGGGGTTCCGGGCGCGGCGCGTGGCGGCCGCGGCGCAGGCCCTGGCCGCACGCGAGCCGGGCCATCTGCGCTTCCTGCGCTCCCTCCCCCCCGCCGAGGCGAAGGCCGCCCTGATGGCGTTTGAGGGCGTTGGGGAGAAGATCGCGGACTGCATCCGTTTGTTCTCACTCGACCATGACGACGCCGTGCCGGTGGACACGCACATCTGGCGCATGGCGCGGGCGCGGTACGCGCCGGAGTTGGCGGGGAGGTCCCTCACACCCGCCGCCTACGCACGGGTGGGCGAGGCGTTCCGCGACCGGTTCGGGGAACGCGCGGGTTGGGCGCAGCAGATTCTGTTCTACCGGGTCGCCGTCGCGCCGGGGGTGGCGCGACGGCAACGTTCGGGCGCGGTGGGATAGGCCGCTTACACCGCCGCGGGGGCGGGGGTGGTATCCGGCGTGGGAGTGAGATCCGAGGCTTTTTCCGGCTCTGCGATCACGTTGTAGACAACGCCGCCCAGGATCCCCCCCACCAGGGGCGCCACCCAGAACAGCCAGAGCTGCGCCAGGGCCCACTCGCCCACGAAAAGCGCCGGGCCGGTGCTGCGCGCGGGGTTCACCGACAGGTTGGTCACGGGAATGCCGATCAGGTGGATAAGCGTCAGCCCCAGCCCGATGGCGATGGGAGCAAAGCCCGCCGGGGCGCGTTTGTCGGTCGCCCCCATGATGATAAGCAGGAAGAAGAAGGTCAGCACCACCTCGGCCATGAGCGCCGCCGCAAGCGAGTAGTTTCCGGGGGAGTGCTCGCCATAGCCATTGGCGGCAAAGCCGCTGGCCGGTGCGGAGAAGCCCGCCTGACCGCTGGCGATGATGTAGAGAATGCCCGCGCCCGCCACCGCCCCGACGACCTGCGCGAGGATGTAAGGGACGGCCTCGCCCGCCGGGAACCGCTTGCCGGCCACCAGGCCGAGCGTGACCGCCGGGTTGAAGTGTCCGCCGGAGATGGGGCCGAGCGCGTACGCCATTGTGAGGACCGTCAGGCCGAAGGCGAGGGAGACGCCGAGCAGACCGATCCCCAGGTTGATGTTGGGGGGCGCACCGCTGTCCGCGCCGCCGACCAGGAACTTGGCCGCGAGCACGGCGCTTCCGCACCCGCCGAGTACAAGCCAGAACGTGCCGAAGAACTCCGCCAGGAGCCGTTTGCTGATGGGCATCGCAGGTTCCTCCGTTCGCCACAGCAACAGGGGACGCGCGCTGCGCCGTCGCAGGCGGTCCGGTAAGAAAAGGCACTAACGTTCCGATGATCTAATTCGCAGTATGACACGCTGATAATATTTGCGTCAACGTGTGTCTTAAACACCCCCGTTTTTCGGTCTGACCGCCGCCCCTTCGCCCGCCGTGCCAAGCGGCACGGGTTGACGAAAGCCCGGGCGTGCCGCATGATAGCGAGGGAGAACTGAAAGCACCATGGCCCTCGGAGTCGGAATCGTCGGTCTGCCGAACGTCGGCAAGTCCACCCTTTTTAACGCGATCACCAAGGCGGGAGCCCTCGCCGCGAACTACCCCTTCGCCACCATCGACAAGAACGTCGGCGTGGTCACCCTGCCGGACGAGCGCCTCGTGGCACTCCAGAAGGTTTACACCAAGGGTGACCGGGTGCCGCCGCTCGTGCCCACGGCTGTGGAGTTCGTGGACATCGCCGGCCTGGTGAAGGGCGCGCACAAGGGCGAGGGGCTGGGCAACCAGTTCCTGGGCAACATCCGTGAGGTCGCCGCCATCGCGCACGTCGTCCGCTGCTTCGAGGACGAGAACGTGATCCACGTCGAGGGGCGCGTCGATCCGCTCGGCGACCTGGAGACCATCGAGACGGAGCTGGCGCTCGCCGACCTGCAGGGGCTGGAGAAGCGGCTGGAGCGCCTGCGCAAGACGTCGAAGACGGTCAAGGAAGACAAGGAGCTGCTCGATATCGCCGAGCCGCTCTTCACGCACCTTTCGGAGGGCAAACCCGCCCGCACCTTTACCGCCGCGGGCGAGCCCGAGACGCGGGCGAAGGCGTACCGCAACTTCGGCCTGCTGACCGGCAAGCCCGTCATCTACGTCGCCAACGTCGCCGAGTCGGACCTGCCGGAGGGCGAGGGCAGCCCGCTCGTGGCCGCGGTGCGCGAGTTCGCGGCGAACGAGGGCGCGGAGGTGGTGGTCGTGTCCGCGCGCATCGAGTCCGAGCTGGCGGAGCTTCCTGAGGAGGAGGCGGCGGAGTACCTGGAGAGCATGGGGCTCACCGAGCCGGGCCTGAACCGCCTGGTACGCGTGGCCTACCGCATGCTAGGTCTGCGCACATTCCTGACCGCGGGCGAGAAGGAGGTCCGCGCCTGGACCATCCGCGCCGGAGACCGGGCGCCACAGGCGGCGGGGGTGATCCACTCCGACCTGGAGCGCGGCTTCATCCGCGCCGAGGTTGTGGACTGGGACAAGCTGGTGGAGGCCGGTTCCTGGTCCGCCGCCAAGGAGCGCGGCTGGATGCGCCTGGAGGGCAAGGACTACGTCGTGCAGGACGGCGATGTCCTCAACATCCTGCACCAGGGATAAAAAGCGAGGCGTGCCGGCGCCTTTTTCCGGCTGCAAGTACGGGCGGGACGCCGCCACCCCGCCCGCTTGCTGACGGGCAGGCGGGTAGACGGTACAATCCGTCTGGGTAGTATGAGTGACGCGGTTTGGCGGATCGAGATGCTGGGGGGGCTTCGGCTGCGCGGGAGCGATGGGGTCGAAGTCACCCGGTTCCGAACGCAGAAGGCCGCCGCACTGCTGGCCTACCTGGCGCTCCGCCCGCACCGGCAGTATGGGCGCGAGGAGTTAGCCGACCTCTTCTGGCCCGACGCCACCCCCGAATCGGCGCGCGTCAACCTGCGCACCACCCTCTCCTCGGTCCGCCGCACCCTCCGTACCACAACCCTGCCGGGCGAACAGTTTCTGCTCTCGCAGGGAAACCACACCATCGGTCTGGCGCCTGACCTGATCGAGACCGATGTCGCCCGGTTTGAGGCCGCGGTACGCCAGAAGCGCTGGGACGAGGCGAACCGGCTCTACGCCGGCCCGTTCCTGCCCGGCTTCTACGATGACTGGATTCTCCTGGAGCGAGAGCGCCTGGAGACGCTGCACGCCGAGGTATTAGCGGCCCTCGCCGCCCGGGGAGTTGCGTCGGGCGATGCGGACGGCAATGCAGAGGCGACGCAGACGGGACAGATTCTTCTCCTGCCCCCGGAGCCGGGCCACTTCTTCGGGCGCGAGGACGAGTTGGACCGTCTGGGGCAGGCGCTCGCCGAAAATCGCCTGGTCACCCTGACCGGCGCCGGGGGGATGGGAAAGACCCGTCTCGCCCTAGCCGCCGCGCGCCGCTACGCCCGCCGCTACCCCGGCGTAGTCGCCTTTCTCCCGCTCGCGGATGTGACGGACGCCCGGCAGGTGCTCACCGCAATCCGGGATGGCTTTGGCCTGCCGCGCGACCCGCGCGCCGAACCTATCGCTCAGATCGCGGCCTTCCTGGGGGAGGCGCCCGCGCTGCTGGTGCTGGACAACTTCGAGCAGGTGGCGGCGGGCGGTGCGCCGGTCGTGCAGAGGCTCCTGACCGAGGCCCCCTCGCTCTCCCTGCTGGTGACCTCGCGCCGACGCCTGGGCCTGCCGGGCGAGCGCCTGGTGAGCCTGGGAGCGCTGGACGAAGGGGCAGGGATAAAGCTGTTCGCCGCCCGCGCCGCGTCCGTCAATCCTGAGTTCGCGCTGACGGAGCGCAACGCGGGAGATGTCGCCGCGCTGGTGCGCGACCTGGAGGGCGTCCCGCTCGCCATCGAGCTGGCCGCCTCCCGTGCGCAGTCGCTCACCCCGGCGGAGATGCGCGAACGGCTTGCGGAGCGCTTCGCCCTGCTGGCCACCCCGACCCGGCACGACAAGTCGTCGCGGCATCGCTCGCTCTGGGCGGCGATGGACTGGAGCTACCGCCTCCTGACCCCGGAGCAGCGGCGCCTGTTTGCCCGACTGTCCGTCTTCCGCGGCGGGTGGACGGCGCGCGCGGCAAGCGTGGTAACCGGTGAGGAGGCGGCACTCGAGTACCTTGCGCAGCTCCGCGAACGCTCGCTCCTCTTCGGTGAAGAGCGCGACGGGGGCATTCGCTGGGGGATGCTGGAGAGCCTGCGGGCGTTCGCTGCGGAGCAGCTCTCGGAAAAAGAGTGGCAGGAAGTCGCCGCGCGCCATGCGGAGTGGGTGCGGGACCTCACCGCTCGGTGCCGGGAAGCTGCGTGGACGCCGCGCGAAGACGCTGCGCTGGCCGAAGCGGAGCGAGAGCGCGCTAATATCGAGGCGGCGATCCAGCACCTCGCGGAGCAGGACGACGTCGAGGGGGCGCTGCACCTGGCGGCGGACGTCGGGTTCTTCTGGTACCGGCGCGGCTATCTGCGCGAGGGCGAGCAGATCGCTTCGTCGCTGCTGGAGCGCTCGCAGCCCGGGGGGGCCGCGCGCCTGCGCGTGCTTGTCCTCCTGGCGGATCTGCTGCGCGACCAGGGGCGCCTCGCCGAGGCGGAGGCCCGCCTGCGCGAGGCGATGGCGGAGATCGTGCCGGGTCGGGAGGGGGACGAGACGGTGCGGGCGCGCGTTCACCAGGGGCTCGGCCTGCTGGCGGTAGACCGCGGCGACACGGTGGCGGCGCGCGAACACCTGGAGCCAGCGGCGGCCTACTGGGAAGAGACGGGCAACCGGCCCGCGCTAGCGCTGACGCTGACCAACCTGACCCGCGCGCTGGTGCGCGAATACAGGGATTCCGAAGCGGTCCCCCAGGGAGAGCGCGCCCTGGCGCTGTACCAGGAGATCGGGAGCGACTGGGGCGTGGCAACGATGCTGGCCATCCTGGCGAACTCCTATGTGGGACTGGGCGAGGACGCCCGGGCCCGCCAGTACTACGAGCAGGGCATGGAGACCTACCGGCGCATCAACAACCCCTATGGCGTTGCGACCTGCCTGCGCGGCCTCGGCCATCTGTGCATGAACACGTCCCGATGGACGGAGAGCCTCTCCTTCCTGCGGCAGGCGCTCACGCGGAGTCGCGACCTGGGCGATCGGTGGAGCGCGGCGATCTGCATCCACTCCATCGCGGTGTGCCTGGCGCACCTGGGCGACCCGGAGCGGGCGGCGCGCCTCCTCGGGTGGCGGGACACGTACGACACCGCCGAGGCCATCACCCTGACGCCGCAGGAGCGGGCTCTGGCGAACAAGCGCGAGGACTTCGTCCGCTCCGCGCTTCCGGCGGAGCGCTTTGTCCAATGCTTCGCGGAGGGGGCGGCCCTGCCCTTCGAGGGCGCCGTTGCCCTTGCGCTCGCGCCCGACACCACCGAAGCGCCGCTTCGCTGACCGGCTGCGCCAGAAGCGGTCCCCAACGGCTGCCGCCTTCCCTTCCCCTCTCTGATTCCTCCTCGATGGTCTTAGCCCGTCCGGAGTCTTGGCCCGTCCGGGAGGCGGGAGCGAACCGTTCCGCGCGTCTGGCAGGGGCGGGCGTCCGATGGTAGCATTCAGGGTTGATTCATGCGCCGTTTTGCCCGCAAAAGCGGGCCGAACGCGGAGAAGGGACGCCTGAGTGGACATCTACCTGTACAACACGCTGTCACGAACCAAGGAGAAGTTCGAACCGCTGACCCCCGGCAAGATCGGGATGTACACCTGTGGCCCCACCGTCTACAACTACGCCCACATCGGCAACCTTCGCACGTTCCTGTTTGAGGACCTGCTTGCCCGCACCCTGCGCCTGAACGGCTACGACGTCACCCACGTGATGAACATCACGGACGTCGGCCACCAGACGTCGGACGCGGATGCCGGCGAGGACAAGATGCAGGTCGCGGCGGTCCGCGAGAAGAAGTCGCCGTTCGAGATCGCGCGCTTCTACGAAGAGGCGTTCGTGCGCGATCTCGGGCGGCTGAACATCCAGCGCCCCACCGTCCTGCCCCGTGCCACCGAGCACGTGGATCAGATGATCCGCCTGAACCGCATTCTCGAAGAGAAGGGCTACACATACACCACGCGCGAGGGGCTGTACTTCGACACCAGCAAGGTGTCGGACTATGGCAAGCTCGCCCGCCTGCGCCTGGACGAGCAGAAGCAGGCAGCGCGCGAGGACGTGAACGTGGACCCGGACAAGCGCCACCCCGCCGACTTCGTGCTCTGGTTCGCCAATAAGCCCAACCACGTCATGAAGTGGGACTCCCCCTGGGGCGTCGGCTACCCCGGCTGGCACATCGAGTGCTCCGCTATGAGCATGGAGTACCTGGGCGAGACCTTCGATATCCACTGCGGCGGCAATGACCACATCCCGGTCCACAACACGAACGAGATCGCGCAGAGCGAGTGCGCGACCGGCAAAACCTTCGCCCGCTACTGGATGCACTCCGCCTTCCTGGTGATGGCGCAGGGCAAGATGAGCAAGTCGAAGGGCGGCTTCCTGACCGTTCAGACGCTCATCGACAGCGGCTACGACCCGATCGCCTATCGCTACCTGTGCCTCCAGACGCACTACCGCTCGGAGCTGGTGCTGGCCTGGGAGTGGCAGGATGATGACCCGGCGACGGGCAAAGGCCGCGCAGAGTCCCTGGACAGCGCGCAGACCGGCCTGAACCGTCTGTACGAGCGCATCGCCCGCGCAGAGGACGAGCCGCTTGCGAGCGAGGAGGCCTTCAAGCAGGCATACAACGAGGTGCTGGCCTCGCTGAACGACGACCTGAACGTCCCGAAGGCGGTCGCGACCCTGCACACCTACGGCTCGCCCCGCCTGTGGAAGGCGTTCGACCCGGTGCTGGCGCTGGACTTCGAGACGCGGGCGGTGCTAAAGGAAGAGGAGCAGGCCCCGGCCGAGATCGTGGCGCTGGTCGAGGCGCGGCAGGAGGCCCGCCGCGTGCGCGACTTTGCCCGCTCTGATGCCTTGCGCGATGAGATCGCCGCGCTCGGCTGGGAGGTCGCCGACACGCCGCAGGGCCCGACCCTCAAGCGCAAGGCGTAAACGCTCGCGCGCCGAGGACCGACGGGGCTACCTACCCCGTCGGTCCTTGCCTGTCGGAGGGCAGGAGAATCGCCCCCCGCGGCGAAACGTTTCCTGGGGATTTTCGGCGGCCGGGGCGCCCCGCCCCGGCGCCGGGGAGAAAGCACGAGGTATTGCGGCGTTGGTGGCTGATGTCGAGGTAAAGGGGTGGCGGAACGGCCTGCTGATTCTGCTCCCGCCAGAGGGCGCCTGGGAGCAGATCGTGGAGCGGGTCCACGCGCGTCTGGACGAGGCGAAGGCGCGCTCGTTCTGGCGGGGGGCGCAGACGACATTCGACTGCGGCCTGCGCGCGGTCACGCAGCCGGAGTTGGAGGCGCTGCTCGACCGCGTTAAGCTGGGCTTCGGTCTGGTGCCCGTCGCCATCGTGGCAGCGGACGCCGCCACGCGCGAAGCAGGGGAGAAGCTGGCCCTGGTCTCCTACGCCGAGATGCCGGTAATCAAGAAGGCGCCGCGCCCTGAGTTTTCCCGTCCTGCGGGCGCGGCTACCGCAGAACCCGCCGCGGCGGCAGCGGGTTCCGCGGCGAGCGGCGCGAATAACGCCCTGTACGTCCCGGGCACCGTGCGCTCGGGGCAGCGCATCGTGCACGACGGCCATCTGGTAATCCTGGGGGATGTGAACGCCGGGGCGGAGGTGCTGGCAGAGGGCGATATCGTCATCTTCGGCTCGCTGCGGGGGCTGGCGCACGCGGGCTGCACCGGGGACGAAACGGCCCGCATCGTGGCCGTGAGCCTGCATCCGCCGCAACTGCGCATCGCGGGCAAGATCGCCCGCTCCCCCGAAGGATCGGCAGTGGCGGCAGCGGGCAAGGGCGGTGGCAGCGCGGCGGCGCGCACCCCCGAGGTGGCGCGCATTGAGGATGGCGAGATCCAGGTATCGCCGCTCTAAGAGATGGCGCGAACATTGCTGTTATAATAGCGGTTATTGCCTGGAGTCGGGCTTTCAGGAACGACCAGGGAGATTGAGGGATTCATGGCAGAGACAGGACGGGTGATTGTGATCACCTCGGGCAAGGGTGGGGTCGGCAAGACGACCACCACCGCAAACCTGGGGATGGCGCTGGCGCAGATGGGCGAGAAGGTCGCTCTGGTGGATGCCGACATCGGACTGCGCAACCTGGACCTGGCGCTAGGACTGGAAAACCGCATCGTCTACGACATGGTGGACGTGGTGGAGGGGCGGGCCAAGCTGCGCTCCGCGCTTATCAAGGACAAGCGCAACCAGAACCTGGTGCTCCTGCCGGCCGCCCAGACGCGCGATAAGAGCGCGGTCAGCCCGGAGCAGATGAAGGAGCTGGTCGCCAGCCTCCAGGAGGAGGGCTACACCTATATCCTCCTGGACTGCCCCGCAGGCATCGAGCAGGGCTTCCGCAACGCCACCGCGGGCGCGAACGAGGCGATCGTGGTCACGAACCCGGAGATGTCGTCGGTGCGCGACGCCGACCGGATCGTTGGCCTCCTGGAGGCGCAGGACCTGCGTAACCCCAAGCTCATTGTCAACCGCATCCGCCCCAAGATGGTCAAGGTCCAGGAGATGCTGGCGGTGGAGGACGTTCAGGAGGTTCTGGGCAGCGCCGTCAAGCTGCTCGGGGTCGTGCCGGACGACGAGGCGATCATCACGTCCACCAACCGCGGCGAGCCCGTTTCCCTGGTCGAGGGTTCCCAGTCGGGGCAGGCGTACCGTAACATCGCGCGCCGCCTTCGCGGCGAAGAGGTGCCCTTCCTGGACCTGAGCATAAAAGACGAAGGCTTCTTCGGGCGCTTGAAGAAGCTGTTCGTGGCTGGATAACGGGGGAGAAGGGAGCACCGAACTCATGGCTATCAATACGCTGTTTGACCGCATCTTCGGTCGGAGTGAAAAGCCCTCACGCGAGGTGGCTAAGGAGCGGCTCGTCTTCGCCCTGCAGGCGGACCGGGTGACCATCAACCCGGCGAAGATGGACCAGGTCCGCCAGGAGCTTTTCGCGGTGCTGTCGCGCCACTTTGAGATCGACAGCACCGGCCTGGACTTCTCCGTGGAGCGCGACGGCACCGCGACCGCCCTGGTCGCCAGCATCCCCATCCGCCGCGTCAAGGCCGAGTAAGGCCGTGCCAGACCTGCCGGGCCACCCGAGGGCGCCGGTCGGTCCGGCAACGCGCTCCGAATCGAGCGGTCCCCTCGAGCGCGCTGAGAGACGTTGCGCGCCGTGCGCCCGGGGGCGCTTCAGGACGCCCCCTACGCCTTCTCCTCAACATGCGCCGGCATAGCCGAAAATCCGGACACCTACTGGCAGGAGATGGCGGCGCAGTGCGCCGCCAGTCCGGACGCCTGCGAAATCTTCCTGACACGACCGCTGCTTTCCCGCCCTACCCCGTAATCACCGACACCATCCCGTCCGTCGTGATTGTCCTGTAAGAGTCGTCCCCCTCCCCGTTTAGCGCTCCGCTTCCCCCGGGCGATAAGGGCCATTGCGCACGGCGCGACGCTTGCGGGGAACCGCTTGGCCGTCCGCCGGTCATAGTAACGGAAGGTGGAGCATCGGTTTAAGTGGCGATGGAGACGACGTATAAAGACCTGCTGAGGATTCGGGCGTTCCGTAACCTCTGGATCGGACAGGCCATTTCTCAGCTCGGGGACGCGCTGTACTACCTGGTCTTCCTGTTCATGGTAGACCGCATCACGGGCGACCCGCGGCTGGTAGGACTGTGCGGCGCGCTCCAGGCGCTGCCGTTCCTGCTGTTCGGGCTGCCCGCCGGGGTGGTGGCCGACCGTGTGGACCGGCGCAAGGTTCTCCTGTTCGCGGACATCGCCAGCGCGGTGCTGCTTGGGGTGCTCGCCATCCGGCTGTACTTCGACGCGACCCCGCCGGTCTGGATTCTCTTCGCGGCGGGCTTCCTCCTGAGCACGGTGAATGCCTTCTTCGCGCCGGCCAAAAACGCCGCGATACCGGCGCTCGTCCCCCCGGAGAAGCTGCTGACCGCGAACGCCCTGAGCCAGGCGACGCAGAGCCTCATGCCACTGATTGGCCTCGGCATCTCCGGGAGCGTGCTGGGGGCGCTGTATGTGCTCTACCCGGATCGCTTCTTCCTGAGCGCCGTCGTGCTGAACGGTCTGTCGTTCCTGCTCTCCGCGGTCTTCATCCGCCGCCTGCCCGCTCTGGAGCCGGAGCGCACGCAGATGCAGAGCGACCCGTGGCGGGAGCTAAAGGACGGCCTGCGCTACGTCCGCCGGGAGCACGTCCTGCTGATGCTGGTCGTCCTCAACGTCCTCGTGCAGGTGACTATCTCCCCCTTCATGGTGGTCTACGTCACGGTCAACCGCGCATGGTTCGGGGGCGACTACCGCACCCTCGCGCTGTTCGAATTCGCCTTCATGGCCGGCATGGTCGCCAGCAGCGTCGCGGTCGGGCGCATGCACCTGCGGCGGCCCGGGCTGGCGTTCATCGGGGGCCTGGCCGTGGTCGGAGCCACCGTGGCCGCGATGGCCTACTCCCGCGCGCTGTGGCTGTTCTCCTTCTGGAACTTCGCGGCGGGCATCGCGCTGCCGTTCGCCCAGATCCCGATGAACACCTATCTGCAGACGGTGGTGCCGGACACGTACCGGGGCCGGGTAAACGCCCTGCTGACCATGGCAAGCTTCGGTGTTCAGCCCCTCGGTGCGGGGCTGGCTGGCTGGCTCACCGAGCAGGTCGGCATCGTCGCGATGTTCCTGTTGATGGGCATCGGGATGGGCGCGGCCGCGCTGGTCGGCCTTCTCTCCCGCCCCTTCCGGGACGCTCGCCTGGCATAACCCCATTGTCGCCGCCACGGTCCCAGCCATACTGGGACCGCTCCTCCTCCGGAATAAGGACGAATGCCCCGCGCGGCCGGGCATCCACCCGGCCTACAATCCTTCCAGGGGCGTCGAACGAACGGCGCGCCCTACGATTCAGGGAGGAAATCGGCGATGGGAACGGGTACCAATGGAGTGTTCGATCCGATGGCGGCGGTAGAAACGGCCGCGCACGGTCTGGCCGGACCGCTCTTCTCGGCCACCGTCAGTATCCTCCTGTGGCTCGCCTTTTTGACGCCGCTTGTCTGGATGGCTGCGGCTCTGGGAAAGCACGCGCGGCGGTGATGTACAATGAAGGGTCCCCGCAACGGCGCACGCACGCGGGCGAGGAGATAGAAGGACCACACCCCATGCCTGGCACCACAAAAGAATCGAAGACGATACCGACCATCAACGACGTGTTCCACGAGACGGTGGCGAAGTTCGGGCCGAAGGCAGCCCTGCGCCACAAGGTGGACAAGGAGTTCCAGGACATCACCTACGCCGAGCTAGCCGCACGCGTGGAGCGGATGGCCTCGGGCCTGGCGGCACTGGGCATCAACAAGGGAGATCGGGTGGCGCTCCTGTCGGAGAACCGGCCCGAGTGGACCATCACCGACCTGGCAGCGCTGGCGCTCGGTGCGGTGGTTGTGCCTATCTACCCCACCCTGCCCCCGCCGCAGATCACCTACATCGTGAAGAACTGCGGCGCGAAGGCGCTGGTGGTCTCCGACGCCAAGCAGCTTCGGAAGGCGATCGAGGTGCGGCGGGACGCGCCGGAGTTGGAGCACGTCATCGCCATGGAGCCGGGGCCGGTGAGCGACGAGGCAAAGGTCCAGACGCTCGACAGCATTCTGCGCCGCGGGGAGGAGAATCCGCTCGGCGCGGAGTACGAGCGGCGCTGGCGGGCCGTGGGGCCGGACGATCTGGCCTCCATCGTCTACACGTCGGGCACCACCGGCGACCCCAAGGGGGCGATGCTCACGCACGGGAACTTCGTGTCGAACGTGGACGCCTCGCTGGAGCACTTCCGACGTCAGGGCGAGGCGGTTAACGAGAACGACACCTTCCTGTCGTTCCTGCCCATGTGCCACGTCTTCGAGCGGACCACCGGCTACTACCTGGTGCTGCGCTCGGGTGCAGCGGTGGGCTACTCGGAAGGTCCGCGTACGCTGCTGGACGACATGGCGAAGGTACAGCCGACCCTCATGGTGTGCGTTCCGCGCGTCTACGAGGCGTTCCAGGAGCGCATACAGGACACGGTTGCCAAGCAGCCCGCGAAGAACCAGGCAATCTTCGCGAAGGCGCTGGAGGCCGGGCGGGCGTACGCCGAGAAGAAGCGCACTACCGGCCATGTTGGGCCGGTGGCCGCCGCCCAGCACCTGGTTTTCGATAAGCTCGTATACGGTAAGATGCGCGAGCGGTTCGGCGGGCGCCTGCGCTTCCTGGTCTCCGGCGGCGCGGCGCTAAACGCGGAAACCGCCCGCTTCTTCGAGGGGTTGGGCATCCCGATCATCGAAGGCTATGGCATGACCGAGGCTTCCCCGGTCATGGCTATCAACCCGAACCGGCGCCCCAAGGTCGGCACTGTCGGCCTCAGCGTCCCCGGAGGCGAGATCAAGATCGCGCCCGATGGTGAGATACTGTATCGCGGCCCCAACGTGATGAAGGGCTACTGGCGCAACGACGAGGCCACCCGGGAGATGATCGACGATGAGGGGTGGCTGCACACCGGGGACATCGGCGTGCTGGACGAAGAGGGCTACCTCAAGATCACGGACCGCAAGAAGGACATCATCGTCCTTGCGAACGGTAAGAACGTCGCGCCGCAGCCCATCGAATCGTCGCTGAAGCAGTCGCCGTTCCTCAGCGAGATCGTGCTGATCGGCGACCGCCAGAACATCGTCACCGCTCTGGTGCTGCCGAACAAGGAGAAGCTAAAGGACTGGGCGAAGGAGCAGGGGCTGACGTTCGAGAGCGACGCCGCGCTGCTGGAATCCGCCGAGGTGAAGAAGAAGGTCAAGCAGGAGATCGACGCACACTCGAAGCATCTGGCAGACTTCGAGAAGGTGCGCCGCTTCACCCTTCTGGACACTACCTTTAGCGTGGACAGCGGCGAGATGACCCCGACGCTGAAGATCAAGCGCAAGGTCGTGATGCAGAAGTACGCCCGCGAGATCGCCGCGATGCGCGGCGAGGATATCGAGGCGGCGGCTGCCGCGGCGGCCTGACATCCATCCCGGCTGAACGCTCCGAGTCCCGCGCGCCCGCGGCCTTTTGCGCCGCGGGCGCCTGCCCTTTTTTCCCCGACCCCGGCGAGGTGCAACGACCGCGGCGGCGATTTGTTTTCTCCCCTGCCGGGATAGAGGGCAATCAGTGGCATAATAGAGCCGCGAGACTCCCTGATTCCCGGACCAATCATTTCCACGGGGTTGCCCTGTCATGCGCGTTCTGTTCCTCCATGCGGCCCTTCAAACGGCGGCCGAGTACAACAGCCATAAGACGATCGCGGAGCACGTTGACCCTCAACGTGCCGAGCCGTACTTCGTATGGCAGACCCACACCCAGGACCCGTCCCAGAACCGGCCGGCGCAGTTAAAGCGGCCGGAGCAGAACCTGTTCCTGGACTTTGGGCGCGACCTGTCGGTCCCGGCGTCCCCGCCGCGCATCGGGAGGGCACTCCGAATCGCCCGGCGGCTGCCGCACGCCCTGCCGAGGCTCCGGGAGTACATCCGAAACGTCCAGCCCGATGTGATCTACACCTCGCAGCAGACGTTCGACGTTTACCTCGCGAAGCGATTGACCCGGGGAGTCCTGCCGCACATCATTCACCTGCACTACCCGGTGGGGCACTGGCTGGGTCCGGGAATGGTCGGGCAGATACGCCGCGCCGCGCGCCTGGTGGCGGCATCGAACTTCATCCGCAATCAGGCTATCGGCGTCGGCGTTGACCCGCAGCGCATCTTCACGCAGCATGAGACGGTGCCCCTGGAGCGCTTCCACCCCGGAAAGAAGGGCGTCAACCTGCGGGCGGAGTTCGGTTGGGGTGAGGACGCTCAGGTCATCATCTCCGTCGGCCGCCTGGACCCCAGCAAGGGACATGCCCTTCTCCTCCGCGCCTTCCAGAAGGTCGCCCGGGAAGCCCCCCGGGCGCGGCTGCTCATCATTGGGGCGACGTTCACCCGGAACGCCTACGACCAGGAGTTGAAGTCCCTAACGGAAACGCTCCAGATTCAGGACCGGGTGGTCTTCGCGGGGGGGCGTTCGGACGTTCCGGCCCTGCTTGCCGAGTCCGACATCTTCTCCCTGCCCACCGAGAACGACGCCTGTCCCCTGGTCTTTCAGGAGGCGATGGCCTCCGGGCTGCCCGCGGTCGCCGTGATTTCCGGCGGGGTGCCCGAGATGGTGGCGCATGAGGAGACCGGGCTCCTGTCCGAGCCGGGAGACAGCGATGCTCTCGCGGAGAACCTTCTGCGCCTGCTACGCGACCCCGACCTGGCCCGGCATATGGGGGAGGCGGGGTGGAAGCGCGTACACGCCGAGTTTGCGCCCACCGTGGCGGCCCCCAAGTGGCTCGGCACCGTAGAAACCTTGCTTTCTCTGCCGGGCAGGGTGTAGTAAAGAGACGGGAGTCACCCCTTTATGAGCGTTTCCCCCCCGGAAAGTCCCCCGACGGAACCCGCTGACGCCGCCGCTGCCGCCCCGCCGCCGGGCGGCGGCTTTTTTCGGGACGCGCTCTCCTGGTATGTGGGCACCTCGGCCTACTGGTTCGCGGTCAGCCTGAAGTGGTTTATCGTCTTCCTGTTGCAGCCCATCCAGGTTGCTAACGTCGTGCCGGGGGGTGAGGCGAACAGCTCCTGGGGAACCGTCGTATCCCTGGGGGCGGCGGAGGCCATGATTGGCCCCGCACTCTTCGGATTTCTGAGCGACCGGTTCCGCGGGCGGTTCGGGCGACGGCGGCCATTCATCGCCATCGGCGCTGCGCTGACATCGGTGGCGCTGCTGTTCCTGGCGGGAGCGAACTCCCTGCCGCTGATGATGTTCGCCTACCTGTTCCTCCAGGTCTCGGACGACGTGGCGACAGGCCCCTACGCCTCGGTGGTGGCGGACGCTGTCCCCGAGGAGCATCGCGGCAAGGCGAGCGGCACCATCAACATGGTGCAACTGATTGCCCAGATCGCCGCGGTCGCCATCGCCATCCCCCTCGGGGATATCGCCAAAATCTACACCGCCATCGCTGTCATCAACATCGTCTTCGCTGTCATCACGCTCTACGCCTACCGGGAGCCGCCCGCTCTACAGAGCGCCGCCCCCCCTGCTGAGTCGCGGACTTCGGACCCGGAAGAGCGGGTGCGGAAGATCGTTGCCGGCTGGGTCGCGCCGTTCCGCTCCGCGGACTACCGGTGGACCTGGATCAGCCGCTTCCTCGGGGCGTTCGGCTTCTACCTGATCCTCGTGTACGTGAGCAACTATCTGAAGGACAGCGTGCACGACCTGACCGTCTTCGGCGCCCACCTCGCTGGCACCCGCGAGGCGGAGGTGCAGAACGCTACCCTCGTGGCAGCGCTGACGATCGCGCTGTCAGGGGCACTGACGGCGGTCCACGCGGGCAAACTGACGGACAGCATCGGCCGCAAGCGGGTAATCATCGGGGCGGGCTGGCTCATGTTCGCCACGCTCGTCCCGTTCGCCCTCGTGCCCGACTACGACCTTATGCTGCTGCTGGCGGTCGCCTTCGGCGTCGGCTACGGTGCCTATATCTCCGCCACATGGGCGCTGGCCGCGGACGTCCTGCCGAGCAAGGAGGACGCCGCGAAGGACATGGGCATCTGGCAGGCGAGTATCTCATCGCCGCAGATCGTGGCGGGGATGGTAGGCTTTCTCGTGGACTTCGGAAACCGACAGCGCCCCGGCATGGGGTACAGCACGGCGTTCCTGATCTCGGCGTTCGCCTTCCTGGCCGGATGCCTCCTGGTGACGCGCATCAAGGGCGCCCACTGACCCGCCGGAAGGAACTCGGACGCGTCAGCGGGAAAAGACCTGCACCACACGCCGTCTCACACACGTACGCTCGCACGCCCACGCCACATAAGGACAGCACGCCATGTCGCAGAACTTCGGCAGCCCGTTCAATCAGTTTCCCGGCGCCCCCTCGCAGCAGGGGGGAGGTGCCGATTCGCGCCTGTCCCCGCAGGGGCCGGCGGTCCAGCTCGTCAACTCCATGATTGGCGACGCGGTCCGCGCCTCTGCGTCCGACATCCATATTGAGCCGCGCAAGGACAAGATGGAGGTGCGCTTCCGCATCGACGGCGTCCTCCAAACGTGGCGCGATCTGCAGAAGGACCTCCAGGACACCATCGTCGCGCGCATCAAGGTCATGGCCGACCTAGACATCAACGAGAAGCGGCTGCCGCAGGACGGGCGCATCACGGTCAGCTTCCCCGGGAAGTCGCTGGACATGCGCATCTCGTCGCTGCCGGTGCTGTACGGCGAGAAGGTCGTTATGCGCCTTCTCGACCGGAGCATGTCGGTCCGGCCGCTGGAGGCGCTGGACTTCTCGCCGCACAACAAGGCGGCCTTCGATGAGCTAATCCACCAGCCGCTCGGCCTGCTTCTGGTCACCGGCCCCACCGGCTCCGGCAAGACCACCACGCTCTACTCCGCGCTGAACGTCCTGCGCAGCAAGACGACGAACATCGTCACCTGCGAGGACCCGGTTGAGTACGACATGGAGGGCATCAACCAGAGCCAGGTGTTTGAGCGCATCGGGCTGACGTTCGCGCGGCAGCTACGCGCCATCCTGCGCCAGGACCCGGACGTCATCCTGGTCGGTGAGATTCGTGACGCCGAGACCGCGGAGATCGCGTTCCGCGCCGCCATGACGGGGCACCTCGTACTCTCCACGCTCCACTCCAACGACGCCCCGACGTCCGTTACCCGTCTGATCGACATGGGCGTGCCGCCGTTCCTGATCTCGTCGGGCCTGATCGGCATGGTCGCCCAGCGCCTGGTGCGCCGCCTGTGCCCGGCCTGCCGCCGCCAGGGGCCGCCCACGCCGCGCCAGGCCGCGCTGCTCTCCATCAGCACCACGGACCCTATCTGGCACCCTGTAGGCTGCCAGAAGTGCGAGGGAACGGGCTACAAGGGGCGCATCGGCGTGCATGAGGTGGTCTCGGTGGACGAGCGGTTCCAGCGACTCATCATGGACCGCGCCACCGGCTCGGAGCTGCGCCGCGCCGCGCAGCAGACGGGCATGGTGCCGATCCGCGAGGACGCCCTGATGAAGATTCGTGCGGGTCTGACCAGCGCCGAGGACGTCATCCGGCAGGTGTATATCCGCGTGGACGACTACGACACGGCATCCCCCGCCCCGGGCGCTCCCGCCGCGGAGACCACCCCCGAAGCCCTCGCTGCGGGAGCGGTGCCGGCCGCCCTCCCGCAGCCACAGGCGTAGGCGCGCCACGACGGCGTGACGTGCACGTGCCCGGGGCTGCAACCTGAGCCCGCGCGGGGGGTCTTGCAGATAGCGACTGTCTGGGAGGGAGGGGAGTGCATACGGCGCTCCCCTCCCTCCTGGCATCGCCGATACGTCGGAAGGACGGTTATCCCATGAACGTCATCGCCGGTATGATCGTCGGATTCATCGCCTGGTTCCTGGTGCGCTACCTGGTCGCTGGCCTCTACACCGTGGACCAGAACGAGCGCGCCGTGAAGACGGTCTTCGGCAGGGCGGAGCGCATTCCCGGGGCCACCACTCTCGATGATCCAATCTCGGAGCACCTGCGCCCCGAGGAGCGCGAGCGGTATCTCTATCCCCAGGTGCGGGTTATCCCGCCCGGCGGCCCCTACTTCAAGTGGCCCTGGGAGCGTGTCTACAAGGTCTCGGTCGCCACGCAGACCGTCAACATGGCCTTCGATCCTGAGGACCCGCGCGCCAACGAAGGCGGGCAGACACTCGAAGCGGTCACCAAGGACCAGTTGAACACCGGTCTCAACGGCCAGATCCGCTACCGTGTCTCCGAACGCAACCTCTACGCCTATCTGTTCGGCGTCAAGCACCCCTTCACCCATGTGATGGGCTACTTCATCTCGGTGCTGCGCGAGCGCATCGCCAACTTTGAGGCCCCGCCTCCCGGCCCCGCGCTCGCGGGTGCCGCGGGCGACATCGCGGTGGGCACGCCGCTGGACGCCAGCGGCGTGAGCGGCATCTCCATCAATGACCTGCGCAAGAACCTGCGCGACCTGAACGAGCACATGGAGCGCGAGTGCCTCTCCTCCGTGGCCCGCTACGGCATCCAGCTTGACGCCTCGCTCATCACCGGTATCGACCCGCCCGACGAGGTGGAGTCGGCGCTGGCGGCAATCAATACCGCGCACAACCACGTCTCCTCCGACATCAGCCTCGCTCAGGCTGCGGCGGACCAGAAGATCGTCCAGTCCCGCCGCGCGGTTGAGATCGAAACGCTGAACGCCGAGGCGGAGGTCGAGCCGCTACGGGCCCTCGCGGAGCAGTTGACGGACTTGAAGAAGAACGGGCCGGATGCCCTGCCCGCCTACCTGCGCAACGTCCGCCTCAACCTCTACGGCCGCGCCCAGCAGGCCGTCCTCGAAGTCAAGGGAGGGGCCAACCGATGAACATCCTGATTCCGGCGGTTATCACCTTCTTCTCTCTGTTCCTGATTATGCCGATCCTCGGAGGGCTGACCCGCGCGCTGGGGGTCTACACCATCGTGGAGGAGGGACGCTGCCACGTCTACGTCCTGTTTGGCAAGGTCGTTGCCATCCTGGAGGAGCCGGGGCTTTACTTCCTGTGGCAGAAGATGGGGCCGCAGGCGCTGATCGTCAACTGGCTCGGCCGCTGCCACGTCCTTGACATGCGCCTCGACCAGAAGTACCTGCGCAGCCAGGCCGTCAACTCCGAGGAGGGCGCGCCGATGGGCATCGGCATCTGGTACGAGATGTTCATCAGCGACCCGGTGGCCTACCTGTTCAAGAACGCCGACCCGCAGGGCTCCCTGGCCGCCAACGTCAGCAATACGACGGTGCGCTGCCTGAGCAACATGCCGCTCGCGGAGATGCTGGAAACGCGCCACAAGATGAGCGTGCTAGTGCGCCAGGAGGTCTCCCCCAAATCGCACGAGTGGGGCTACAAGCTCGGCTCGGTCTACATCCGCAAGGTCCACTTCCGGGACGCCGGGATGATTCGCCAGATTGAGGAGAAGGTCGTCAACCGGCTGCGCCAGGTGACCTCGGCCATCAAGCAGGACGGCGCGAACCAGGTCAGTATCATCACCAGCACCGCAGACCGGCAGGCGGCGGTCGCCTTCGCCCGGGCGCAGGCCATGCGTCCGCAGATTATCGGCGCCGCGCTCCACCACGTCTCGGAAGACCCGGAAGTGCTGGACGCGATGTTCGAGATACTGGAGACTCAGCGCCTGATCAACAGCGGCGCGCGCATCTCGCTCGTGCCGGAGCGCAGCGACATCCTGACGCAGTTGATGGTGAGCGAGGGCAGCGGCGCGGCGGGTCGCCCCCCGGCCTCCGCGGCGGCGGCGCCGCCGTCTGCCTTCACCACGCCTGCCCCCCCGCCGGTCGGCCCCGAGAACGGCCGCAGCGGCCCCTCTCGCTGAGGGGCCGCCGGGACCGGGCCGACATGGGGGAAGCCTACTTCCGGAGTGCGGCGGCGGTCAGGAGCGCCCAGCCGAGCAGGAAGCCGACGCCTCCCAGCGGGGTGATCGCGCCGAGGGCGCGGATACCCGTGAGCGCGAGAGCATAGAGGCTTCCCGCGAAGAGCAGGATGCCCACAGAGAAGCAGACGCCGGCCGCGCGGGCCAGCGGCCGGGAGGTGTCGGGCAGGCGATCCAGGACCAGAGCGACGGCGACGACAGCGAGGGCGTGCACCAGGTGGTAGTGCGCCCCGGTCTCGAAGACGCCGAGCCGGTAGGCGTCCACCCGCTCCTTCAGGCCGTGCGCCCCGAACGCCCCGAGTGCGACCGCCAGGAACCCGTTCACCGCGCCGATTGCGAGCCATCTTTGCATGGCTTTAGTGTATCGCGCCCGGAGTGCGTAGGGCCGTGGCGTGGCGGTCGCGGCATGGTTGTGCCGCAGCCCGTGGGATGGCCGTGGACCGTTACCGCCGTGGCGTCGAAGCCGTCGGATGGTCGCCGTGGACTGAAGTCCCGGCTTCTGTGATTCAAGCCCGCCTCCGCGAGCGAAG
>CALEKU010000130.1 GCA_937902745.1 uncultured Armatimonadota bacterium
GTAGCACTCTGCCTTTTGCGACCGGGCGGCAGTTTACTGCATGATGGTCTGCTTGAACTTTTCGTTCATGCGGTCGTAGGCCGCCTGCTGCTCTTTGAGAGTCTGGGCGCGGCGGCGGGTGCTGTCCTTGATGGCCTCGTCGATCATCGCCCCGGCGCTGCCCTCCTTGGGCTTCTGGCCGTTCGGCTGCCAGGACTTCCACATCGCCATCATCGTGGGCAGCTCCTTCATGAAGATCTCCTTGGGCGCGATCACCGCGGAAACGTAGAGCTGCCAGTAGGGCAGCGTCTGGTCGTCGCCCGCCCCGATCGAGGTGAAGTATCCGATCGCCGCGAACTGCGTGCCATGCGCCTCCACCTCGTACGAGAAGAACACGGCGGGGACGCCGGGGGTGCCGGAGGGGGCGGGCATGGCGCGCAGGCTGATGAGCCGGTTGTTCGCCTTCGCCAGCACGCCCTTGAGGGCGCCGACAAGGTCGCCGTCCGGGGCGAACGGGGCGTCGGTGGGGATGCCCAGCTGGTGCGCGGGGTGGTTGGGGCGGCTGATGACGAAGGCGTGCCCCATGGTCACGAGCTGCTTCTGCGGCCCGCGCACGAATACGGTCCCGCGGTACGCCTCGGTGATGTTCCACCCGTCGGGCACCCCGATGGTGCCGGTGCCGTCCGGCAGTTCCGTGGTCTTGAGCTTCGCCGCCGCGGGCGCTGCTGCTGCGGCGGCGGCGGCGGCGGGCGCTGGCTTCCCCGCGGGCTTCTTCGCCTTGCCCTGGGCGTGGCTCGGGCCTGCCGCCGCCACCGCGGCGGCGAGGCACAGGACAGCAGCGGCGCTCTGTAGAATCTCACGCTTCATTCTGGTTCCCCCTCATCGGCGCACGTCGCGGCGCCGGCCCGTCCGGAAGTTGACAGGGTAAGGATACAGCACCGGTGTTAAAGAACCGTTAGGAACCACGGCGCCGGCGGCGCACTTTTTCCGCCGGTAGAGGGATGTCGGCCGGTAGCTCCACATACGGGACGCCCCGTAATTCCGAAACGCTCGCCTGCTTACGCACATTTACGGTGATTACGGGATATCCCTGCTTCCGGGGGCGCCTCGGCACGGACTCTGCTAAGCCTTCCCCCCGGAATGTGCGCGGGGTTTGCGCAGACGACGCGCGCAATCAACGCGCGCGCCGGGGAGGCAGGCACGGCTGTGCCGGCATCCCAGCCCCGTCGGGATAGTTAAGGAGTGTCGGGGTGGCGGACATAACCAATTCGCTAGACGCGGCGATGTGCCTGCCGGGGGCCATCGCGGTGGGGTTGGTCGACGCGGATTCGGGGCGGTGTATCGCGGGCTTTGGGATCGAGCGGCTGGACCTGGACGCGGCCGCGGACGGTAACACGCACGTGCTGCGAACGCAGCAGGAGACGCTGCGCAAGATGGACATGGAGGACGCGGTGGAGGAGATTCTCGTCACCGCGGAGAGCCAGGTCCATATCATTCGGCCGGTGCGCCTGCGCCGGGGGGGCAGCGGCGAGGAGTCAGCCGGGGACCTTTTCCTGTATCTGGCGCTGGATCGGGAGCGAACCAACCCGGGCCTGACCCGGTTCCGACTGGCGGAGATCGCTGCGGAGATCGCTCAGGAATTGGTGCTGTAGACGGCGGGGATCACACATCCGGCACACACATCCGGCAACGGAAAAGCGCCGACAACGGCGCGAGGGACTATCGGAGTATCGGGATATCGGAGTATCGGACTATCGGAACCGCGCGCGGGACGGCGCGCCGGGTAACTTCAACAAAACCGTCCGATGGGAAAGGCAGAAATTTCAAGTATGGCGAACATGGAGAGTTCCCTGCAGGCTGCGATGCAGGTCACGGGCGCGATGGCGGTGGCCGTGGTGGACATGGAGAGCGGGATGTCGCTTGGCACGGCGGGCGGCAACGGGGTGAACCTGGACGTGGCGGCGGCGGGCAACACTGAGGTGGTGCGCGCGAAGCTGAACGTGATGCGGGACCTCGACCTGAACACGGAGATCGAGGACATCCTGATCACGCTGGGCACCCAGTACCACATCATTCGCCCGATCAAGTCCAAGGGTGCGGCGGGCCTGTTCCTGTACTTTGTGCTGGACCGCTCCAAGGCGAACCTGGCGCTGGCGCGCCACAAGCTGACCGAGATCGCGGGCTCGATTACGATCTGACGGCGACGGCGACCGCGCGACGGCGCGCGCCGCCGAGGCAGCCTGAAAGGCCGTCCCCTCTCCAAGGCGGAGAGAGGACGGCCTTTTTCGCTCCTACCCGTCCGGCGCCGGACCTAGTTCGGCGCCCCGGGCTCGTCCTTGATGACGCGCAGGTCCTTGATCAGGACGGTGCCCGGCTTCTCGCCCAGATGCGCCGCGACGATCACGTTCAGCAGCGCCGTGTCCTTCAGGTCAATCCGCGCGCTGTACTCCTTCCACCGCGGGCCGACCACCTCCTTGTAGCTCCACAGCGGGGCCGCCGACGCCTCGGTGCGGCCTTCGCGCACGGTGAACGTCACCGGGAAGCCCTCCGCCCTCTGATCGCCCTCTTCACCGGAGCGGGCGCTGAACTTCAGACTCAGCGGCTCGCCGCCCTGGTTCATGTCCAGGTTCAGGGCGTTGCGCAGATACACGGAGGACGGCGTGGTGCCCGGCCGGGTGACCACGATCTTCAGGCCCGAGGAGGCATCCACCGTGCTGACGCCCGGTGCGTCGGAGCCTTCCTCCGGGGCGGCCTGGCCCAGCGCGCCGCCGCTGAGGGTCAGGATCTGCGCCTCAGCGCCCTGCCGTACCTCGAAGCGCCAGCCCTTGGGGTTGACGTAGCCGAACTCCGGCGCCTTCTGCACCGGGTCGCGTGACAGGATCACCGTGGCCACGATGCCGATGATCACGGACAGTACCAGCACGATCGACGCCGGCTTGATGCGAACCTGGTTCCCGCCGATCTTTATGTTCACGGTTTTGTTACCTTTCCTGCTGCAGAAGTACACACACGAGAATCCAAATCTGTCTCGAATGCGGGCGTGGCGGGCCGCGCGGTGAACACCCCGGGGGGGAGGTTCACCGCGCGGGGACGCCTAGCGCGGGCGCGGCGCGATCACCAATGTCACGCCGCGCTCCGAGCCGGCAGCGCCCGCGGGGAAGTGCGCCTCCCCCACCCGCGCCCAGCCATTATGGTTCGGGAATGCGCCGGGGGCGACGTCAACGTGCGTCGCTCCCGGCGCGGTGAACGTCTGCGCGCCGGAGGTCGGTGCGCCGGGGGCGCGCACCGACACCATCTTGAGCGCCGGGTCCACCTTGATTTCGGTCTTTGCGCGGCCGTCGTCCGCCAGTACCGGCCAGTGGTAGCGCGTCGGGCCGTTGTAGCCGGGAAGCCGGGTGGTCAGCTCCACCCGCCCCGGCGTCACCACGTACCGCTCCACGATGGTCTTCACCCCGCCGGGGAATCGTCCCTCGTAGGTGACCTCAAATACCACCCGCTTCGGTTTCTGCGCCAGTACCTTCACGGATGCGCCGGTGACCTCCTGCCCGCTGTGGAGCGCCCCCAGACGCCGCCAGTCCTCCGCAGCGCCGGCCCCGCCGCCGCCGGCCTTCCAGCTAATGCCGATGCCCGTGGTCCGGGGGGCGTGTGGCCCGGGAGCGCGGTACTTCGGCGAGGCGAGCAGGCTGTCGCTGGGACCCAGCTGGGGCGAGACGCCCTTGATATGGACGCGGATCAGGCCGGTGGCGTCGTAGTGGTGGTCGGCGCGGGTGTCGATCTCCACATACGTTCCCCCGGCGTTCGCCACCACCTTATGCAGCGCCTCCAGGTGCAGCACATACCCCCCGGCGTCCGCCGGGGCGGGCGCCTCGGGCAGCATCTCGGTCGGCGCGGCGTGCTCGTAGGCGATCGCCAGCATCGCCATCGGGAGCAGGTTGTACTGTGAGTGCGACGAGTAGGACTCGTAGCCGTGGCGCCGGGCGGGGTCCACCCAGTTTTTGACGATCTGCATCTCGCCGCTCGGCCGCACCCAGCGCTTCATCGAGGCCAGCGACAGGTGCGCCGCCCGCTTGTAGACCGAGGCCAGCAGTTTGTCGCCCGCCTCCTGCGCCCGCGCGGCGTAGATCTCATAGGTCGCACACTGCTGCGCCTCGTTCCACTGGTGGTGGGCCGAGCGCCCCCCGGCGGGCAGTTCGCCCCAGGGTGACTGGAGGAACAGGCTGGTGAGCGCGCCGCGCCGCAACACCTCGTCCAGCTCCTCGCGCAGCGGGCCTTCGTAGCCATCCGCCAACAGGTCCGCGGCCCACAGGCGCGGGAAGTGGTCGTAGGCCATCGGGCCTTCGGTATACACGCCGTAGGGCGAGCGGAAGTGCTTGCCCTGCTCCCCGAGGCTGTCGGCCAGGTAGCCGTTGCTGCGCGGACGCAGACCGAGGCGCTGGAGGTGCCCCTCCCCCGACAGCGAGACGACGTTCCAGTTGTTCGAGCCGGGCTTCATCCGGTACGTCCGGTACGGGTCGTAGCGGCGCAGCGCCGCGACCCAGCGGGCGTAGCGGTCGGGCTTGACCCGATCCTTGAGGAGCGGGAGGACGTGGGCGAGCATGGGGGAGAAGAAGTCCTCATGCCCGCTGGCCGCGCGCCGCCGGCTCAGGGTCTCGGTGGCCCGGTCGGTGGCGCGGGCGGCGGAGTCCAGCAGATCGTCGCGCCCGGCGTGCGCCACCAGGACGGCGGCGGCCCAGGCGTAGGACGGGGTGCTGTACTGGTACTCGTTGCCCAGGTACGGGTCGCGGATGGCGCCGCTCCCCTCCTGGTACTTCTTCCAGAAGTCTACCTCGCTCTCTATGAGGGCCAGGTAGTCCTTGCGCCCGAGGCCGGTCGGCTTGAAGTCCCGGCCGGGTTGGCGTGCGGCGGGGCGGAACTGGTTCCACAGCAGGGCGGTGGGGTCGGACCAGGAGGATACCGGTCCCCAGAGGTTGGTGGCGGGGGCGGCCACGGCCCGCCCCCGCACGACCATCAGTCCTCCGCCCGCAGCGGCGGCGATCACCGCCGCTACACCGAGCAGGGCGGCGCCCCGTCGTCGCCGCTGCTTTTGCTTCTGCTGTTGACCACCGCCGCCCCCACCGCCGCCGTTACTGCCGCTCATCTGTATCTATCCCAACCCGTCTGTCCCGCGTCGTGTGATCCGTGGTTTCCGCCGAATCGAACGTTGCCGAAGTTGTGGAAATCGTTAGTTGGACTAATCTTGTACTAGTCGTACT
>CALEKU010000131.1 GCA_937902745.1 uncultured Armatimonadota bacterium
GCGCGGCCCAGGCGGCATCGCGCAGGGCTTTTGTCCGCGCCGTGGCGCCGTCCGCGAACGCCTGCGCGGCCTCGACCGCGGCGCGTGGGCGCCCGTCGTCCGGGCGCGCGCGCTCAAAGAGCGCCAGGGCGGGAAGCGCGCAGGCGGCGGCGTAGCCGGCCACCGCCCGCAGATCAGCGAGGGAAAGATCGAACGGTTCTGACGCCGCGCGACCGGCCGGGACGTCGCTTCGTAAGTTTGCCTTCATCCGCGTTCCTATCCGCAGGGACGGGGGATGTCCGCAGGGACGGGCGATGCCGGACGAGAGCAACGCCGCCCGCCTCCCCTATCCGTCGAGATGGTCACGCCTCACCGACGCGCCTTTCGTGCCCGCACCGGAGCGATCAGGCAGAACCAGCCGTACACCGCGAGCGTCACGCTGAGGAGGGTGAACGGAATCATCTCCCAGAGCGCCGCAGGTGAGGCCGTGCCCAGAAGCATCTTCCGGCAGGAGAGGATGCCGAAGACACTCCTACTGGAAAGAAGAACCGCTCGTGTGGCTTGCAGGACACCCCTGTCTGTCATTATTTCCCCTCGGGAAACGCCCCGTACGAAATCAGAGTCCCCTTTGCGACTCTGGTTGCAGGTCGAGGCAACGTGTCCAGCCCGGACGGCGCAACGTAGGGGAGGGGCATCCGCTTTCCCCCTGCACCTTCTGCGGCAAAGTACGGGCTCCGTGGTGGTCAGTCACTCTGCCAGGTCCGGTGCCAATATCCGCCACGCCGCAACCAACCGCCACGCGGCACAAAACGCCACGCGGATTCGCACGTGGGTTTTCAACCCGCGGCAACCAACGCCTTCGATGCGCCCGGCGCCGGGGCGATTGCGGGTATTACCAGAGGAAGGGACCGGGCTGCGACGGCGCGCGCGCGCGGGACTGGAAATCAGGAGGACCGGAAACCGACTATGGGCTGGATCACCGACCCGCAGGCGTGGATCGCCTTCGCCACGCTGCTGGCGCTGGAGATCGTGCTGGGCATCGACAACGTCATCTTCATCTCCATCCTGGCGGGCAAGCTGCCCGCCGAACAGCAGGCGAAGGCGCGGACTCTGGGTCTCGCGCTGGCGCTCATCACGCGCATCCTGCTGCTGTTCTCGCTGGCCTGGATCGTGCGGCTGACCACGCCTCTGTTCGCGGTGCTCGGCCACAACATCTCCGGGCGGGACCTGATCCTGATCCTGGGCGGGCTGTTCCTGGTGGGCAAGGCGACGCATGAGATCCACCAGAAGCTGGAGGGCAGCACCGGGCATGCGTCCGCGCGCGTGGCGCCGTCGTTCGCCAGCGTGATCGTGCAGATTTTGCTGCTCGATGTGGTGTTCTCGCTGGACTCGGTCATCACGGCGGTCGGGATGGTGGATGTGCTCGGCATCATGATCGCCGCGGTGGTGGTGGCGGTGGGCGTGATGCTGGTCTTCGCCGGGCCGATCAGCGCGTTCGTGGACAAGCACCCGACACTCAAGGTGCTGGCGCTGTCGTTCCTGCTGCTGATCGGGGTGACGCTGATCGCGGAGGGCTTCGGGCAGCACATCAGCAAGGGCTATATCTACTCGGCGATGGCGTTTTCGGTGTTCGTGGAGGTCATCAATCTGCGGATCGGGCGGGGGAAGACCGACCCGGTCCAGCTGCATGAGGCCTACGTGGCCGACACGCCGGACGGGGCGCCGGGAGCGGTGGCAGCGCCGGGCGGCCCCGCCGCGAAGTAGCGCACCCCGGGAGCCCTCACCCCCCCGGCCCTACAGGTTCTGCATCTCCTCCTGGCGGCGGCGCACCCACTCGCGCCACTCCTGGTAGCGCGTCATCTGCTCCGGCGTCAACAGGGCGGCGGTGGCCTCGCGGCGCGACGCGCGCACCCGCTCCATCTGCTCCGCCTTCTGATCCAGAGTCAGCAGCGGATTGCCGTTGATCTGGCGCATCCGGGCGGCCGATGTCTCCCGGAGCGCCAGGAGCCGGCCGGCGGTCTTCCCGTCGATACCGATGCGCTCCGACATCTCCTGAACCACCCGCTCCCGCTCGCGCGGCGGGAGCGGGCCGGACGGGAAGCCGCCGAAGCCGGGGAAGAAGCCCCCGCCGCCGCCACTGCTGCTGCCGCCGCTCCCGGGGAACGGGATGGCCGCCGGGGCGGACGGTCGCGCCATGAGCGCGGCGCCCCCGGCGGGGGGCGGAGGCGGCGGGGCCGCGGCGCGGGTTGCGCCGTTCCACATCCACACCCCGCCCACACACAGCATCGCGGACGCCGTCACGAACACGCGCCGGCGGAAGTGTTCCGCAGCTTCCGCCGGGGACGCGCCCTGCCACCTCCCTCCCACGCTGCTGCTGCTATCGCTCCCGCCGCCGTACCCGCTCTGCTGCCTGGCTGACATGCCGCGCCCCCAACCCTTCTAAAAAAGCGTCTACTACTATAGGATTATACGCCGGGGACGGGGGGATTCTTCAGCGGTCGCTGTCGGGGAACATGATCTGGGCGGTCTGCCACAGGTAGCGGCGCCAGTTCTTCCACTCGTGCCCTCCCGAGCTTAATACCCAGAAGTTGCGCAGGCCGTACCGGTTGAAGATCGCCAGGGTCGCCTGTCCGTTCTTCAGCGCGATGTCCGTCTCGCCCTCGGCCATATAGAGCGGGACGCGCAGCAGCTCCTCGTTGGTCTTCGGGTCGGTGAGGACCGCCTTGAAGCTCTCCTCCACCGCGGCCAGCTGCTCGGGGAAGTAGCCGGAGCTGTAGACGTACAGTTCGCTGAAGGTGTCCAGGTGCGCCAGCCCGGTGTTCATCACCACGAAGCCGCCCATGGACAGGCCCGCGAGCGCCCGGTTTTCGCGGGTCGGTTTGGTCCGGTACGTGCGGTCCACAAAGGGAATAATGTCCTGCAAGAACTCGCGGGAGCAGTCGTCGAGCTTCCCGGGGGTCGGGGGGAGGCGCGAGGCGAGGTCGCGCGTGTCGGGCATGACCACGATCATGGGCTTGGCCTTGCCCCCGGCGATCAGGTTGTCGAGGATGTGCTGCGCGCTCCCCCCGCCCGGGGGCGTCGCGGTCCAGTGGGAGTCGTTTTCGCCCCCGCCGTGGTTCAGGTAGAGCACCGGGTAGCGGGTCGCGGGGTCGGCGTCATAGCCGGGCGGCAGGTAGACGTGCAGGCGCTTCTCCTTGCCCGCGAAGTTCTTGTAGGTGGCCTGCACCACGCGCCCGTGCGGCACCGCGGGGTTCTCGGCGTAGAAGGAGGTGTCGTCATAGCGCGGCAGGGCGGGCAGGATCGGCAGCGGCGCCGGCCCGGGCCGCGGGGAGGGCCGCGCCGGCGGCGGCGGAGGGGGCGGCGGCGGCGTGGCCTGTGCGGCCTGGGGGGGGTGCGCGGTCTGTGCGTTCTGTTCGGACGCGGCGGCGCGGCCGGGAAGGCAGAACAGCGCCGCGGCGGCGAGAACGGCCCCGCCATACAGGATGAACGACATGTCGGTGGTTACCCTCCTTCAAAAGTGCGTACTCACTCATTAACCAGGCAAAGCGAGCGTCGGTCAGGGGAGCGGCGGGGCGATACCCTCCCAGAGCGTGGCGACCAGATCGGCGGCGAAGCGGTCGCTCTCCTCCGGGGTGAGCGGCTGCTTGCGGAGCACCGCGTCCTGCACCACGCTGATGCAGGCGCCAAGCAGCAGGCGCGCCACCATATCCACCTCGCAGGGGCGCAGTCGGCCGCGCTCCACCTCCCGGCGCAGGAACGCGGCGAGGCGGCGACCGTCGCGCACCACGGGGGGCTCCTCTTCCTCCGCCGCCGCGGCTCTCCCCTCCGGCGGCGCGGCGGGCTTGTGTCCCCAGGCGAGCATCACCAGCGGCATTCGCTGCTGTGCGAACCGCAGGATCTCCCGGGCGATGCGTGTCAGGTTCTCGCGCATGTCCCCCTGCCCCGCCAGGGCGTCCAGTTCCCGCACCCAGGACGGGACTGCGGGGGGCTTGATGGCGGCCCGGAACAGGGCGTCCTTGGTCGGGAAGCGGCGGAAGATGGAGCCTTCGGAGACGCCCGCCCGCCGCGCAATCTCGACGGTGGACGCGCCGATGCCGTCCTCCAGGAACACCGCGCGGGCGGCCTCCAGTATCTGCTCGTCAGTGATGGTGACAGGTCGTGCCACGGGTAACGGAGTATACACTCACTATCACCGGTCGCGCCACCAGAGGGGGGGGTGGTCGCGGTAAGCGTGGTGGTGGTCGGGAGTGTGTGCCGTGGCATTGGTGCCGTGGACTGAAGTCCCGGCTTCTGGTATTCAAGCCCGCCTCCGCGAGCGAAGCTCCGCTTCGTCGGTGCGGGCTCCCGTAGACGATGC
>CALEKU010000132.1 GCA_937902745.1 uncultured Armatimonadota bacterium
TCGGCGATGGTGGCCGGGTTGCGCGGGTCGTCCTCGGGGATGCCCGCCTCGACCTTGCCCACCAGGTCCGCGCCCACATCGGCCGCCTTGGTGAAGATGCCGCCGCCGACGCGCATGAAGAGCGCCGCCAGGCTCCCGCCGAAGCCGAAGCCGATCAGCACCTTCATCGCCTCCTCGCGGAACAGGAAGAAGATGGCGGTGGCGCCCAGAAGGCCGAGGCCCACGGTGTACATGCCGGAGACGGCGCCGCTCTGGAACGCGACCTCCAGAGCCTTCTTGAAGGAGGTTAGCGCGGCGTTCGCGGTGCGGACGTTACCGCGCACCGCCATGCCCATGCCCGCGTAGCCTGCCAGGTACGAGGCGGCCACGCCCACAACGAAGGCGCCCGCGATGCCGCCCGCCACGGCGGGGGTGAACACAGGCGCGTACAGGAAGAACAGCGCGATGGCGAGTGCGATGACCAGCGGGATCATCGTGCGGACCTGCTTGCTCAGGTAGGCGAGGGCGCCCTGCTCAATGGCGCCCGCCACCTGTCGCATCCGGTCCGAACCGGGCGACTGTTTCAGGATGCGGTTCTGGAGCATCAGGCCGTAGCCGACGCAGATAATGCCGGAGATGAGGACGATGGTCAGGACGGTGTAGACCGCGGAGTTGAAGTGGGGAAGGTCGATGCCTTCCGCAGCGGCGGCGGGTCGGGCGTCGCCTAACAGGAGGGTGACGATGAGAGCCAGGGCCGTCAGCAGGGCCGCGGGGGCGGGGGCTAGGGCCGCCGCCCGACGCGGCGCTCTGGCCCTCGGGCGGTTGCGGACGGCCCGCATTAGAGAGAGGTAGTACGAATCCACGCGATCAGTTCCTCCTTTGGAACGATTGTGAAGACGCCGTGCGGACGTAGAAAAAACGTGACCGCGCGCATTGCTTTATGTTAACCCTGCGCGCGGTTACGGATGATTATACGAGCATCCGCGCGAATCTGTCAATCGCCGGACGGGCGCGCGAGGCCCGCACAGACGTTCGGGCAACCGATATGCTTTTTAGGCTGATATGTCTAGTTATGTGCGGGTGTAATACCCCGTGGGAGGCTGGGTGTGTCTACACCTGGCCGGGCATGGGCGTAAAAACATGCCCCTGCGCCGCCTGTGGCGGGCTGCCGGCATTCTTGACATTGCCTGTACGCGACCGTATACTTCTTTGACCTGTACCGCCCCTCACAGGCGGCGTCAACGCCTCGGGGTCGCGCCCCGCTTGCAGCACCGGCTCCGCGCTCCGCGTCTCCCTTCAGCGTCGAAACCAACCGATCTTTCGAGGTTTTCTCTTGAAACCGCAGCAGCTCGCCGCCCTGATCGCGGCACTCGCCGTTCTCGCGCTTGCTATCGTCTTTATGCCTATCCTGGCGCCAAACAGCGCGCTGGGTAAGGTCTTCCCACAGCCTAAGCTGGGGCTCGACATCCAGGGAGGCGCGCGCGTTGTTCTGCGCGCCCAAACGGAGAAGTTGCCCAAAGAGAAGAAGTGGGATGCGGATACCCGCAGCGCGGTCCTGAACACGATCCGCAACCGCGTGGACGCCCAGGGCGTCGCCGAACCGGTCATCCTGCCCAAGGGTGACGACCAGTTCATTGTGGAGCTCCCCTCCATCCGCAACGAGGAGCAGGTGCTGGAGCAGTTGCAGAACACCGCGCAGCTCCAGTTCTACTACAGCCCGGATTGGGTCACGAACAAGAACCGCCTGGGCCGGTACGCGCTCGAATCGGTAGGCGGCGAGGGCGGGCGGCGCGAGGAGTTCCTGGTCAACGACCGCCAGACCAACAAGACGTACCGGGATATCTTCCACATCAACCAGGAACTGGCGGGCATGCTAGACCGGGCGTCCGCGGAGGGCGCCACGGGGGCGGTTGAGACGCCGCTGCCCGCGCCGCTGCCCGACCTGAACGCCGCCGCCGGGCGTGAAACTGTGGCCCTGCTGCCGGACGATGCCAAGAAGCTCGCCGATCTCGCCGAGGAGATGAAGGGCTTCAACACGTTCCTGGGCGAGGCGCGCCTGGAGATGACGGGGAGCGACCTGCTGCCCACCTCCCGCGCGGGCTTCAACCCCAACGGCGGCACCGAAGCTCTGGTGGAGCTGGAGTTCAACCGCGAGGGCACCCAGAAGTTCGCGAACTTCACCCGCGACCACACCGACGAGATCCTGATGATCTACCTGGATGGTCGCATCCTGATGGCTCCCAACATCACGGGGCCGATCCTGAACGGCCGGGCGCAGATCTCGCCCTTTGCGACTCTGCAGGAGGCCAAGCAGCTTGCGGACTACCTGAACGGTGGCGCGCTGCCCGTGCCGCTCCAGATCGTCCAGCAGCAGAGCGTGGAGGCGACGCTGGGCCGGGAAGCGGTTCAGAGCAGCCTTATCGCCGGTCTGGTGGGCGTGGGCGCGGTGATTGTGTTCATGGTGGCGGTGTACCTGCTGCCGGGAGCCGTCGCCTGCTTCGCCCTGCTCCTGTACACGCTCTTTACCTACGCCATCTTCCTGCTGATTCCCGTCACCTTCACGCTGCCGGGTATTGCGGGTTTCATCCTCTCCGTCGGCATGGCGATTGACGCCAACGTCCTGATCTTCGAGAGGACCAAGGAGGAGCTGCGCGAGGGCAAGCCCCTGGTGCGCGCCATCGAGACCGGGTTCTCCCGGGCCTTCTCCGCCATCTTTGACTCCAACGTCTGTACGGCGGTGACATCGCTCCTGCTCTACAACTTCGGTACAGGACCGGTGCGCGGCTTTGCGCTGACCCTCCTGATCGGTGTTGCCGTCTCGATGTTCACCGCGATCACGGTCACGCGCACGTTCCTGCTGCTGATCGTGAACACGCCGCTGGGCAAGAACATGAACGCCTGGGGTATCAACCGGGCGTGGCGGCCGCGCTTCAACACGGTCAAGAATCGCGTCGTCTTCTACGTCCTGTCCTTCCTCTTCATCGTCCCCGGTCTGATCGGGTTGGGGATGGGCGGCTTTAAGCCCGGCATCGAGTTCACCGGCGGCTCTGAGGTCACTGTCAAGTTCGCGCAGAGCACGCCGGGGCGTGAGGAGATCGAGAAGGCGGTAAAGGATCAGGGGTTCGCCGACCCGTCCGCGCAGATTGCGGGGGACAATACGGTCATCATCCGTCTGCCGCGCACCGCGGACAAGGGCGAGATCTCCCCGCAGGACGCCGACCGCCTGGTCGCAGGTCTGAACGAGACGTTCTCGGGCCAGTCGATCACGCGTCAGGAGTTCGGGTTCATCGGCTCCGCCATCTCCGCGGAACTGACGCGAAACGCCCTGACATCGGTCCTCTTCTCGTCGCTGTTCATCGTCTTCTACCTGGCGCTCCGGTTCGCCATGGGCGGGTTCGCCAATGGCCTCAAGTACGGCATTGCGGCGATTATCGCGATGCTGCACGACGTGCTGCTGCTCGTGGGCTTGTTCGCCATCCTGGGGCTGACCCTGAACTGGAAGGTGGACTCGCTGTTCGTTACGGCGGCGCTCACCGTGATCGGGTTCTCGGTGCATGACACCATCGTCATCTTCGACCGCATCCGCGAGAACCTGAAGACGCACGGCAACCGGATGACGTTCCCGGACCTGGTGAACGAGAGCATCAACGAGACCTTCACCCGCTCGATCAACACGAGCATGACCGTGATACTGACCCTCACGGCGCTGCTGATCTGGGGCGGTCCGTCCATCCGGCCCCTGAACGCCGCGCTGCTGATCGGTATCGTCTCCGGCACCTACTCGTCGATCTTCAACGCCGCGCAGATCGTGGTGGACTGGCAGCGTTTGTTTGGCGGCAAGACCCCGGTCGCAGCGACCGGCGGTGGTGGTAGTGGATCGGGCGGCAGCGGTGGCGGTGGCGAGCGGCGTCCGAGCCCCACGCCCCGGCCCTCTGCCCCGGCTGCGTCCCGGCCTTCCGGCGGCAGCGCCGCGTCCACTACGTCCACCGCGGATCGCCCCGCGCGCGCGGAGCCGCCGGGACCGGGCGGCACGAATCTCCCCTCCACCCCCGCGCGCCGCAAGCGCCGGATGTAAGTCGGGAGGGTTTCACAGGCGCCGGAGGGCGCGTTCCCGCCCGGGGACGCGCCCTCCTTCACATGGTAAGGGATACGTAAGGAATGCCGTCCGCGGGGCGGCAGGAGGGAACGGGTTGGTGAGGGAGAACCATCGCCTGCGGGTTCTGGTGATTGGCGGTTCTGGACGGGTGGGGGCTCTGGTGCTGCCCCATCTGACCCCGGTTCACGATGTGTGCGTTTTGGACCCGCGGCGTCCGGAAGGGGATGTCGCGTACATCCCCGGGGACGCGCTGGACAGCAAGACGCTGGCGAGCGCGGTGCAGGACAAGGATGCGCTGGTCTATATGGCGCTCGGGCCGCACGAGCGGGTGAACGGGGACGAGTGGGCGATGGACGAGGCGGTGCGCGGCTGCTTCGACATCAGTGTCAAGGGGGTGTACCTGGCGCTGGACGCGGCGCGGCGCGCGGGCGTGAAGCACGTGGTCTACGCGAGCAGCCTGTCGGTGTACCATGCGCTGGGCGGGGGCGGCCACGGGGAGCATCGCTACTACGTGGACGAGGACCTGCCTGCCGACTCCCAGAGGGTGTATGGCATGACCAAGCGGTTTGGGGAGGAGGTGTGCCGCTGCGCCAACCGGGAGTGGGGGATGAGCGTCAACGTGCTGCGCCTGTGCCTCCCGCAGCCTGACGAGCAGTGGCTGGCCGAGGCGCGGCCGGGCGAGCCGACCATCGCCACTGCGGGATCGGACGTCGCGCGGGCCTTTCTGGCGGCGCTGACGTTCCGGGCCGGGTACCAGGTGTTCCACATCAGCGGCGACTATGAGGAGAAGCTGATGCGCCTGGAAAGGGCACGCGCTCTGCTGGGGTGGGAGCCCCTCGCCCGGCCGCGCACGGCCTGAGCAGTACGAAAAGGACGCCGCGGCGGGAGTGATTTTATCCCGCCGCGGTCACATTTAAGTATATGACACCGACCCGAACCATTGTGCTCCGACCAGAGGGACGATCCGCGCATAGCTCGGAGCGCGTCGGTATCCGCGGCAATCGCTTCGCTTTTACTCTTATAGAGTTGCTCGTGGTCATCGCCATCATCGCGGTGCTCGCCGCGATCCTGTTTCCCGTCTTCGCTCAGGCCCGGGAGAAGGCGCGGCAGGCATCCTGCCAGAGCAACCTGCGCCAGATCGGCCTCGCCTTCGCGCTCTATACGCAGGACTACGACGAGTGCCTGCCGGACCGGCGCGACCTGAAGGAGGGGCTGGTGGGCGGCTATAAGCCCTGGTCTACGTGGCCGGCCTCGGACCCGCGCGCGGGCTGGGCGGCGCTCGTGATGGACCCCTACGTGAAGAATACCGCCCTCTGGAGCTGCCCCGCCGTGGAGGGCTCTGTGATGAGAGAGGCGGTGGAGGTGGTGCAGGAGGCGCGCGAAGGAGCGGGGGCGCCCTCCGCGGACCCGGAGGACCTCCAGGCCGCGCGGCGGACGCGCTACTGGCTGTGGCGCTTTGACCGCCCGGACGACCCGGTGCCTCTGGACAACCTGTGGGGCAAGACGGACGAGCAGGCGGTACAGGATCTGCGCGCGGCGGAGAATCCGCAGGTGGGAATGCCGGACGGCCCGGCGGATGTGGAACTGGCGGTGGACCCGTACTTCCCGGCCACGATTCCCGCGGTCGCGCCGGAGCTGAAGGGCAAGGCGGTCCATATGGGCGGGCGTAACCGTCTGTTCCTGGACGGCCACGTCAAGTGGCTCCGCGATGCTCGTACGCAGTAGTTTGGCGCGGCACCGATGATTGCCGCTGCGCCGTCGAATGGGGGCCGTTGAATGGCCGCCGTGGACTGAAGTCCCGGCTTCGTTGATTCAAGCCCGCCTCCGCGGGCTCCCGTATTCGATGCTGTTACGGCTTACTCGTAGCTGCGCCTCGCCTGTAGGAGCCCGCACCGACGAAGCGGAGCTTCGCTCGCGGAGGCGGGCTTGAATCACAG